>CAYSUJ010000001.1:236247-405405 GCA_964434285.1 uncultured Candidatus Saccharibacteria bacterium | reverse complement strand
CCAATGATCGCTTAGTGATAGATAGCTCGGGCCATGTCGGACTCGGCACCTCAACGCCAGGATCGCTCTATTCATCAGGATTTGCTCCCGTGAACGGCCGGGTGCTTGAGTTGAACAGCGTAGCTGCTGCGGGCGACGTTGGCTTGTTCTTGCGTCGTAACGATGCGGTGGTTGGCGTTGATATCTGGATTGATGGCAACACTTCTGTAACGGGAAGTAATTGGGGCACTTTCTTTGACAATCGGTGGTCGGGTTCAGACTTCATCTTCCGCGTAAACACAGCAAACTCACCCACCGAGCGTATGCGCCTCTCATCTGGGGGGAATCTTGGGATAGGGACGTCGACGCCGCAGTGGCTCTTGAATCCGACCTCTGCAACAGCAGCGCAGCTTTCTCTTTCAGCGGGTGGGGGACTCGCGCAGTGGGCCTTTAGAAATGCCGGCGGAAACTTGTATTTCGCTACGACCACGGTTGCCGGCACGGCAACGACATCTTCGAGCGCACTTACGATTCTTGGCTCAAGCGGAAATGTTGGCATTGGGACGCGTAACCCGGTATACGCACTTGATGTGAATGGAGATGTGAATGTTCCCAGTGGTTCGTGCTTCAGGGTGAATGGAGTTTGCATAGGCTACACAGTCAAGCTTGCCGCTGTGTATGCAACGTCAACACCGAGCGGTGTTGGCGGCGGCGGTGCAACGACCACTGTGCAATTCACCGGGGCACAAGGTTCAGCACCCTCGCACTCCGCCGGAGCGTCACCAACGCTTACACTCCCATCGAACACCTCATACATCCAGGTGGAGACATGGGGTGGCGGTGGTGGTGGTGCTACGAGTGGAAGTGGAGGTAGTAGTGGCGGTTACGTCCTTGAGTTATATTCGTCCCTCGCGTCCAAGTACTTTTACCGCATAGGGACAGGTGGTGCTGCTGCTTCAGCTGGAAGTGCGACGCTTTTTGGAGATGGGGGCGCGACAACGACAGCTGGTGGAGGTAGTGCATCGGGCGGTCCATTTGGAACCGCGTCGGGCGGCGATATTAATTTGGGTGGTCAGACGGGAACGAGTGTTGCTGGAGGATCGGCGCCTCGCGGCGGCCGAGGGGGTCTGACCCGAACTGGAAGTAGCGGCAATGTTGGCGATGCATTTGGTGGTGGTGGTGGTGGTGGAGATCCTAGTGGGGGCGCGGGAGGTGCAGGCGGTCTCGTTATCGCGGTCTATGCAACGTCTTCACCGAATGCTGCCGGAAATGACTATGCCGAAATGTTCCCCGTCTCGAATCCGGGCATAACCGCGGGAGACATCGTTGCTGTCGATGTCGGCGTGCCCGTCTCCATGAAATACGCTAAGAAGGGCGATGTGGCGCTTGCGGGCGTTGTTGCCACTGATCCTGGCTACATTCTCGGTGATCAGGGTGCTTCGGGAATGCGCCCCATTGCGCTTATGGGACGCGTACCAGTTAAATTCAATCTTGAAAACGGGCCTGTTTCGATCGGCGATCGAATCGCGCCATCTTCGGTGCCGGGCGTCGGCATGAAAGCGGGGCCGTTTGACGATTCTGTTGGCATTGTGATTGGTCCCGTGGAGACGAGTGACACAGGCTCAGCCGTCATGATCTTCCTTGATCTTCGTAAGGGTATCGATATTGATGCAATTGGAGATGCACTGCTTGGTACATTGGATGCGACCACGACCACTGCCTTGATCTCCATGCCGACAACCACTGCAACAACCACGACAACTACCATTGACGCAACAACAACCGCTACGACGACCACATCTGCACCGCTCACGTCGTTTATGACAAAGCTTCTTGCTGCCATTAAAGAACACTTGCAGCTCTGGTTTGCGAATGCAGCGAATGGCATCACCGAATTTTTTGCAAAAACTATTCGGGCAGAAGAGGGGTATGTCGATACGGTAAATGCCAAAACACTCTGTTTAGAAGATATCTGCGTGACGAAGGAACAATTGCAACAACTTCTGAATGGCCAGGCTATTCAACCGGCGTCAGCGCCGGCGCCAGTTACTCCGGCTACATCCACTGATCCGCTCTCACCTCCGGTCACCGAAACAGGATCCGGCACAACGACCGAAGCACCGGCTCCAGAAGATACTGATTCAGCGGAGCCAGTGGCAACCTCTACTCCTGAATCGACGGGAGGGGAAACTGAGGAGACTCCACCTATCTCGGATGAACCACTCTCGACGGAGTCTCCTGCTGGGGCGGAGGATGAACAGCCTGCCGCGGCAGAATCTGTTGAGGAGGAGGCAGTACCAGATGAGAGTGCTCCAGTAGCGCAAGAGGACGACGTGGTCGCGAGCGACACACCCTAGTGTCGCGTGAGATGGTGCGCATCGAAACAACGCGAATCTTGCCGTATATTTTGCTACACTGATGCTATGCACATCTACATCGCATCGGATCACGCCGGATTCAAGCTAAAAAACATGCTCGTCTCGTTTCTGGAGGCAGAGGGGCATCACGTCCACGATTGTGGACCAGAGACGTTTAATGTCGACGATGACTATCCGGACTACATTCTGCCCATGGCGCGGCGCGTTGCAGAAGATGATCACAGCGTTGGAATCGGGATCGGTGCATCGGGGCAGGGTGAGGCGATGGCGGCGAATAGAGTCCTTGGTGTACGGGCTGCTGTCTATTATGGCGAAGCTCGTGGTGAACAAACGGATGCCGCGGGAACTATTTTGAATCTCGTGCAATCGACTCGCGCGCATAATAATGCAAATATTCTATGCATCGGTGCGCGCTTTCTTTCTGAACAAGACGCGAAACATGCGGTGCAACTGTGGCTTTCAACTCCATTTTCTGGTGAAGCGCGCCATGCACGCCGCATTGCGAAATTCAATGCCTGAAATTATCCCAACTGTCGTTCCAGAATGCGCCGATGACATTGCGGCGGCATTGTCACGCTTTGCGTTTGCGCAGACCTTGCACGTGGATCTCACTGACGGCACGCTGACGCGAAATTCGACTTGGCTTCCAGGCGTTTCGAGCGGCTTTCCGAGGGGAGAACTTGCCTACGAAGTACATCTCATGGTAGCCAATCCGCGTGACCTCGGAATAGCGTGCGTGCGCGCAGGCGTTGTGCGACTCATTGCGCACATTGAATCGTTTCCGGATGTCGAGCACGCACACGAGGTGTTCGGTGCGTGGCGCGCTGCAGGGGTGCGTGAAATCGGTGTCGCACTCACAATGCAGACGCAGATCAATACTGTTGATCCCTATATTCCGCTTCTTGATTTTGTGCAACTTATGACGATCGAGACGATTGGCGCGCAGGGCCAGCCATTCGATACGCGCTCTCTCGAGCGGATCGGCGCTCTTCATAAAAAGTATCCAACACTCGTGCTCTCAGTGGACGGAGGTGTGTCTCTCGAAAATATTGCCAACCTTGCGGGCGCTGGCGCAACACGATTTTGTGTTGGCTCGTCACTTGCTCGATTAGAAAACCCTGCATCCACATATGTCGAACTCGTGAAGGCTGCGAACGCGGTATCATAACTATATGCCGCTTTCAGATGGGGAAACACGTGCGCTCTCAGAGCGTGCACAAGCAGTCCGCGCAACGATTATCGAGATGCTTGTTGCAGCTGGCTCGGGGCACACCGCCGGTCCCTTGGGTATGGCGGATATTTTCACTGCACTTTATTTCCACGTGCTAACTCATGATCCGAAGAACCCCGCGTGGGAAGAGCGTGATCGCCTCTTTCTCTCAAACGGACACATAACGCCGGTGCGTTACGCCGCGATGGCGCATGCAGGGTATTTTCCTGTAGAAGAAAGCCTCACCCTGCGGAAATTCGGTTCGCGGCTGCAGGGACATCCCGAGCGTGAGAAACTTCCCGGCGTCGAATCAACCTCCGGCCCACTTGGCTCAGGTCTATCACAAGCCTCTGGCTACGCATATGCCGCACGTATGGACGGAAAGAATTTTCGCGTTTACTGCGCCATGTCAGATGGCGAGCATCAGGAAGGCAATCTTTGGGAAGCAATCATGTTTGCGGGGAAGAATCGTCTCTCCAACCTCATGGGCATTATCGACAGGAACAATATTCAGATCGACGGTATGACAGAGAACATCATGCCCCTGGAGCCTCTGCGCGAAAAATATGAGTCATTTAATTGGCACGTTCTTGAAGTAGACGGTCATAACATCCCGCAGTTCATTGCGGCATGTGAAGAGGCAAAAGCCATTTACGAAAAACCGACCGTCATCATTGCGCACACCATTCCCGGCAAAGGAGTGAAAGAGATCGAATTCGACTACCGCTGGCATGGTAAACCCCCAAGCAAAGAGGAGGCGGTGAAATTCCTTAATGAACTCCGTACGCTTCAGGGGAAGATACGGGGGGAGCATCAATAAATTTGCAAAGAACAATTTGCAATTTGCAAATAAATCTCAAACGAAAAATCCGAAACATGAAATACGACTTAGAAGAGAGGGTTTCCCCGTTCGGAGAGCAGATTATTGATTTCAGTAAAAAGGTGACTAACAATGAGGTCACAAAACCGCTCGTGGGACAGATAGTTCGGTCGGGGACGAGTATCGGGGCAAACTATATGGAAGCTAACGAGGCGAGCTCCAAGAAGGATTTTTGGAACAAAATAAAAATTTGCTGCAAAGAAGCAAGAGAAACAAAACATTGGTTGCGGATGATAGCTTGTGCGGACGAGAAAATCACAGAAACCTGCAAACTCTTATGGAAAGAAGCCGATGAAATCAACAAGATCTTCGGCAGTATAGCCCGTAAGATCGTAGTATGATGTTTGTATACTTGGACTTTGTGAATTCTTTGCAAATTGCAAACTGCCAAATTGAACATTATGCTCTCTCCTGACTTAAAACTTGCCGCAAATTTATTCGATAAGCCAGACATGCTGCCGACGCGTGATGGTTTTGGGAGAGGTGTCGTTGAGGCTGGGAGGGCAGATGAACGCATTGTCGTCCTGAGCGCAGATCTCACCGAATCGACGCGCGCTGAGTGGTTTCTGAAAGAATTCCCCTCGCGATTTATTGAAATGGGAGTTGCGGAGCAAAATATGGCGACTGTCGCAGCGGGAATGGCAAATTACGGTAAAATCCCGTTCTTTACCTCATACGCGGCATTCTCACCTGGACGCAATTGGGAACAGATTCGTACGACCGTCGCACTAAATAACGTCCATGCAATCGTCTGCGGCATGCACGCGGGAGTATCCGTCGGCCCCGATGGCGCGACGCACCAGATGCTTGAAGACATTGCGCTCATGCGTGCGATGCCAAATATGATCGTTATCTCGCCATGTGACGCCGAAGAGGCGCGTAAAGCGACGATTACCGCGGCGAAAATAGGAAAGCCCATCTACATGCGTTTTGGGCGCGAGAAGACGCCGGTGATGACAATGGCTGAGACACCGTTTGAAATTGGGAAAGCCGCCATCATGTGGCAAGGTCAGACCTTGCCAAAAGTGGCGATTATAGCGACGGGGCCGCTTTTGCATAATGCGCTTCTGGCCGCGAAGCAACTCGAGTCAGAAATTCCTGTTGTTGTGGTGAATGTTCACACGATAAAGCCGCTTGATGCAGAAACTATTCTGAATGCCGTTCAGGGAGTCGTGGGTGTCGTCACGGTTGAGGAGCATCAGGTGCACGGGGGATTGGGAAGTGCTATTGCAGAGTTGCTTGCCGAAAAGCACCCGCTTCCCATGTCATTTGTTGGTGTCCAAGACCAATTCGGGCAATCAGGTACTCCTGCCGAACTTATTGAGCACTACGGTATGGGTGTCAGTGCGATCGTCGAAAAAGTGAGGAAGTTAGCCGGTGAATAGCACTGGACATTACGATAATTTAGTGCTATAATTTTCCCAGGTTGAGCAAAAGGAAGGAGGTGCCCCAATGGGGAAATTCTTCTCAGCCATCATTGCGGTGTGCACGCTTCTCACGGTGGTCTTCGTGGGCTACTACGTGGGGTGGGTACGCATCCCGGTCTTCGAGAAGCAGCTGTCGGAACTCGAGGCTGACTGCGTGGTTGCCGCAATTCACTCAGATGCGCGATGGGCTGGCGATGTTGACGAGGCGGTTCGCCGCGAAGTCGGTCGCGCTGTCATCAGGCATGCTCGAGTGTTCAAGCGAGACGTTTGCGACGTGTTTAGCGGCGGGCTCACCCTTGTGCCTGAAGGCTACAAGCGGTGGGGCGGCCTCTACAGCCGCAACGTCACGTATGTGCGCAACTCGCTCGAAGCAACCGAGGCGAGCTGGAAATCCGATCTCCAGATCGTGCAAGGACTTTTCACAGAAGGCGCAAACGGATGCGCCACGCACTATCTTCGGAAGCGAAGGAAAAGCGATTGGATCGCGCAGTCTGAAAAGGCTCGCGTGGGCATTCGCTCGACGATGCGGTCCGTTGGTCGTGCGAAAAATGAAAGAGGCGAAGAAATCGGTGAAGCCGAATTCTTCTGCCCCCGCGAATAGCTCTTGCGTTCTTTCTTCACCCGGTCTGCGACCTTCGCAGCCGGGTGTTTTTCATGCAAGCGCTTCGCGCACAAACATCACAATCTCTTCCACTACTTCTTCTCTGCCTTTGCCATAAAAAAGTCCGTGCTCTTTCCTCTCTACAAGAAGCGTGCGGCTTTGCGGATTTTTATCAGAGCAGGCAAGCAATTCGCGGCCGCTTTCATTGTAGGTGAGCGGATCTTCTGTCGTGTTGATGGTGAGCATTGGGCAGCGGACTTTGGGGAGTGCCGTTCGTGTACGATTGATTCCCTCATTAAGGAGTGTGAGTGCGATGCCCGGCATGTGGCGATAGTAAAAAAGACCCATACGCTCGATGCGCTCCTGTAGTGGCACTTTCTTATCCCACAAGGATTTTCGGCGCATGAGCCATGCAAGACCAGGAAAATTCAAGGGAAAGCGCAGAAGAAATGGCATTACGGTGAGCACAAGCGCGTCTGCCTTGAACTCTGCTGCACACTCCGATGCTAAATAGCCGCCGAAGCTGTGCCCGATAATGACGAGTTTTGCAGCTTTTGCGCGCTCCTGCTCGACACGGAGGCGAGCAAAATTCACAAAATCTTCATAGCGATAATGGAGGAGGTCACTTTCGTGTGTGCCGTGTCCGGGGAGGAGTGGTATGGATACGTGCGCGTCGAGCGCGCTGGCGAGCTCTTGCGCGAGCGGCTCAAATTCGTCGGTGCTGCCAGTGTAGCCATGGAAAATGACAACCCGAATATTTGATTGTGGGTCGCCTGTGGCAAACGAGGTGTCGCGCAAGGGATACATCGAGATCTCAGAATCTAAAGCGGCGTCGCGACAAATTCAGCAGGACGTTTTGAATACCACTCTTCGATTTTCTCGTCTGTGAGCGTGCCGAGCTGAACATGCACTGCCTGTACACCGGCGGCAGCATTGATAACGCCACGCATGAGTGCATCGTGTGGCGCAAGTCCCTTAATAAGATAGGCGACGGTTGTTGCGGCTGTCGCATCTCCGGCACCAGTGCGTGACACCGGTGGTGCGGGATCGGGATACATGGGGATGTGGTATGCACCAGTATCGTCCATAACGTTCGAACCCTTAGGGCCATCGGTGACGACGGCAATGCGAGGCCCCAGGGCGCGAATGCCCGCCATGAGTTTGTGTATGTCTTGTTCGTCATGAAGATCGAGAATATCCTGCGCCTCTTCTTTGTTGCAGAAAAAGATTTCGCTCGCCTCGTATACTTCTTTGAGCGCATCCTTGCCAAGTTTCAATTGATACGTACCTGGCTGGAAGGCGAGTTTGATGCCGTTTGTTTTTGCATAGCGCGCGATCTCGAGCTGGTATTCGAGTGTTCCGTCCGGCAAGGAGGTGAGGTATAGCCATGTGGGATGTTCTGCAAAGTGTGGAAGCGTATACGGATAGGCCTCGTGTTTGATAAGAATAGTGCGTTCGGGACCATATTGCAGGATGTAATGGTAATTCGTCCGCATGTCCGTATGCGTTTCTACGTATTCTATCGATACGCCGCGTTCTTTGAGTGCCTGAAGGCACGCAGTACCGTTCATATCTCCTCCCACGTGAGCTACAAGTCCGGCAGAGAGTCCGAGTCGTGCTACTGCAACGGCAGCGTTTGGAGCGTTACCGACCGAGAGTACTTCGGTGACTGATTCGAACGGGATTTTCGTGCCGAATGGCATACAAATTTCACAATCCTCGTTGTTGATTTTACAGGTGACATGGGCGTCTTTGAGGCGGATAAACGCGTCGGTTGTTATGTCGCCAAATGAGATGAAGTCGTATTTCATATGAGCAGTATACAGCGAACAGCTTACAGTTTATAGAGATGCACATCGTGTTCTCCCCACGAATGACTGTTAACTCTAGGCTGTCGACTGTAAACTTGTGTTTATGAGAACACTACGCGAAGTGATAGAAGACGCGCGGGGGCGTGGCGTTGCAGTGGGGCATTTCAATTTTTCAGATTCGACGCAGCTTAATACTATTGCGGAAGCGGCGCGTGAGCTTGGGGTGCCTGTTATGGTGGGCGTCTCCGAGGGCGAGCGTGCATTCATCGGTGTCGCGCAAGCGGCAGCTTTGGTGGCGGCGCTTCGCGCCACGAGGCAGGAGATATATCTCAACGCAGATCATACAAAAACGATTGCAGGCGTTAAGGAAGCGATTGATGCGGGGTTTGACGAGGTACTCTTTGACGGTAGCAAGCTTTCGATTGAGGAGAATATCACGCAGGCGAAAGAAGCGGTTGTCTGTGCGCACACTTCCGGGCGCGATATTTTGATAGAAGGTGAGCTTGGTTACATTGGTGCGTCATCGCAGATGTTCGATGCGATTCCCGAGGGTGCGGGCTTGGACAAAACAGACCCTGAAGTGGCAAAGCGTTTTGTGAAAGAGGCTGGGGTGGATCTGCTCGCGCCATCTGTTGGGAACATCCACGGCATGTTGAAGAGCGCTGTGAATCCGGCGCTCGATATCTCTCGCATTGGCGGCATTGCACAGAAAGCGGGCGTGCCGCTCGTGCTGCACGGTGCCTCGGGAAATAGTGAAGATGACATTCGTGCTGCTATCAAAAACGGCATTGCCGTCGTGCACATCAATACCGAGCTTCGCGTCGCGTATCGCACGGGCATTGAGGCGAGGCTTGCGGCGACGGATGACGTATCACCCGCGAAGTATCTTGCCGGTGGTGTGGAACAGATGAAAGATGTCGTGAAAAAGAAACTTGCGCTTTTCAATAATCTTTAGGTAGTGGTCACATACTCCCTGTGGCAGAAAACAAGGGTTGTTGGCTGCAAAACTGCACTTCGACCTCAACGGTGCACAGCATCGCTTCTGCCTCCAGTTTGTTTTTCGCTCAAAAAACCTTGTTTTCTGCAACGCGGATACTCGCAATATGTGAACACTGCCTAGACAGTATTGCGCGCGCACGGTAGTGTTGCGTGCAGTTAATAACGGATGGAGGTGACCATGCTTGCGCGCCCGGAATGGAATGAGCCGGAACGGAGAGAGCCGCTCGCGCGGCGAAGTGAACAAGATTCGCTTCAGCTTTTTTTCATTTGTTTATGCTTCGTGGCTGCACTTTGGATGCTCGTTATCCTGCCCATTGTTGAGGTAGTGCATTACCAGACAACGGAACACTATCTGACACGGTACTCACTCCATGCTAGGTGAAGGGTGGGGCGCGCAAAAGAGCTTTGCGCGCCCCTACTTGTTCACAGACTGAAACTTGACATTTTGTTATAGTATGCTAACATTAAAGGTAGCGTAGGTTTCATTCGAAAGGAGAAGTCATGAAAATTGCAGCGCTTTTGGCCATCACCCTGATGGTTCCGGCACTCGACAGCGACCGTCTGCAGATCCGGGCCGCTGATTTGGTCTGGCTGCAGTCGGATCGCTGCACGCCGGAACTCGCGGCGGTCGACCCCGATGGCATGCAATGCGCCCTCGAGCGCGCGCTCAAGGAGCAACTCCGGCAAGGTCCGATCGACGTCGGTCCTGCGGAATGAACATCATCTCGACTCGGCTCTGCCGCTTTATGTGACAGAGCCGATGTTTTTTTAAAGTGGGGAAATCTCATTTAAAGAGCTGGAATGCATTTACAATTGATATGCAATGCGACACGTAGTCTGTGCAGGCTTCTTTATACTTGTGATGGTGTTCATATCACCATCAAACTCTCGTGCGTACGAGCAGCCTGGTCCTGATGGAAAATGTGCCAACAATCAACCGAAAAATCAATGTGGTGTCAATGGAGCAATTGTCACGGTGTGTGGCAGTTGTCCGTCAGGGCAAGAAACCGTACAAGCTGGCTCGGGTTCGTCTGGTGCAGGAACTTCTGGGTCAACGGGGGGTGCGGGGACTTCTGGTGCCTCATCTGGAGGAGGCACCGGTTCAACCGGAGCCAATTCCGGTGGCACTCAAACAACTGTCGATAGAACGAACACGAATTCACAGAAAGAATGCAATAAGGCAAATTTCTCAGGTACCCAAGGAGGCGTGCGGACTTGTTACAAGGCAGGACTGCAGGGATATGATCCGAGCGGGAAAGACATAAAGAATGACAAATGTGTCATCCCATCAGGGGGAGTTTCGTGTCAGAGTATTCTTAGTGAGGTTGAAAAATCAATGCAGAGCGGACAGCCCAATGTCGGCAGTGGTGCAGGCGGGAGGACAGGTGGTTCCGATGCAAATACGTCTCCAGGCCCTGGAACCCCCTCACAACAATATTACGATGGACTCAGGCAAGCATTTGGGGAAATGCCTCAAAGCTTTGATCCTACAGGGACTGCCGATTTAGAGACAGCAGCGGCTAACCTTGAGCAACTTCAAGGGATGGCTGCTGGTAATCCGAGCCGCTTCCTACAAATGGAAAATACTCCCGCAACCCGAGCCTTTGGTGACGGGGCAGGATTCAGGATTGGTGATATGACGACACTCAGTCCTGGTATTTCTGGTGCGTTGGACCAGGTGCGTCAGGTTTTTTCACTTCCTGATGGCGGCTTTCTTTCGCTCGATCCGGTGGGTGCAGCTGAATTTTCTTTTCCGAGCACGCCTGCGGGCTTTGGGGCTGCGAACAACCTCATTGGTGCAATTAACGAAACCGTTAGCACGCCAGTAAGTGCAGCATCTCCATTTGGATTGGGTCCTGTACAAGCTATGACTCCGTTTGCAGTGCCTCCCGGAGTTCTAGCTCCCGAGGGCTCATCACCGTTTAGCTTCATGGGCACAAGTCCGTTCGTTGGAACAGAGCAAGCGACAGTGTTGTCGAACATTGGCAATTTTCCTGGCGAACAGTCTCCTCAGAGTCAAAATCAGGCGGGACTTTTCCCTGACGCTGTGCAGGCGGCAGTACAGGAGGGGGTCCTGCCTCCAGAATTGCAGGGGCTCGTCCAAGATCCTGAGGAAGTCGCCCAACAGCTTGAGCAGTTGACTCCTCCTCAGCGACAGCAGCTTCTTGATGGTTTGGCGGCGAACACGCTTGATAAGCTCGCAAAAAATGAAGTCGTGTCGGTCTCTGAACTTAATGCGGCAAAAGCCATAATTGAGGAGTCTCCTGACAATCGCAGTTTCTTTTCGCGGTTTGGCGACAGCCTTGGCTTGCGTACATCCACGCGTGCGCAGAGTCTCGGTCTCATTCAGGACGCTCTGGATGCGCGCAGTAGTCCGACGAATCCCGAGAATCTCGCTTTCTTGTCGGACAATGCAGTGCAAATGGCCAATGCGGGTCCGACACTAACGGACGCCGTGAATGACCCATATCTTCAGGAGTTACAACGTGCGGCTGCGCAAGGTGGGGAGGCGAGACAGACTGAGGCGGCGGAATATCTGAAAGCGCGATTTGAAGCGAGTGAGGCTAACATGGGGGTACTAACGACGGAGCGAGCGGAGGCTCAGAAACAGTTGGAAGAGGCCCGAAAGGCATTTGAGGAAGAACAGAATGCCTCGCGGACAAACATCTCACAAAATGGATCTATCTCTGCTGGTAGAACGTTTGAAGAAGCTGAGTTATTGCGAAAGCAGGCGGCCGAAGCACAAAAAATTGTCGACGACAAGGCGCTTGCTGCAAACCAAAAGGAGGCTGGATTCAGAGCGGCTAACGAAGCCTTCGCAGAGGAAGCGCGTCGTCAGGGTTTGGTTGCGAGAGAAGTTATCCGTACGCGAGAAGTTGATACTAATGGTGCGATTGCCTCACAGGAGTACACGTCAACCGAGTACGTCGATCCGGTGAACGAGCGAACGCGCACCAATCTGGAACGCGTCCAATCTGACATGCGTTCGTATATTGCTCAATCTGAGCGACAAGGAGGGTTGTCTGCGCGAGACATTGCCGCATTTAATACACTTCGTGCGCAAGAGCAGTCACTCGTTGATCAGTTGAATAATAGAAGCGATGCGGTGCAACGGGCTCTTGCACCGTCTGATGCCTCGTTGCGTGCGGCGGGAGGCGCATATTCTCGCGCCTTTACAGAATTCCAAGAGGCGAGTGCGGTTGCTCAAAGGAGTCTGGCGGCATACACACCCTTTGAGCGGCAATACAATACACATCTTCAAAATATGGCTGCGCGCGCAGCGGATTATCAAATGGCGCTTGGGCGTTCTGTTGCCTATGAGACTGAGTATTCGAACCGAATAAGCAATCCTGGAACGTACCTTTCGTCTCTCGCATCTGCGTCGCCATCGGTCCGCCTACAAGAGGACATGATGGCTCGCAGCGCATCGCTCGTGCATCAGTATGCTACGCTCGGTGATCAGATAAGCGCAACCGAATCCTCTGGTCTTAGTGGTGCGAATTATGGCGCGATTTCTGAACTGCAGGGATGGAGAAATCAGCAGCGTGAAATTGACGCTCAATTGCAGCGAATCTCCGATCTGCAAGATGCGTACAATAATTCTCCGGATCCTAATAGATTTGCGGAGACCTATCTTTCGACCTATAGCGCTAACCCGCAGAATCCCTCGATGTTAGATCGCTACGTCCAACTCCGTGGTGATGCGCAGCGTGCACTTGCAGTTGCGGAGCTCGAGGAATCTGCGGCTGCGAGTGTCCTCGGTCCGTGGGAGGGTCCGGGGAGTCCATCTGTCTTTCAAGACTCCAGCAGTCTCGAGCGACGTGCGCTAGCGGATTATGACAGCGCTATTAATCAACTCGCCGGCATCACGCCGCTCACCGATAGGGATTTGATAGCTCAATCGGCGGCAGTCGCAGGCGAACGCGGAAGCAGTCTGTTGGGAGATGCGTACACATGGCTTGCTCGACAGGCTGATCCGACTGCGCAGGGAATTGAAGCAGGCGCGAATACTATTTACAGCATGACGATGCAAGGCATCGTAAAATCGCCTATTGACCTTGCTATCCGGGGTGTAGATAGTGTTGCGGGACTCGTAGGAATCGAATCTATTAAGCCGAATACGATGCTGGCTCAGGATGCATTCATGACTCGTGATCAAATGGGTGGGGTTGTCGCAAACGACGCTATAAACACGCTTCTTAACACTCCAATGTATGCGCAAGGATATTCGGCTGTCGCTGGGCGGCTCGGAATAATGGATGATGCTGCACAGGCAAGTGCTCAGCTTGCCCAAAGGGCTCAATATATGTCTGATGTCGCTGATTTTGTTCAACCACAAAGCTCGGCATTTATTAGGGCACTCGAGGCGCAGGAAGCATATGAGACAGCGTCGAGGGCCGTGTCTCAACTGCAATCCCCGGTACATGTTTTTAGCCGCAGTGCCAACACACTTCTTGCAGAGCGAGCCGTTGCAATTGATTTGGCACGAGTTGGCGCGCAGATCGAAGCGGGAATATCAATACCAACCATTGATGCAATGGCTGTGCCCGCCCAAGCGGCATTGAGAGCGCCGCAACTTCGGCTCACGGGACCGGCTGGCAGTGTAGCCGCTGCTCCTGCGACGTCCGGGGCAATAATACCCCTGAATGCATCTCCAGTTACGGCGTCGCTGGCTGAAGCTCAGGCTGTTGCTCGATGGGAATCTATGATTGCCGCGACAGATGCCAACATTGCACAATTAACGCAGTCACAATACGTTGCTCGTTTAAGTGCCGCTAATAATGAGTTGGCACAGGCTGGTCTTTCTCAAACCTCGGATGGAGTACTGGTACGCACGACGAATCCAGCTGAGATAGTGGCACTGCCCTCTATGCAAGGAGGTGCAAGTGGTCGCCTTTTCGAAACCGTCGGAGGGAATGCGCCGTTGCCTACAGCGCTTACTATAGAAGTGACTCCGCCAGCGACGCCTACTGTTGGTGGTTCCGGCGGAGGTCCGTGGAGTATGGTCGTAGGGGATATGTCGACGGTGGGCTCGGGTTCAACCTTCCGCAATACTATCTTTGGCAACCCCGCATTTGCTCCAGAGGGACTTCGTGTCGGAGGTAGTGCATTCTCCAATCCAGTCACGCCGCTTCAACCGGTGATTCCTAATGTTGCATCGCTTGTGCGTCCGATTGTAGGACCGCTCTTTCCCGCGGTCGCCACTCCGCGGGTGGTGAATGTGGTGTCGGATGCTGCTGCGGCCTCACCGAATCGCGGTGTTGCTGCTCAGGTGCATGCTGTTGCTTCCCAGATGACCAATAGGGTCAATGCGCTCGATGCGCTTGCAAGTGAGCTGCGCAGCACTAATCCTATCGCTTCAGCTCTGGTTGAACGAGAAGGTGTGAGGATTAATGACGCAATTGGGCTCACAGGTAGTCTCGCTGGAAACGCGCGCTTTGTAGATACAGCCGGCGCACAGGCACTTCTTGTTACTGCGTGGCAGCTGAACGCAGAGACGTATCCAGAAATTACCTCTCAAACCACACCACGGGATACTTTTGACGTATTGCTCGCGCGTGCGGAAGCTTTGTATGCTGAACGAACAACGTTACAGAAGTTAATTGATAACCTTGTCGGCCCGCTGACCGGTCCTGCACGGGATTTGGAAATTTTGCGCCAGGTGCAGCGTGATTTATTGCCCGGAGGCGTATCGCCTAGACTTACTAACACGCTCCGTACTTACAGTCTGATGCCGGGCACTGTGCCACTACGTATTTTTGATTCAACGATAGCTCCTGATGTTTTCATTCCAATTACCTCAGACACTCGAGGTGTCCCTGAGTCTTTTGCTCTTTCGCCAAACCCAGCGATCGAGACCTTATCCGCTGCAGGAGTAATGTCTCCAGAAACAGCGAAACTCATTCGCGAGGCTCTCGCTGCGGGTGGAATTAGCGACAGTACAATCGTGAGTGCGTTGCGCGAGGTTGAGGTGGGGAATGCCAACGGCGTACAGCTCTTGCGAGATGCCGCATCGCCAAGTGAAATGTCCAACGACGCGTTTCGTCTCCACACGGAAGCGTTGGAGAAAGGGCTTCAGAATAATCAGAGCGCGCTCGAGGAATTCTTAAAAGCATGTGCTCCGTTGGTGAGCATGGATTCAGTGATGCTTGCGGCGGCGGCTATTGTTCCTGCAGCTGCGCAATGTTCAAGCGAGCCACTTGCCAATGAGCTTCTCAAGCTTGAGTCGGATGCGCAGGGCATTCAGGCGGCGCGGGCATTGTGGAATGCGCGCGGAGGATATCCGAGTGAAGTGGCGGGAGCAGTTGATTATTTGCAAGCAGCAGTCACCGAAGCGCGTTCATCGGTTGGACTTCTGCGAGGTAATCCCGCATCAGCAGGTCTTCGCACCAATGCGGAGCAGAAAATTAATGCAGGGAAAGATCTTGCGCTTCTTGTGAGGGGTGTCAAAGATTTTGAGTTGTTTTCCAATCCGAACAGTGCAGCCATGCGCGACTCGTTTATAGTAAAAACGGATGAAATAGTGACACGGGGCAGTCTTGCCAAGGGTAGTTCATCCGATCCTCCGCAGCAATCGAGTGAAGCTTCTCTCTCAAACCCTCTCCGGGGGTTTTTTGCTGGTGTTGCAGTCGGTATGCGGGAATTAGACTCTAATTTCAGCTTGGCGCGCGCCGTCGCAACGCCTCCGACCAGTCCCCTAGATATGATGGTAACTCGCACTCCTATGGCAGCAATTTTTCCGAGGGATGCGTTGGCTCTCCAGGGGCTAAACACTCGCGGGGCGTCACTGATTTCAGCTGAAGAACAGCTGCTTGCGCTCGCCCATAAGTACAAGATTGATCTCGACATTCAATATCCCGCTACACAATTGGAGACACCGGAAACAGTCAATTATGTTGGTCCTGAAAATCAAGCGGCTCGTGCTTCGGCGATAAATCTCGCGCGGTATACGACAGAATATCTCAATTCTCCGACGATTATTGATAACTACGCTTCGCTCGTGGTAGCACCAACCGAGGATGTACGTCCACTCCGTAATACATTTCGGGATCTGTTGAATCTTGAATCTCCAGAGGCCTTTACACTTTACGAGAGCAATAAGTTGCGTTTTAGTAATAAGTCCGGGCAAATTTATAATGAGGTGAATAGTCTAAAATACGCACTCAGAAATGATGCAACTGAGTATGCTCGCGCCATAAGACTCATTGACGAACGATTGCCCAAAATTTCAAGCGACACCTATAACGCTCTGCCCATCAACGAGAAATTAAAGGTGATTGGTCAGCTTGATGAGCTGAGCCTCCTATTGCGAGAGCTTGTGAGTGGTCCTGGGGCAGAAGCGGTGGTTCTGAAAAAATTATCAGAAACCGCTGTCCAATTGCGACCGAGAGACATTTCATCGGCACAGGCGAATGTAATAATGCGTTTGTCAGAACAGGTCGGCCGAAAGCTGGACGAAGACTTTATTCTTGATGAGTGGGTTGCTCCAAAGGCACCTACTCAGGTTTCAAGGGAACGTATTTTTGGGGAACTCGCTAAAGGAACACCTGCGGATCAAGAACTTGTTCGTGCAGCGGCACAAGGAGATGCTGGCGACGTTATTGCAGAAATAGATCGTCGTTTATTCGCAGTTGATCAATCAAAAAGAGTAGCGAATACACCCAGCACATCAAATCTTCTTTCTCAAATTGGTCAAACGCGCGTCGGTCAAGCTTTGCGCGCTCTTACCGCTGGGCTCGCCTTGAATGCAGTTGATCTGCCCCCGATTTCCATCGGGAGTTTTGATGCGGGTATTTTTTCAACGATAGGGGCTGCGCAGGCCGGGCCGGCCGCAAGAGAGGCGCCGACTGTTGCGCAATTTGCTGAATCAGTTTCGCCTAGGGCAGCTGCTAAAGTCGCGTCGCTAAAGAATAATATCGTTGGACTGAAATTTAGTAGTGTGGAGCCTGTTACTAAGCAGTATTTTGAGCTTACTGGTAAGTCGATTGGATCGTTTAAAGACAGGGGTGAGACGTACGCATCATTCGGTGACCGAAAAGACGGGTTACTTGCAGCTGCAGTAAAAGTGAAATCGTACATGGATGGCGACTATGATGGGGGTGGACAGGTGGCCCTAGCAACGCCGCGCGAAATAAACAAGAGATGGGTTCAAAGTGACCGCGCCCACACCATCACACAGGAAAAGCGAGATGACTGGCTCGCGGCGGTAAACTGTCTGACCCAAAAGGGTTGTACGTTAGATAATACAGGTGAACTTAAGGGTCGTTTTCCTGCCGATACACAAATACCAAGAACCGCTGATGCCATTGTCGATTTTGCCGCATCAATTCCTTGCGCAGAACAAAGTTTGTGTTCAGCTACTTTCACATTCACCGAGCGCGACGCTGCAATTCGCGCACTCAATGACATTATCGATCTTGAAAAAATAGCGGCCGCCGAAAAGGTGAAAATTAATCAGATCGCTCAAGCACTCGCTGCAAAAGGCTATAAGGTTACTCGGGTGCCGGTGAGTAAAGTGCTTTATAAAATCACAAAGCCAGGAGTAGAACAGATGCCATCAGCGATTGAAGGAATTGGCTTGCATTACACGATGATGGAGGGTAGGAAGTCAGCGGCAAAAGTACTGGAGGATGCCCAAACACCAGACACTCGACCTAGTATTGCCGAATTTGCCCGGGCAAATTTTGGATATATGGGAATTAGCGAGAATTGTGCAAATGCAGCGGGGTGCGGTATTGCCTTATTGGAGCCAACAAAAGAGTTGAAATTGCCCATTCGTATAAACCACATAGCTTCTACTGATGGTCGAAGGCCAAATTCCGAGGTGTACGGTTACAACTGGAATACTATTGGCCTCGCTTCTAACATTAATGGCGTAAGCTCATTGCGAGCGGGGGGTCAGCAGGCTTTTTTAGACATGACGTTGGAGACACAAAGAGCATTTGGTATTTCGTATACGCGAGTATTCCCGCATGAATATACCAATGTTCGTCTCGGTCAGACTATTGCGGCTACTGGCGAGGGTGTTGCCCTTAAAGTGCTCGTAGATGCACGGGCATATGTCCCAGAGGTATTGGCGGCGCAAGCAGGTGAACCGGACGTAGGTGCTTCTGGACCTACGGCGCAGACGGTCTCAAATAATGGCGCAGCTGCAAGTGTCTTTACAAAGATTGGCAATGCAATAGCGGACGCGGGTTCATCCCTCGGTAGGGTCATTAAGGAAGCGGCTCGTGAACCGGCATTAGACGTATCAGATGTTGTCAGAAGACCGTTGACTGAATCATCTTCTGTACAGCAGAATATACCGCCTGCTCCAATTGCAAATCCAGTTCGGGAACAACGATTTGTCGTTCTCCAACTTGCCCCAGTACCCGAAGCGTTCAAGGCTGTGACGGGAATACCCGATTCTGTGAGGCAATATGCCGTGGGTATTAAAGAGATGCAGGATGGTGGGGTGCGCCTATTTGATTCAAGCGGCCAATCACTTGGTGAAGTCTATGAGATAACGAAGAACGCTCCTAATACTCAAGAAGAAGCGATGGTTCTTTCGGAAAAAGTTAAGAAGGTAGTGACGACGGGTGTACGATTACCGTTCGTTGTTCTCAACCCTGCAAACCGAGCGGAGGAGATTGTCGTATGGCCAAGACAAACGCTTGAATTGCAGCGATCACTTGAAAAGGGTGGTTTGCCAAATTTAATGCCCGTTTACACACGGCATTATGCCTTTAACCGAGTCAGTGGTTCTGACGGTCTTCCAACATATAACACTCAGCATGTTGCTGCGTGGAATGCCATTTTGAGCCAGGCTGAGCAGCTCAGTGATGGAAGCGGTATTTGGGTCTTTAAAGATGACAGTAAGATCGCCGATCTGATGCAGAAAATCAAGGATGCAGAAGGAAGTACAAAATACCTACATCCTAATCAAAATTACTTGAATGAGGAAAATGTGGAGGTGCTTGTACTCGCTGCAAGCCTTCGAGGCGAAAAGGACATTGGGTATATTCTTGCCACGACGGAACATGGTCACGCAACACATAGGAACGGCACTGACACTGATTTCGGCACTGGCCCGAACGCACTTGCTAAAGACAGTCTTTGGAGAATGGGCAACATTACCTCAAAGCTCGGTGGCGATACGCTTGCTACTCAGTACGCCTCTTTCCTTGCTGCACAAGCACTGATCGACAAAACATCGTATACGTGGGGTGGTTTTTACGGGAGCGGAAACATTAGTGGACATATAGGCGCGGATAAAAGAAACCCTACGTCGTGGAATATTCAAGGTGGCAATTCCTACTTGAATACCAAGGATCCAATTCGAATCTTGCTTGGGAATAGAACCGCTCGGAACAATTTGGCGAGTGTAAGAAAATATTTCTCAGGCGGCGGTTCTGTGATGACATTTGAGACATTTGCAAAATTGCGAGATGCGAGTGTCTACGCGCGGGGTTTAGACGGTGCTCCGCAGTATATATTTAAGGGCAGCGACCATCGAACGGGAGATGTTTTCCCTCTTGAAAAGACACCGCCGCAGCTGATTGCCGAATCGCGCGGCGATGCGATTGAGGTGCGGTCACCCGTACCACCGATTGTAGCCGCAGCCACCGGAATGCCCGTAATTCAAGATGCGCCATTTGCTTTTTCGACACGCAATTTAATACCTGGAGTCATGAAGGTTGGGCCGTTTATTCTGAGTGAATATGAAATAGCACAGTATCCCAGTAGTAATAATGAGTCACATGCAGGCTCGATGGGCGTGCCTAAACCGGCACAAAACGCCGTTGCAATCAGCGTTCCTCGCACAACAATTCTATCCGGACAGCCGGGCCTGACGTATGTGTTGAGTGGAGGGTTTGAGCAAAATCGTGTAACGCCCATGCTCATTAACCCTGAGGCTGTGACGAAAGTACCAAATGTTCTCCCGCAGCAACCATGGGTGTATTTGATTGGACGACGTGTTACAGATGTCGACGTGGTGGCGTTGAATGATGCTGGGATAGGAGTTGTGAAAGTTGATCCAGAACAGACTGACCTTTCAGTATTGAAGGCGCTGAGCGAAGGGAATGACGGCCGCACAGTAATTGGCTATTTCAATGGTGCAGCTAATCAGCCCGGAAAAACAAATCCGTGGTCTAGTATCAAGAGAATTAACGGTAAGGAAGTCACCACATTTACCTATCCGGTAGAAGGATATCAAGATGAAGGATATTTTCTCATGAATGACGAAGGGCTTACGTTCCAAGAAGGGCGTATGCGTACATTCCTCACTGGTCTTCGCGAAAGTGGGAAGTTGCAGTATCTCAAAGCTGTTGGCTATGACAACATCTTTGGTTGTTTTGAAAGCGCTTCATGCCGTACGGCAAGTAATTTGACCGCAGAAAAGATGGTGGCGATTGTTGATAGATTTGCACATATTGCGCACGAGTACGGATTGGCTTTTGTTCTTAAGAATCCGCACTCGGTGGTGATGGGTGAGCGTGGTCGCAATTTTTCCGATGCGCAGCTCCTCGCCATGTTTAATGCAGTAGATGCCGTGATTGCCGAGGAGGCAGTGAGTCACAAAACAGCTATTGCGGGCAAAGAAGCGGTCGAGGCGGCTTATTATGCAACTCTTCCTTGGCATAAGCCCCTATATCTCGTTGAGTTTTCAGGAAATCCCGCAAAGCTACTTGATGTCGTCTTAGAAGCAGGTGTCCCCCATGCTTCCCTCACGGTGACGCCGGACGGCTATACTAATATTGCGCAAGATGTAGTGGCGTTTGGTTCAGATAGGGGTGCAGCTCCAATACAAATTGCAGAAGCGCCCGATGCGATTCCTCCTGTACCATCACGGCGCGTCTATAATTTACCTCCCTGGACGTCGGTTACTACACCTGCGCCCGTACAAGTGTCTTTGCATTTGAACCCAACAACCATCTCTCCAGTGTCGGTTACGGTGGCTGCGGCACGGCCCGTATCGCCCGGTTTGGAAATTCTAACGGCATCAGAAATCACACAAGTAGAACTCTTTACAGGCCGCCCACTGGATGTGGTGGCATGGGATAATACACCCCTTCCGGAACGCAATCCGGGTGGTGAGAATGCAGTAGCTGTTGCCGTGAATACTCCGTCGGCTCCTTCTGTATCTAGGCGAGAGAATGACACTATTGCGAGCAGTATTATACGCGCCACTGAGGGGGAGAGAAATGCAGTGGTGAGAATGAATGCACTCGCTGATGTACGGATAAAAACGGTAATCATGTCCGCGGAAGCAATGAAGATTGCAGATTTCTTGGACTCTTATGTGCGCGGTAGTCGGGCGATGGACCCAGCGGAGCTCAACCGGAAAATCAATCACTTATTCATTAACGTCGCTCAGTTTCAAGTGGCCTACGCACATGCGTCTCCGCATCTCACTTCAAGCGAGCGCGTCATGATTGATCGCACACTAACGCCATTGCAAAGAAGTGTGCAAAGATTGCAATCGGAAAAAGCGAACCTCTTAAAACTCGTTGGTAATTCGCCCTACACGGTTTGGGCCGCTTCGAGTATCAGTTCGGATGCGGCGAAGGGGTGGAATTTTATTGAGAGATCAAAGAGGAGTGAGATTGCAGCGTCACGAGCGGAGGTTCGGGCGGTGAATGGGATTATCGATGAGACTTATCAGCGTGCTGTGGCGGAACACACTCTTGCACGGCGGCAGCTTGATATTCAAAAAACGCCATTGGTAGAAGCGACCTCGCCTGTTCCGCTTGAATCTGCAACTATCGATCCCGAGCACTTGGCAAGTAATGCGCAGGGAGAGGAGCTGCATCCTATTTCTCTCGTACCCGATGCAATAGAGTCGCGCATTGATGAGATCATAGTTCGCGAAGACTTACGTTCGCCCTTTGATGTGGGTGGTGGGAGTGTTCCATCGCGATCAAATATTGGTGATCCTCGCGTTGCACTGCGCCCAGAGACGCCCGAAGAAGCCCTGGTGTCTCCCGGATACATCGATGATATTGCGAATGCACTGGATGTCGCAAACGGTGCGGTCACGATTCGTGAAGGAGCAGCATTTATTGAGCGCAGCGCGACTGCCGCGCTTGAGCGTGCTGCGGAGGCACGGGCACTGAGCGTGACCGACCCTCGCAGTGCACGTGCGCAGCAGGAGATGGCGGGATTAGAGTCGTATGCAGCTGCCAGCTACCGAGAGGCGGCTCAATTTTATAGAGATGCCGCCGATGCATGGGTTCTAGCGACGGATGAATCTCACGATGTTGCGCGCATGCTTGTTGAAAAGGCAGAAGCGCGAGTTGCAATTGCGAGAATAGCAGAACAAGAGGCACACGACATGCGCACTGCAATTCGCAATACCGCACTTGCTGCGGAGCGCATCCTCGAGGATCCTCTAATTGGTGTTGCAGTGGAGCGT
This sequence comes from uncultured Candidatus Saccharibacteria bacterium, assembly GCA_964434285.1. Classification (GTDB taxonomy): domain Bacteria; phylum Patescibacteriota; class Minisyncoccia; order Phycocordibacterales; family UBA2100; genus UBA10103. Next base: position 382,724 of record CAYSUJ010000001.1, on the reverse strand, counting down.
ACCGGTACTGTAGATCGTATTCGTTCTTCATTTGGAACAGCCGAGCAGTGGGTTGTGGCGACACTTGAGGCGAATCGCGCCCGAGTCGTACTATTAACTAATAGCGCAAAGCAGTGGATTCCCTCCGCGATGGCACGGTTCCGGGCTGGAGCAACTCCCGTGGCGATCGAGGGGGCCCGGTTAATTGATGATGGTCCTGTGGTCGACTCTATTCCATCGAGTCAAAGCGGACCCGTTCAAAACGTTGAGCAGGGCGATGTGATTACGAATGGCCTTGATGCCCAGGGTTCGGCAAATAACGACGAAGTCATTGTTTTTGATTCTGGTGAGGCTTTAGTCACGCCAAGCTCGAAGGATCCTATGATTGCGGCGCTCGATGAATGGCAGCAGGGGGGCTCGCTTGATGGTGGGGGTGGTCGCAGTGTTTCGCTTGGTGGAGGGGGTGGGAACGACTCTGGATCGTCGGGTGGTGGTAGTACGGGCGGTGGTTCGGGCGGAGGTGGCGCTCCTGGAGGCGGTTCCCAAGCTGGTGCGGGAGGTGACGGTGATGCGACTAGCTGGGGTTCATGGATAAAGGAGAAATGCCTCGTATACCCTCGCATGTGTGGCATCTTGGGCGTTTTGGGTCTTAGTTCTGTCATTAGTAGCGATTCTCGTGAACAAGAGGAAGTTTCTACTATCGATGGAGGCGATTCGCAAAATCCACTTTCCTTCGGAGGTGTCGGGCAAGGCAACAATAATGCTGGATCAGTTGTTACCACCGCATCGCCTGCATCTGTGAGCTCTCAGCACAGTGGAGATGCAAATGGTTCAACGCCGGGTGCGCGAGGGGCTGAACCAAGCGGAGGAGGGCAGCATAGCGGGTCGACGTCAGGAGGAATAGATACTGAGGGATCAGCAAGTGCTCAACCTGGGACATCGCGTGCCGGCGCGACAGATACTTCTTCAAACGCTTCAGGAGGAGGAGCTGATGCAAGCGGCGGTACCCCGCAAGGTCAGGGCGGTTCGTTTACTCCCGGTAGCGGAGCAAGTGGAGGAGATGTTACTACGAGCGGTAGCCTTGGTTCACAATTCGGAAGCACTGTAAGTGGATTCACAAGAGGTGGCATGAGTCTCTTGCAGGGACTTCTCACCTCACTGTTGAGCTACTTTATGCAAGACTCTGGAAGTGCATCGACCAGCCAGTCTGAGTCGCAACCTCCAATTCAAGTGCAGCCTACGTCTCAACCCGTCGTCGGCACAATCGTCGCCAATCCATCATTCATCAATCCAGGATCGACAACAACTATTTCATGGTCAAGTGTTGGCACGGATGTGAGTAGCTCGACGTGTGCGGTCATTACCGCGGACTTTGTGGTGTACCATCGCGGTGGTCAGGACGGTTCCATCAGTTCTCCTGCACTCACTAAGTCGACTCGTTTCGGATTAGTGTGCAACATTAGGAATGCGACCGATAAGCTCCTACATGAGACCTTAGTGCGCGTTCGTGGCGACGATAGCGATCCAGAGCGTATCTTCACACCAGAAGAGATTGCAGCAAGCCAGAGTACTCCTGCAACGACTGGATCGGGTGGATCGGGTGGGGGAAGCGGGGGGACAAACAATGGTGGTCAAAGTGGCAACCCCACGCCCCGCGACGTGCGCACCTGCGATCCCGAGCAATCGATGGATTCCTTCATCCGCTGCCTTTGTGTCGCCGAACCTAATCCGGCCGGATGCACCATTCCTCCGGGCGGGCTGCGCTAGTGGTGACCGGCGGTTTGACTTTCTCACAAAAGTTGCGTATTCTGGCGCGCATGTTGGAACTTACAGTACAGACACGGGATGCGAAGAGCTCCCCAGAGGACATGCGTGCATCCGGCGTCATGCCTGCAGTTATATATGGGCCGAAAGAAGCGCCGACCTCAATCGCTATCAATACTCGCGAATTTGAACGCACCTTCCGTGAGGCGGGCGAAACGACGCTCGTGAAGCTGAAGGGTTTGAGTGAAGATAAAGACACGCTTATTCATGACGTGCAATTGCACCCAGTCACCGACATCCCGCTCCACGCTGATTTTTATATCATTGAGAAGGGTAAGAAGGTTACCCTTAATATTCCACTCGAGTTCATCGGTTCTGCTCCCGCCGAGAAGCTTGGCCATATTGTTGTGAAAGCACTTCACGAAATCGAAATTGAGGTTGCCGCAACGGAGATTCCTCAACAACTTGAGGTGGATCTTTCCAAGCTTGAGAACGTCGGTGATCACATCGTCGTCTCTGACATCAAGCTTCCCGCGAGCGCCGAGCTTCAGACTGAGGCTGATGAGATCATTGCTTCCGTTACTGCATTCGTGGAAGAGAAGGAGGAGACACCTGCTCCTGCGACCCCCGAAGGTGCTGCACCCGTAGATGGCGCTGCTCCTGCAGCGACAGAGCCCGCGAAGGAATAGTTTCTTTGATAACTCAGAATCGCTTCTTTAGAAATATACTGACATCTTTGTCGGCAAATCTTTCTGGTATCGACGAATCAACATTTCCTTCTTTTCTCGCCGCCATTTCTTGATTTGTATTTCTCGTTTACGAGCCGCAGATAGGTCAGGATATTTTTCGAGAAAGACGATTTTAAATTTGGCTTCACGTTTAGTGAATTGTGCGCCGCGGTTTTCGTTGTGATATTTCAAACGTTGTTCGGGGTTCTTTGTAATCCCGACATATAAGTCACCCAAACTGTTGTTGAGTATGTAGACGAAATACATAGAGGACAGCCCCTCGACTACGCTCGGGACATTCGACTCTAACATTCCGGAACCGCAAAGCAAAAACTACCTCATCGGGCGCTGTGTTTGGGTGGCTTGCCACGAGCGAGCGCAGCGAGTCGAGTGGAGGTGGGGAGAATCGAACTCCCGTGTAAAAAATGATCCGCAAGCGATTCTACAAGACGTAGAACATTCTGTGATTTGAGAGTCGCACGTAGGGAATGTTCAAGATCGTACGAAACCGGACACTCTTTCTTTAAACTAACCTACGGTGTGATAGGGAAGCCGTATCCGATGATATGACGCTCGTACCCACGTATCGGAAACCGTGAGGCGAACGGTTGCTTAGGCTTACGCGAAAGCAAAGCCGAGGTCTTTCACCTGAATAGGTGAGAGAACCCCCCGTGCAGTTTTGTTTGCACTTAGAGTTTGAACATTTTAAGGAAGGTGTTCGCTTCCGTCTTGCACACAGGCAGACTGAATTTTCTATCGAAACCAGTCACCCCCCGTGAGATACCAAAATCTTTCTCAACTATCGAGTCTGTCTTGTCACTAATTTCTACAATGTGTACTCTGTCGAATTCAAGCATTTTTACTACAATGCCAAACTAAATTGAATATCTCACGGGGACTGGCTGCTACGAGTGTTTGAGGGTGGAGAGGAGCCGGATGTGGCTCCTCTCACAAGAGCTCATCTTCTCAATGCGTTCACGATCAAAAGGACGATCATGACGACGCAGAGGCCGTACAGGATGAGATCGGGCTCTCGTAATTCGCCATCATCTCTTTCCTAGCAAATTACCGGGCCCCGTGGTGGCGTTGCGGAAGCGTGCAACGTCCTTGGGGTCGGCTTCGTCCTTCCGCCGATTGTGAGCCGCCCGCACTTCAGCGGTACGGTCTTTTTTCGGCGGTATCGGCTCCAATCTCTTTTCGGACATTTCTATCCTCCGGGTGCGGAATTGCACCCTCAAACACTCGTATATTAAATTTTCAACGATCTCTTGATGCGCCGCTCGTCATCACGCTTCTTGATATCCTGACGCTTGTCCGCTTTTTTCTTTCCGCGGGCGATCCCAATACCAATCTTCAATTTCCGCGACTTATTATACACTGAGAGAGGTACGACTGTCAAGCCATCTTGACCTTCGGCAGAAGCGATGTGCGCGATCTGCTTTGTTGAGAGTAAAAGCTTGCGCGGGCGTGTCGCGTCGTAGTCCTTGGGCGCGTTCAAAACCTGCCAGGCGGGAATGGTCGCGCCCACAAGATATGCCTCTCCGCCACGCGCAATGACGCGCGCGCCCTTTAGAGAGCCTTGGCCTGCTCGGAGGGATTTTACTTCGAATCCACGTAACTCAATACCTGCCTCGATTTCTTCGAGGATAGTATAATCAAACTCTACTTTTTCATTTCGAATCAGGGACATAGTATGCACAACTATACCGTTTTGCTCTCATACTTGAAACAGGTCACTCCTCCCACGACTCCGCGCTATCCACAGATGTATGGAGTGTAACTTGTGGTACTCGCCACGAGGAGTATTGTGATCACTAGTGATGCCGCCTCTCGAGGGCGGTGTTTGTATAAAGTAGAGAAGGAGAGTGTCATGTATTACAAGGGCAGTCTCGATGTGCTCTCAGCACTTATCGCTGGGAAACCGGTTGTGGTATGCGCTGAGGGCGGTGGCAACAGGTGTGTGGCGAGCATAGGCGTCTTGGAAGGATTAGCGCAAACGAGGCGTGAACCTAAGGCATACGTTGGGGTCTCGGGAAGTGCGTTTAATGTCGCCGGCTCGGCAACAAAGCAGATTGAAGGAGTGTTTGAAGTATATGCAGCGCTGACGCGCGACAAATGCCTCTCACTCGAGTGGGTCTTCACGTGGCCGTATGGGTGGTCGCTCCGTTTTCAATTCGATCGCGAGAAATTGTTGCGACGAGTTGAAGAACTTCTCGACATTCCCGCACTCCGTGAAAGCGCTTCCGCTGTACGCGCAGCTGTGCTGCATTACGATACCGGCGACGGCAGTTGGCTCGACCTCAAAGAAAACACCATCGAGAATCTGCGTGCGACTGTTTCCATTCCCAATGTCTGCAAACCGGTCGAGCACGAACAGGGTCGTTTCGTTGATGGTATGCGGATCCCTATCACCCCTGCGATACGAACATTTTGGGCGCGACATGTCTTAATCATTCGGAATCGCGCGCAATGGTGGTTTGAAGAGCAGTTGTACCCATACCTCGCGCACGCTTCTCTCTGGTCGCTTCCGTCGGGTTTACGCGCTGCAGTTGCGAACGCCGATTGGGTGTTTCAGGCGGAACTTGAGCGCGTGCGTGCATGTGCGCGCATCAAGTACCTCGAAATCGGACCAGACTTCACTGATCCGTTTTTGTACCCGTGGTCGGATGACGTCGGGCTCATGAACGTAATGTGCACGAATGCGAGGGAGTTCACACTTCGGCTTTTGGATGAGGCAGATCGTGTGCAGTAGTGAGACAATCGCGCGGGCACCTGTTTCCCGCGCGATTTCTTTTGTTTTAAGTCATGATGTGTATAATGCGCGGAATGGAAGGTCAAGAATCTCCCAAGAAGGGTAAAAAGGAAAAAAAGCCGAAAGTCCCCCAAATGCCAGAGGGGCAGAGTATTGTCACGCAGCTTTTAATAGCGCTTGCGGTGTTTCTTTTGATCTCTGCAGGGTATTCGGCGGTGAAGGGGTACTTTGCAAAGGGGCCGGAGGACGTGCCGCTCTCGCAGATTGCGGCCGATGTGAAAGCCGGCTTAGTCGCGGAGCTTACCGTTTCCGGCGATACGATCGAAGGGAAGTATAAAGACGAGAGTGAGAAAATTTCACGCAAGGAATCCGAGGCGTCGTTTACAGAAACGCTGACCAACTATGGTGTCTCCGCGGAACAGTTGGATGCGGTGAAAATTACCGTCGAAGACCAGGGTGGCGCACGGTATTGGTTCCTCACGCTCGCGCCACTTTTGATTCCGGTGCTCCTTCTTGTCGGCATCATGTGGTATCTCTCGCGCCAGATGCGCGGCGGCGGCATGCAGGCATTCACGTTTGGTCGTTCGCTCGCGCGTCTTATTTCCCCTGAAGACGAGGTTCAGAAGGTAACGTTTAAGGATGTTGCGGGGGCTCGTGAGGCAAAACAAGAGCTCGCCGAGATTGTGGACTTTTTGAAAAACCCGAAAAAATTTATACAAATTGGTGCGCGCATTCCCAAGGGCGTTCTCCTCATGGGCGGTCCGGGCACGGGAAAGACACTGCTCGCGCGCGCGGTTGCCGGTGAAGGAGGCGTGCCGTTCTATTCGATTTCTGGTTCCGAGTTCGTCGAAATGTTTGTGGGTGTGGGCGCTTCGCGAGTGCGCGACACATTCCAAGTGGCTAAAAAATCAGCACCTGCCATTCTTTTTATAGATGAAATAGATGCGATTGGACGTATTCGCGGCACCGGTGTTGGTGGTGGGAATGATGAGCGCGAACAAACGCTGAACCAGATTCTCGTGGAAATGGATGGTTTTGAGCCGAACGAGAGTGTGATTGTGATGGCGGCAACGAACCGGCCAGACGTGCTTGATCCGGCACTGCTTCGTCCGGGCCGCTTTGACCGTCGTGTCATGATCGATCTTCCTGATCGACGCGATCGAGAAGAAATTCTCACAGTGCATGCAAAGCAGAAGCCGCTCGGTGCTGATGTGAATCTCGGCGTCATCGCGGAGCGCACACCAGGCTTTAGTGGAGCGGATCTTGCGAATCTTATGAACGAAGGCGCTATTCTCGCCGCACGCGAAGACAGGAAAGAGATCACGCAGTACGACCTCATCCGTTCGATCGAGAAGGTGATGCTCGGGCCGGAGCGCCGCTCGCATGTCTTGAACAAGAAGGAGAAGGAGATTACAGCGTATCACGAAGCGGGGCATGCGCTCATCGCTTCAGTTCTCAAGTATGCGGATCCGGTGCATAAGGTTTCCATCATTTCGCGCGGACGAGCAGCGGGCTACACTTTGAAGCTCCCCTTGGATGATCGTCGCATGCAATCGAAGCTCGAATTCTTGGACGACATCGCAGTTTCGCTCGGTGGATACATTGCGGAAAAAATGATCTACAACGATGTGACGACGGGTGCCTCGAATGATTTGCAGGTGTTGACGGCACTCGCTCGCGATATGGTCACGAAATACGGCATGTCAGACAAGCTTGGGCCGATGGCCTATGAGGCACAGCCAGGGCGCACCCTCTTTGGGGCGGGTATTGAGCCGGGCGAACTCTCACAAGAGGTTGCAGCGCAGGTGGATGCTGAGGTGAAGAAAATTGTGAGCGAGGCGCATGAACGTGGTACGAAAGTACTCACCGATCATCGGAAGGTATTGGATGCGATCGCGAAAGCGCTTGTTGAGAAGGAAACCATCGAGCGCGACGATTTCGAAAAGATTTTGATCGCGAACGGCATAGTGCCAAAAAAGAAGGAGGACATTGAGCATCAGCCCTTGGTGTAGTGAAAAAGAAAAAGCCGCGGCGTGAGCCGCGGCTTTTGAGTTTCTGGGTCATTCACTAATTGACCATTGGAACTTGTAGCGCTGTTCCTGGTCTTTATGGTAGCCGAAGGGGTGGATTTTCTCGCCGCCTTCCACCAGCACCATCTCATCGATGGTGCTCTCGCGCTTCTCGAGCACAACCGTGCCCTCCTTGGGACCGGAGCCGTAGAAACGAGGGCCGTTCACACACAGGAAACTTTCGAGATTGTGCAGTTTTCCAGCTTTCTCGAAGATTTCGGTGTAGAGCTCGACCATTCGAGGAGCCGTAAAGACACCGCCGGCGCAGCCGCATGCCTTTTCTTTCGCGTGTGTCGGGTGAGGTGCGGAATCGGTACCTGCGGAAACGAACGGCAAGCCGCTTGTTCCGAGCTCAAGCACTGCCTCTTTCGATTCCTGCCGCTTCAGGATTGGATAACAGAACAAGTGCGGCTGGAACCCGTCCTTGTGGAGGTCTCGGCGGTCGAAGAGCATGTGCTGCGGGGTTACCGTGCACACGAGATACTCCGGATCGCCCACCTCCATCATGAATCGCGCCGTCTCCTTGTCGGTGACGTGTTCGACACTGATTTTGAGTCTCGGGTATTTCTTCCGGAGTAACCGAATCGTATCGAGGAAGAGTTTCTCGCGGTCGTAAATGTCTGCGAGATTCCCGATGCGATCGTGCGTCACTTCCGGATGCAGAAGCAGCGGCATGCCGATTTCCTGCATCATGGGTAGTGCCGGATGATCGACGAGGAGTCGTGCTGGCACACCCTCGTCGGAGTTTGTGGTTGCGCCGGGCGGGTAGACTTTCATCGCGCGCCACTGGTATTCTGCGTATCCTTTGCGCACCACATTTGGGTCCGTCTCAGGTGTCAGATATCCCGTGACAATGAGGAAGAACTCCTCGCGCGTTGCATCGACCGTGCGCCAGATCTCCTGTGCGTAGGCATCTGCGACTTCGGGTGTGAGGATGTGCGGCGCCGTGTTCGGCATCACGACTGCTCCCCAACACTGCTTTGCGGTGAACGGAGCCACTGCTTGTAGCCTTGCACCACGTCGAAAGTGCACGTGGCTGTCGAAAGGAAGATAGTTCAATACATGCTCCATCTCTTTTCCTCCTATAGAACTGATGCTCGGAAGAGGGTAGCAAAAAAGAGGGAAAAAGGAAGCGGCGACGCCTTGGGGCGCCGCCGCGTAAATCATTCACTCTCGATCTCTTGCAAGCGCACGAGTTCTTCCAGAAGATTGCTAAAGACGCGTGGTCCATTTAGGAAGTAGTGAGTTCCGATCTGGATTTTCCACACACCTGCGCGCATGAAGTCGATAATATCCTCGGCCTGCGTGACGCCGCCCACGCCCACGATCGAATAGTCATTCCATGACATCATGTTGCGGAATTGGCTTGCCTGCCCGAGCGCGATTGCCTTGAGGGCACGCCCGCTCATGCCGGCGAGGCCGTCGCCAGCGGTGATAGCCGGCCTTCCTTCGACGTCGTACGCGAATGCGTTCGGGAAGGTGTTGCATGTCACGATCTCGTTGACCGCGTCGCTATCTTTGATGACTTTTGCGACACTCTGTAGCAGCAAGGGATCACTGTAGGGTGAGACTTTCACTGCGATGCGAGCTTCGCTTTCTCGATCGAATGTAACAAATCGATCGAGTATTTCTTCGAGTAGTGTGATATTGAAGCATGCTATTGGCTTCTGCCCAGATCTTCCCCAAACATTAGGACATCCGAGGTTGAGCTCGACTGTGTCGCAGAATGGTGCAACAGCAACTGCCATCGTGCGATATTCGTTGGGGTTGAAAGCCGCAATGCTCACGCGAAGACGCTTACCATTATCTTCAGCGATCGATCTCATTTCGGGAAGCATATTCAGATACGCTTCCAATCCTTGATTGGGAAGGCCGAGAGAGTTGAGCGCATAACTCTCGTCGTCGGGGTGCCAGAATGTCGCGCCGCTGTTGCCGGGTCGCGTTTCGGTCGTGATGGATCCCACTGTTATTTCCGAAACGGGTGTCCGAGCTAACCGGCGTACTTCATCGAGAGACTTGCACCAACCCGCAGCGTTCATGAGCTGTAGGCCGCTAAGGTCGACTGTGTCCACGTGCTACCTCCAAAGTTTGAACAGGACTCGAAGCAGAATACGTGCTCCACCGATTTTCTGCAACCAGTGCTATACTCGCTTGTACTATGACACATGATGTTTCGAAGAAGGCCCTTGCACTTCATAAAAAACTCGGTGGGAAGGTGCGAGTGGTGCCGGCGGCACCGATCAAGAACCGCGCTGATCTTGCGCTCGTCTATACACCGGGGGTTGGTGCCGTTTCAACATTTGTCGCAAAGAATCCGATGAAGGCGCGCGAGTATACGATGAAAGGTAGGACGATCGCGGTTGTTTCTGATGGCTCTGCAGTACTTGGGTTGGGGAACATAGGTGCACTCGGTGCACTTCCGGTCATGGAAGGAAAGGCGGCGTTGTTTAAAACATTCGCGGATTTAGATGCGGTGCCGATTGTTTTGGACACTCAAGATCCTGATGAGATCGTGGAAACAGTGGCGCGGATCGCGCCGGGCTTCGGCGGTATTAACTTGGAGGACATCGCGGCTCCACAGTGTTTTGACATTGAAAAACGTCTTGTCGAGCGCCTGAATATTCCTGTCATGCACGACGATCAGCATGGCACGGCGATCGTCGTTCTTGCTGGGCTTATCAATGCGATGAGGGTGGTGAAGAAGAATGTGAACAAGAGTTGGGTGACGGTTTCTGGTGTGGGCGCTGCGGGCGTTGCCGTCATGAAGCTTCTCAAGAAATATGCCCCGGGCGCGCAGATTCTAGCCGTCGACAGTGTGGGTGTGATTTGGAGCGGACGGAAAGATTTAAATGCGGTGAAGCGTGAGCTCATCGATGAAGGCGTTATCTTTGCACATGGACACGGAGGTTTGAGCGATGCGCTCGCGCAGTCGGATGTGTTTCTGGGCGTTTCGAAGCCCGACATCCTCACCGCGGAGATGGTGAAAACCATGCATGCTGACCCCGTTATATTTGCCATGGCGAACCCGGTGCCCGAGATTATGCCGAGTGAGGCGAAGAAAGGTGGTGCGAAAGTGATCGCGACAGGCCGCTCCGACTTCCCTAACCAGGTGAATAATTCGCTCGCATTCCCCGGCGTCTTTCGTGGTGCCTTGGATAATAAGGTGACCAAGATTACTGATGAGATGAAATTGAAAGCGGCGAAGGCGCTGGCGGGCTTGATTGCGAAACCGACGGCCGAAAAAATACTGCCCGACATGTTCGACAAGCGCGTTGCGAAGGCGGTGGCGAAGGTGATACGCTAGCCCCATCCGCCCGTAGCTCAGTTGGTTAGAGCATGGAGCTTATACCTCCAGGGTCCTTGGTTCGAGTCCAAGCGGGCGGACACGTTTGAATACAATTATGGCACACATTCACGAAAAGATAGATTTCACCGCGAGTGTCTTTATCGTGCACCAAGGTAAGGTGCTTTTACATTTGCATAAGAAGCTCGGGAAATGGTTACAGCCAGGAGGGCACATTGAACTTGACGAAGATCCGAATCAGGCGGCGATTCGCGAGGCGAAAGAGGAGACGGGACTCGATGTGGAACTTGTGGGATCGCCGCGACTGAATGAGCTTGGGGGAGAGAAGTCTGACCTTGTGCCGCCGAAATTTCTGAATCGCCATGCGTTTAACGATGTGCACGAACACATCGATTTAACCTACTTCGCGCGCGTGATTGGGGGGGCACTACAATCGGAAGATGGGGTCGATATGCGATGGCTTTCTGCGGAGGATCTTATGGGGTTTGATATTCACCCTGTCACGCGCGCATATGCACTCGCGGCGCTTCGCGAGCTCGCATGAAATTCTCTGGTATCGTCCAAAAAAGCTTGGGCGAGGGGGCGCGGATGGGTTTCCCGACCGCGAACATCCCGCTTTCTGGCACATCGCTCTCTGGAATTTTTGCTGGGGAAGTCGTGGTTGCAGGAAAGGTGCTTCCTGCAGCAATCTATGCTGATGTGAGGAGGGGATTGCTCGAAGCACATATTCTTGATTTTGATGGGGACTTGTACGGGCAAGACATTGAGATACGATTGCAGAAAAAATTACGCGATGACAGGGTGTTCGAAAGTGAAGCAGAGCTCACGCGGGCGATTGCAGGCGACGTAGCGGCAAGTCGCGCGTTCTTCGGGCTGTGAATTACCGGTTGTGTGGTTGTTTATGCGTGAGAGAATATCTTTATGCTTCGAACGGTACAGGCATTGATTATTGGACTCACGGTTTTTCCTATTACTGCGTCTGCCCTTACTGCTGACGAATTGCGTACACAGGTTAATACGTTACTCGCGCAGATCCAAGCGCTCCAAGCACAAATCGCGACTCAGGGTGGTGGCGGGGCGACAGTATCAGCAGGATCGACTCCTGCTCCGGCAGGATCTTGTCCCCGTGTGAGTCGTGTACTTCAAAATGGAGATTCGGGTGCAGATGTCACACGCTTACAACAATTTTTAGCACTCGATCCAAGTGTGTACCCGGAGATGCAGGTCACGGGATATTTCGGCTCACTTACTGAAGCAGCGGTGCGGCGCTTCCAATGCAAAAATAAGATTGTGTGCGACGGCGATCCTGCGTCCACGGGGTATGGTGTGGTTGGGCCGAGGACCGCCGCAATTCTTGCATTGCAGTGTCCTGACGGTGGTTCGGGGGATAGCGGCTCGACCGGTCAGGTGAGCGGGTTTATTAAAGTCTCGCCAACTGTTGGCGTGTCCCCGCTCAGCGTCTCTGTCGATGCAACAGTCAATACGGCGCGTTCATGTGCTGCGCAAGTGTATCAGATCGACTTCGGTGACGGAGCTACTCCTGTAAGTGTGTATGTTCCCGCTAATCGTTGTAGCGAGCTACAGCAAGTACTTCCGCACGTGTATCAGAGTGGTGGCATCTATCAGGTGCTTTTACGCGCCGGTACACACCAGGTTTCGGCAACGGTGAATGTAACGCAGGGCAACAATGTCACGACCACAAGTAGTGACACCTTAAACAGTTCTCCGACGAGTGGTGCCACGCCACTGACGGTCACATTTTCTGGGACAGTGAATGCCTCTGGTGTTTGTAATGCAGGACCATACTCAATTGATTTTGGTGACGGGCAAACGGCCTCAATTGCATTGTCGGGATGCACTGCGAGCTCCTTCCAGGTACCGCACACGTATAGCACTTCAGGAACATATACGGCACGTCTCTATCGCGGTACACCGGCAGTGAGTGTTGCCTCTGTTGTTATACAGGCGGGGGGCGCGGCATCGACGACCGGTGGCCCGTTCTCGATTGAGGCAGGTGCAAACGGTAATCCCATGACCGTACGTGCACGGTTCGATATTGCTTCGACATGCTCCCGTTTTGAACTTAATTGGGGAGATGGTTCAACACCTGTGTCGCAGGCAGAAGGGTCATGTGGATCGGGTATTTCGCCCCGTGATATGACTCATACGTATCAAAACACGGGCTCATATACCGTTACGCTAAAACGTGGATCCTCTCTGACATTCGTTGATACGGCAGGAATCACCATTTCTCGGTAACGATTGCTATTCAGCGTGTAGTGTGCCCCCCGTCTCATCGATTCTCGAGAGAAGTGTGGGGTGGTGAGCGAGTGTTGGGTCTGTCTCAATAAGTGCTGTGGCTTCTTCGCGTGCGGCGGCGATGAGTCGCGTATTCTGGAGGGCCTCCATACCGAGATCCGACATGCCCCACTGACGGCCGCCATAGAGGTCGCCTGCGCCGCGTAGCTCGAGATCGCGCTCCGCGAGCGCAAAGCCGTCTGCGCTCTTTTCAAGAGCACGCAAGCGCTGTAATGCGTGTGCGCCCCGTGTTTCAGGCAAAAGAAAGCAATAGGATTGGTATGAGGAGCGCTGCACACGACCGCGGAGTTGGTGCAGTTGGGCGAGGCCGAATCGTTCGGAGCCTTCTATGAGAATGACGGTCGCGTTCGGGACGTTGATGCCGACTTCCACAACTGAGGTGGCGACGAGAATGTGAATGTCGCCCTTTGCAAAGCGCGCGAGTACGCGTTCTTTCTCTGCGGACTTTAGGGCGCCATGCAGTATCTCAATGTGGTACTCAGAAAAAACATCTTTCTTCAGACGCGCCGCTTCTGCCTTTACGCTTTTTGCTATGACCGCATTCAGCTTTGCCGGATCGGGTTCTTCGATGCGCGGGCAAATGACATACGCTTGTCGCCCTTTTTTGATTTCATCGCGCACTTTCTCGTATGCCTCCGCGCGAGCACTTGGAAGAATGAGTTTTGTTTTTACCTGTGCGCGTCCGCGCGGCAGCTCGTCCAGCACTGAGAGATCAAGATCTCCGTAGATTGTGAGCGCGAGTGTGCGAGGGATGGGGGTGGCCGTCATTGAGAGAAAATGGGGAAGCACGTCACCTTTTCGTGCGAGCGCACGCCGCTGCCGCGTGCCGAAGCGATGCTGTTCGTCGACGATGCAGAGTGCGAGGTGTTGGAATTCGACCGATTTTTGGATGAGTGCATGCGTGCCGACGACCATGGCGATCTCACCGCTGCGTACCCACTTTAAAAGCTGTGTGCGTGAAATATCGGTTGCCTGTTCCTTCCGTGCTTTTGAGGGAAATTTTTTACAGCCGGAGCCCGTGATGAGCGCGATCGAGATAGGTAGTTCGCGGAAGTATTCGATAAACGAATTAAAGTGCTGCGTCGCAAGAATTTCTGTTGGTGCCATGTAGGCCACCTGGAGCGTGCCGGAGTTTCTGCCCGGCGGGCGCGTGTGCACCACGGCAAAGGCGCATGCTGCGGCGACCAGGGTTTTTCCGGAACCCACGTCGCCCTCGAGAAGGCGCGCGCCGGGGTACGGCTTTTGCATGTCGAGTGTGATCTCGCGTACTGCTCGACGCTGCGCGCCAGTTGGTGTAAACGGTGCGGCATCGAGAAAGCGTTCTGCGAGCGCGCGCGCCTCTTCGAGGCGGAATGATGGTTGTAATGTGTTTTCAGCGCGTTCGCGCGCGCGCGCTACATGGATCGAGAATATCTCTTCAAACGCGAAACGCTTGCGTGCCGCGACGGTGTGCTTCTCATCCTCCGGTGTGTGCATGTAGATGAGCGACGTTGCGATGTCGGGCAAGTGATAGCGAGTGCGGATATCCTCGGGAAGCGGGTCGAGAATATGCTCGTGCGCGCGGGCGCTGAAGATACGCTTCAGAGCGTGATAAAACCACTTGGAGGTGATGCCGCGCGTTTCGGGGTAGATGGGGAAAAGAGAGGTGCTAGGTTCTAGGGGTGAGGTGCTAGGAGATTCAAAAAGACCTTCTTCGACAACCGTACCTGCGGGGAGTGCAACGACTTCTGGGTTTGAGATGTAGGGGCGATCTGTCGAGCCGCCCACAGTGCCCGTCAGTTTGACCAACATGCCCTGGGGCGCCATCTTTGCGATGTAGGGTTGGTTAAACCACATTACCTTCACCTTGCCGTGCGCGTCTGAAAACCATCCCTCGGTTGCCGCGCGACGGCTCCTCCAGAGTTTTTTCGCTTCGAGCTTTCCGAGCTCGCCCATAAGCGTCACCTTCGCGCCCGGGACGAGAGTGCTAGTGGTGCCGGATGACCCTGCGCGCTCGAATCGGGAGGGGAAATGATAGAGAAGATCGCGAATAGTATATATTTCAAGCCGGCGTAATGCGCTAACCTGTGGCGCCATGAGTCGAAAGTGGTGCGCGATTTCGTCATCGGGATACATACCGGTATTGTACCGGGTGACGTATGTTACGCGAGGATGTTTTTTTTATCCACAATTTCAACAACCTTGTCCACTTGCATGTAATCCTACGCCCGTTACGATAGCGGTGTTTACCAGTAAACGGTACGGGCCTATGAGTGATGACCACGATGATTCGGTGTTGGATCCAAATGCTATCGACGAGATGGCAGAAGAAGTTGATACCGATGAAGAGGGAGACGGTGATTCCGGGGAGGAAGTTGAGGAGTCGATGTAGTCCGGATGCAAGTCGAGAAAGAACCCTGGTTGCGCAGGGTTTTTTCTTTGCCATACTACATGTATGAACTTCATATTACGGATTCTTGCTGTAGCTGTGGCGGTGTATTTAACTGTCAATCTTGTGCCAGGCATTTCGGTTGCTGATGGATGGGTGACACTCCTTTTGGTGAGTCTTGTGTGGTCGGTTGTTGTTTCTGTGATCCGCCCCGTCTTACAGGTTCTCACGCTCCCGCTCACGATCGTGACACTCGGGTTGTTCTCGTTCGTACTCAATGCACTACTCTTCTGGGGCATGGAGCTCATAGTGCCCGGGTTTGATGTCGATGGATTTGTGCCCGCACTTCTCGGGGCGATCGTACTTTCACTGATCTCGTGGCTAATCGGGAAAGTGTTGCCGTAGTTTATGGGACAGCCGCTCTCGGGCATGTGTGAAAGTTGCCTGATGCCGTTTTCGAAAGATCCGAAAGGCCCAGCACGCGAGCATGAAAAATATTGCTCGTATTGTTTTTCAGAGCAGAGACTGCGTTACGAGGGGACTGATTACGCGGGGTTTAAAAAGGCGATGATTGCGGCTATTACCGCGCGGGGAGAAAATGTATTTAAAGCACACCTATTTGCATTCATTGCGCGATTCGCTCCGCGGTGGAAGCAGAAATAACAGCGTAGTTTTGCGAAGAGGTGGGGACTCGGTCAGACGTTCAAAAGTGCCGCCGCACTTTATGCCGCACGAACCTGGCACGCGCCTGCCGGCAGGCGGGGTTTTGCATACTCGCAAAACATCGCTCCGCCTTTCGAATCCCTAGCGTGAAGTGGTGAGATTCGGTCAAGCGCTCGAAAAATTGTCGTCACAATTTTTCTCCGCCTGATCACGCTCGCCCGATCCGTTCTGCTGAACGGATCCTCGGGCTCGCCTTCGAATCCCTGCCTCTTCCTGCAAAAATATAGTCGCGCAAAGCTGCGCTTTGCGCTCGTTATTTTTGCGGTGGCGGTGTCCCGAAATTAGAACCGAAGCGGCTCAATTTCAGTCAGATTGATAAGATCATACGGAATCTCAGACGAATATATCGAGAAAAGCCAGAGCTTTTCGAAATCCCTACTTTTGCCCAAAAACAATATTAGCGATCTGTCCGACTTCTTTGTCGGAAAGCTTTGAACCTTCAAGACGAGTGGATGCACTAGCAGATTCGATGATGGTTACTCGGCGAAGCTCTGCAAGACGTTCAGGCCAGATATTTACACTCTTTTTTACTTGTTTAGACATCATAAAAGGTTTTTACGAGGGTCGGTAGGTCTCCCTTGGTTTTTTCTCCCTGAGCAATTCTTTCATATAAGGCTTTTGGTGCGAGCCAAAAATACTCGATAAAATCGTCTTTGTTGTAATCAGGAGCTTCTTCCACCTTAATTTCGTACACATTCATAAAAGCAGAGACTCCATCTTTTTAAGGAGTGAGATGTCCGAGCAGACGCACTTGAGCCTGATCAGTATTAATATTGAGTTCTTCTTGTGTCTCGCGCTTAAGCGTCTGTTCGTAAGTTTCTCCACTTTCTACATGGCCTCCCATGCTCATGTCTAAACAGAGCGGGAAGATTCTTTTATTCGCAGCTCGTCTTGGTATCCAAATCTCGCCTTTGGAATTTACAACAAACGCATTTACAACTCGAAAATTCGACAGATGTTCGGCATATACTTCCGATCGCTTTTTCTTCCCAATAACTTGATCGTGTTAATCAACCAAGTCGAGATATTCGTCTGTTGTTTGAATGCTGTTCATGTAAGTTCGAATCCCCTCAATCCCCTGTTCTAAAACATCTTTATCTAAGCCCTAAAATCACTGGCGGAGAGGCAGGGATTCGAACCCTGGAGACAGTTTTACCCGCCTAACACGTTAGCACCGTGCCGCTTTCGACCACTCAGCCACCTCTCCGTGTGAGAGAAGACTATCATAAAGTGTCTTGTTCTTCACGTAATGGCGAAGGTTAGAATCATGCGCTAATATCGCGTGATGAGAGCTGTCCTTTTTGATTTTGATTCGACTGTCGTGACAAAGGAATCTCTGGACGAGACGATTGCGTACGCACTCGCAACACATCCTGAGCGCGACCGCGTCGTACGGGAGATCGAGGAGATAACGAATCTTGGTATGGAGGGAAAACTTCCCTTTACGCAGTCGGTGACGAAGCGGCTCGCCACGATCTCGCTGGCATGCACTGACTTTGAGATTGTTGGCAAGGAACTGAAAAAACACATAACAACGGGCATGCAGGATGTCTTTGCGGAGCTCGAGCAGAGTGGCACTCGTACCTACATCGTGAGTGGCGGCTTTCGTGAATCGGTTGCCCCAACAGCGCGCGCGCTTCACGTTCCTGAAGAGAGAGTGCTCACCAATATTCCCGTGTTCGATACGCACGGTACATTCGTGCATCCGCTCGAGAGCAGTTTGCTGTGGACCGATTCAGGGAAGACGGCTGCGATCCAAGTCGTACGGGCGCGAGATGACATAGCCTATGCGGTGCTTGTCGGCGACGGGGCCAATGATCTCGCAGCATACACCGCGGGTGCCGTCGATATGTTTGTCGGATTCGGGGCAAATGTCGTGCGCGAGGCAGTGAAAAGTAAAGCGCCTATGTGGGCGAGTTCTTCGGATGAGTTGGTGGAACATCTGGGTCGGCTGCTTGCGCAAAATGCTTAATGCGCGCATAGTCTAAATAGTCGTCATAGCTTGGAGACTATCGAATGGAACAGGGCAAAGACCACAAAGAATTCGTTCTCGATAAAACACACCGTCTCACGGAGGCTGGTCTTCGGAGTTGTCTCGAATTCCAGAAGGATCCGCCGAAAGACGGGCGCATTGAGTGGCTCGTTCTGGCGAACGGAGCGCTTGTTCTCTCGTCGCGCTCGTCGAACGCGAGTGCCGAAATTCCTGCAGGAGAGTGGACAAAACTCTGAGTGATACGAGCGGCCGCGCGAGTATACGTGCGGCCACTTTTCATATCGCGTGCTTAGGCTCGCGCAAGTGCGATTAAGGTAAATGATGCGTGAATGCGCTCAAGCGGGCGCGACGCTTCAAAAAGCGTCGCGCCCGTCGTTGTCACGTCGTCGATCAAAATTATGTGGGAATGTTGTGCGGCATCGCTCTCAGCAAGTGCAAACGCGTTTTTCACGTTCTCCAAACGTTCGGCACGCGGGAGGCGTGTTTGTGGCGCGGTTTCGCGTACGCGTGCGATGATGCTGAATGCGAGTGTCGCGAGCTCGCCGTCATGAAATTCTTTTGGCAAACGCTCAAGGACGAGCGCCACTTGATTGAAGCCGCGTTCACGGAATCGGCGCGTATGAAGTGGAATGGGTACCAGCAAAACAGGCTGTGCACTAAATGCCCGGATCTGAGCGATTTCTTCGCGAAGATATTCTGCAAGGATCTCGGCGAGTATATTCGCCGCAGCTGTGGAGGCGTCGTATTTGAGTGCACGGATGCAATCTTCGACCGCCTGGTTTTGATAGGAAAGGAGAGAGGTGATAGAAACGCCGCCATATATTTGCGCGAGCGGGGAGATGGGGAGTGTCTCACTCGTGTATCCAGATGTGCGGACAGCACGCTCCTTGCGTGGCAATACGATATCAAGCGCGCTCTGGAAAAAATTCGCAACCTCCCTGAAGAGGCGGAGCATGCTACGATTATCACATGGATTTGACGCAGAAAAAGTGCATACCCTGTGAAGTCGGCGGTCCACCGCTTCCGGTGCAGCAGGCCGAGGCGCTTTTCAAAAGTATTTCCGGCTGGACGCTCTGGCCGGGCGCCCGCGCGATCTCAAAAGAATTCAAATTTCCCGATTTTAAGCACGCATTTGATTTCGTCGCGAAAGTTGCCGCACTTTCCGAAGACGAAGGGCACCACCCAGACATCTCGCTTTCCTGGGGGCACGTTGAAATTGAACTTTCCACCCATGCCGTGCAGGGGCTTTCGGAGAATGACTTTATCATTGCAGCGAAGATTGATGCTTTGTAGTGATATACTGGAGTCATGGCGCTATCGCTAGGGACGCTTGCGCAAAAGTTAACTGGTGCACTGACCGGAACCTCCGAGAGCAGTGTTGTTGGCGTTGATATTGGTGCCGCTTCTGCGAAAGTGGTACAGCTGCGCTCGGCGCACGGTGCTGCTGTTTTGGAAACTTATGGCGAGATCGCGCTTGGTCCGTACGCGAAAGAGTCGGTGGGGAAGGCGGTAAAGCTTTCGCCGGAGACGCTTACTGAGGCACTTCTGGATCTGATGCGCGAAGCGAATGTAACCGCTAAATCGGCGGGAATATCGATCCCCTTTTCTTCGAGCCTCGTTTCTATTCTGGATCTCCCTAAAACTGATCCTGAGCACTTGAAACAAATGATCCCGATCGAAGCGCGAAAGTATATTCCTGTGCAGGTCTCCGAAGTAATGCTTGATTGGTTTGTGATCCCCCCAGAGGAGGCAACCGATGCCGCTTTCGATCGCATACAGGGAAAAACGGCGTTGCAGAGCAAGGGGCAGGAAGTGCTCCTTGTCGCGATTCACAATGATACGGTGCGGAATTACCAAACGATCGCGACTGGTGCAGGGCTCTCCACTCATTTCTATGAGATTGAGATCTTCAGTGCTATACGAAGTTCCCTTGGACACGGCATCGCGCCCGTCCTTGTTATTGATCTTGGCGCTTCGACTACGAAGATGTATGTGGTCGAGCGCGGCGTCGTGCGCATGACGCACCTCGCGACAATAGGCGGTCAGCAGATGACAGAAACCCTCGCACGTTCACTTTCTTGGGATTTCGACAAGGCAGAGCGAATCAAGCGTGAGCGTGGCCTTACGAGTTCTTCGGCATTTTCAGTCGACGAGAATGACAAGGTTAAGCAGTCGCTCCTATCCACACTCGAGCGCCTCTTTGGAGAGGTAGATAGGGTACTATTGAGCTACGGGAAGCGATACAATAAGGATGTTTCGCACGTACTGCTTTCCGGAGGAGGAGCGTCGTTGCCCGGGTTGCAGGCGTTTGCAAATCAGGCTTTAAATGCGCAGGTTGAAATTGCAAATCCATTCGGTCGTACTGAGGCGCCTGCATTTCTAGATCAAGTTCTCCAGGCAATTGGCCCGGGTTTTGCAGTGCCTGTGGGGCTTGCATTGCGCGAGCTCCGGAAGGGATAAGAGAAAGTATAGGGACTTTCTATGGAATCAAACATTCGTTCTTCATTCATACCACAAGCACCGATTTCTTCGCCCTCCATGGGTGCGCGCCGCGATCGCAAGGGGGGTGCCGACTTGGCATTACTTGCTGGGTTCGTTTTCTTTTTTGCATCGGTCGTGCTTGCTGTTGGTGTATTCCTCTATATCCAATATTTAACAACGGCCGCCGAGAGCAAGCGGGCGCAGCTCCAGCGAGCAAAAGAGGCGTTTGAGCCGGCACTGATTGCCGAGCTCACGCGGCTCGATGACCGCATGAAAGCTGCCGACGTTGTTTTGGGCAACCACACTTCGCCCTCTGACATTTTCTATCTACTACAACAATTAACACTCCAGACGGTGTCGTTTTCAAATTTCAGTTTCGTTGCTCAGAACGAACGAGAAATGGATGTGACAATGCAGGGCCTCGCTCAAAGTGTCAACTCGATTGCTCTCCAGGCCGATCTTCTCTCTAAAAGTGGCCTCATCGTGAACCCCATTTTCTCTAACATCAATCGAACAACAGAAGGGGTCCGTTTTGACTTTGTAGCGCTCGTTGATCCTGAGAAATTGAGATATCGCTCTGTTGATGTTGTCGCTCCGTCCACGCCTCAGGAAGCATCGTCGGAATTATCGCCTTTTGAAGCTTCTCCTTCACCGCGGTCAGATGCGAGCAATCAGCCATCACTATGACACGCATACTCTTTACACTCCTGCTGTTCATAGGCTCCATTGCTTTGTTTCTCTACTACACAAAACCTGCGTATGACAGCATGCGGTCGACGCAAGAGGATATCGCGCAGTACGATGCAGCACTTTCAAAAGCCGATGAACTTCAGCGCCTGAAGCAGCAACTACTTTCTCGCTACAATGCGTTTAATCCCGCTGATATTGAGCGCTTGCGAAAGCTGTTGCCGGATCATGTCGATAACGTACGACTGGTTCTTGACCTCGATACCCTTGCCTCGAAGTATGGTTTTGCGCTGCAAAACGTCGTCATCGATGCGCAGGGACTGGTTCCCATTGCAACCGATGTGGCCGTTATTGGAGCTGATGAGAGTCCAACAGGGTCACTCACACTAAAGTTCGCAACCGGAGGGTCGTATCCTCAATTCGTTGAGTTTATGCAAGCGCTCGAAGATAGCTTGCGTGTCGTCGACTTAGTAGAGCTCTCTATGGATCCTGACACTTCTGCACAGAGTAACGAACCCGTATATCGATTCGATGTGACGCTCCGCACCTACTGGCTCAAATAATTCGCACCTATGCCATCCAAAATCATCATTGTGCTCGGAAGTGTTGTTGCCGCCTTCCTTGGTTGGTACGTATTTTTGCGTGACACTGCTTCGGTGCCGCTCTTAACGACGGAAGATCTGACTATTCAAGGGACAGAGGATAAGGAGGTTATTGAGACACTTCTGCAACTCAGAACTATCTCACTTGCGGGTACCATACTGACTGACCCAGCCTTTCTACAACTTGTCGACACTGGTACGCAGATCACTCCCGAACCGGTGGGGCGTCCGAATCCATTCTTACCGATTGCGCGAACGGGAACAACGACACCTCGGCAGGCGGCTACCACGACATCCTCGGTAGACCAAAACTAATTTATGCCCACTGCGAATGACCAGCGCAGCCAGGCGATTGGCACTTCTTCAGGAATACCAGAACGTTCACTTGGTTCAAGTAAAATCCCGTACGACGTCCTCAAATATATTCCTGAGGAGTCGGCGCAACACTATCGGTTTGCACCGCTCGCGGTTAATGAGGGCGTGCTTGAAATGGGCGTCGTTGATCCCGACAATATCGCAGCAATTGATGCACTCAATTTCATTGCTCGGAAAACGGGCATGCCTTTTAAGTTATTTAAAGTTTCCGATGCGGATATTGATAAGATTATCCAAATGTATCGAGGGTTGGGTGGCGATGTTGATCGCGCTCTTTCCGATCTCCACTCTGGAGACGATCGTGCGAGTAAAGAAAAGGATAGTTCGAGCGCTTTTTCAGATGAGGAGGATCTATTGGAACTTGGTTCCTTGGCGAGCGGAGGTGGTGGCAGTGGTGAGACGACCATTCGCGAAGATGCACCCGCAATCAAGATTGTTTCGACGATTCTGCGATATGCTATCGATGGCAAGGCCTCAGATATTCATATTGAACCAACGACCGCTGGCGTGCGTGTGCGTTATCGTGTTGATGGCGAACTTCACACGAGTGTTGTTTTGCCATCGGAGACGCACCGCGCCATCATCGCGCGTGTAAAAGTGCTCTCATCCATTCGACTTGATGAGAGACGAAAGCCGCAGGATGGACGATTTTCTGCCTCATTCAATGACCGTCAAATTGATTTTCGTGTTTCCACCTTTCCAACCTACATGGGGGAAAAGGTGGTGATGCGTATTCTCGACCGCGATCAGGGATTTATTCCGCTTGGCGATCTTGGACTTTCCGAACGCGATCTTCGTCTCATTCGAGAGGCGATTGACCGCCCTCATGGCCTTATTCTCATTTCAGGTCCTACTGGTTCCGGTAAATCAACCACACTCTATTCAATGCTGGCTGAGCTTGATCGTGAGCATCAAAATGTACTTTCGCTCGAAGATCCTATCGAGTACCATGTCGAAGGCATTATTCAATCGCAGGTGCGTCCCGAAATCGGCTACACATTCGCAAACGGTTTGCGTACCACACTCCGCCAGGATCCCGATATCATAATGGTGGGCGAGATTCGTGATGGTGAAACCGCGAAGCTTGCCATGCAGGCTGCACTCACCGGTCACCTCGTGCTCTCAACTATTCACACGAATGATGCTGTGGGAACGATACCGCGTCTTATCGATATGGGCGTCGAACCATACCTCATTCCTTCAACGCTCATTCTTTCGATGGCACAGCGCTTAGTGCGGACGCTCTGCGACGGGACAGGAAAGTCAGTGCCACTTTCAAATGGAGATCGCATGGCGGTTGAGCGCGATCTGGCTACGATGCCATCGCATTATCGATTCCCCATACCAGAGAACGTGTACGAGCCGGAGAGGAGTGCTTCATGTCCTACTGGTATGCGTGGCCGAGCGGCAGTGTTTGAGGTACTGGAAATGTCAAGTGAAATCGAGAAAATAATTCTCACGAATCCTGTTGATTCAAAATTGTGGGCTGCTGCACGACAGCAGGGTATGCGCACAATGCGCGAGGATGCTATAATCAAAGCGTTCGCAGGAAGGGTTCCTTTTTCGGAAGTTAACACATTGAGCCCTCTCCTTCTCGGAGATGAAACTGAGGAAGGGGGCGAGCAAAAGGGGCCTTCTGCGGAGGTTGAAAGTGAGGAGTCAAGTTCTTCTGAAGAGTCTGAATCAACTAATACGATCGAGTGAATTACAACCATTTATGACGGATACTGGGAAAAAGGTGCTTCTGCTTGACGACGACAAATTTTTGTTAGACATGTACGCGCTCAAGTTCTCACAGGAAGGCTTTTCCGTGGTCTCTTGCTTCTCTGTGGAAGAGGCGCTTCAGGCGCTTCGTGCTGGGGAGAGACCCGACGCCATTCTTTTTGACATTTCGATGCCGGGAGAAGACGGCTTTGCTTTTCTGAGTCATCTTCAAGAAGAGAACCTTGTTGGATCTGCCCGGCTTATTGCGCTTACGAATCAGAGCACGG
This sequence comes from uncultured Candidatus Saccharibacteria bacterium, assembly GCA_964434285.1. Taxonomy (GTDB): domain Bacteria; phylum Patescibacteriota; class Minisyncoccia; order Phycocordibacterales; family UBA2100; genus UBA10103. Next base: position 358,589 of record CAYSUJ010000001.1, on the reverse strand, counting down.
AGGTAGATCAAAAACACGCTGAAGAATTAGGGGCGCACCGTTACATTGTTAAGGCGAGTATGATTCCTTCAGAAGTTGTCGAGGTTGTTCGTAAGGAGCTCGACATCTCTTCGTCGAAGACATAATGGGTCTCCGGCACTTAGTGGGGTATACTGACCAGGGTATGCGACAACTACTCTTGTTGGTTTTGTTACTGCTACCAATGACCCTTCATGCAGCGCTAACGCCAGAGGAGCGCGCCAAGCTTGAACAGGAACTTGCACAGGTCGAAAAGGAGATTGCTCAAAATAAATCCGCCCTCGCCGGAAAGCAGGCCGAACGACAGTCGCTTGAGCGCGATGTAGCGATCCTTGATGGCGAGATAAGAGAAGCGCAATTGGGAATCCGCCAACGCAATCTTGCCATCAAACGCCTGACTGACGGAATTACAGACAAAGAGGCGGCAATCAAAATATTGGACGCCAAAGTTGTAGAAGGGCAGGTTTCGGTTGCACAGATGATTCGCCGAACGAGAGAGATTGACGACACTACTCTCGTAGAACTCGTTCTCAACGGCTCACTTTCTGATCTTTTCGTAGAAGTCGATAATTTCCAAACCGTGCAAGAAGCGCTTGATACCGCTTTTAAAGAAATGGCGATTGCACGCGATGACCTTGCCGATCGCAAAGAGGCGCTGTTTACACAGCAGCAGGAAGAAGAAGAGCTTCGACAACTGCAAGTCCTCCAACAGCGCTCATTGGAGCGCGTGGAGGGTGAGAAGCAGGGTCTCGTAAAGCTCGCGAAAGGGGAAGAAAGTGTGTATCAACGCACAATCACTGAACAGACAAAAACGGCAAACGAGATTCGAGCGCGACTTTTCGAACTTCGCGATTCCGGCGCAATCCCGTTTGGTAAAGCATACGAATATGCAAAGGAGGCATCAGCGGCGACGGGAGTGCGTCCAGCGCTCATCCTCGGTGTCCTTGCACAGGAATCGAACCTGGGTGAGAATGTTGGTACTGGTAATTGGAAGACCGACATGCATCCAACGCGCGATGTGCCGGTCTTTAAGACCTTGATGGAGGAGCTGGGGCTCGATCCGGATCAGCAGAAAGTTTCAAAAAAGCCTTGGTATGGATGGGGTGGGGCTATGGGGCCAGCACAGTTCATTCCTTCCACGTGGGTCATGTATAAGGAACGCATTGGGCAAATCACAGGAAGCAATCCGCCTAACCCGTGGGATGCGCGCACTGCTATTTTCGCTTCGGGACTCCTTATGGCCGACAATGGGGCGGACGCCGGCACCCGAGCCTCAGAGCGCCTTGCGGCACTCCGCTACTTCGCCGGTTGGGGCAATGCCAACAAACCCGCCTATGCCTTCTATGGCGACGGGGTGATGGGGCTCGCGGACAAATTCCAAAAAGAGATTGACATTATTGAAGAAAGATGATTTAATTAACGCAGTTGCGCGAGGCAGCAGCGGAGAAAGGAAATGATCTTTAGCTTCGTGATCATCATAATCACATTTGTCTTCTTTCATCTTTACTCTCTCGCATCCTTCTTCGGGGATGCAAACCCGGAGTCTGCTGAGACCATTTGGTCCCGGCAGCGGGGTGTTGCCGTTGTGTCCGGGGTCTTCGTCATTTGGGGGCTTTGGTTGTTCGATAATGCCAACTCCGTAAACGCGATGATGGTCGGCGGAGTAACTTTCGTTGATCTGGCGCTCTTGACTCTCTTGAGGCGGGACATCATCGCAAACTTCGAAGAATAGCGACAAACCGTCGTCTCCTTGTGAGGCGGCGACAGAGCCGCAGGGTTGGTACACAACCTTGCGGCTTCTTCCTTATTTTGATATAAACACACCACATGAAAAAAGAGCTGCACCCGGAAGACTACCGCCACGTCATCTTTGAAGACACCTCCTCGGGGGCGCGTTTTCTCATTGGTTCCACCGTAAAGACCGACAAAATGGACAAGTGGGAAGATGGCAAAGAATACCCTGTGTTCCAGGTAGAAATCTCAAGCGCATCGCACCCGTTCTACACCGGCCAGTCGAAGACGATTGACACCGCGGGTCGTGTCGAGAAATTTAAGGCGCGCGCTTCCAAGAAGAAATAACGATAGTGCCGAACGAAACCCCGCCCCACGCGGGGTTCGGCGTATACTTATTGCCATGACCGAGCCCATCTTGAATCCGGAGGACTACGCGGAGGATCATCGCGTCGGTTTTTTGGTTCTCGAGTGGAAGAAGCTCCTGCAAGCTGAGAAAGATGCGCGAGAACTCCTAGAAATAGACCCCTCCATGAAAGAACTTGCTGAGAAGGAGGTAAATGATATTGAAAATCAAAAAGATCAAATCATTGAGCAGATGGTGAAAATCGTGGGGGACCCCAATGAGCGTGAGTGGCCGAACGAAATCGTACTGGAGGTACGCGCAGGAGTGGGTGGGGAAGAAGCGTCTCTCTTTGCCGAGGAGCTTGCGCAAATGTATCTCAAATACGCGCAGATTCGGGGATGGAAGGCGAATAAGCTCAGTGAATCTCGTGCAGAGCTCGGCGGCATCAAAGAGGCTCAATTTGAAATAAAAGGCGAGGATGTCTTTAAAACGCTCCAATACGAAACTGGTGTGCACCGAGTTCAGCGCATTCCTGCGACGGAAAAACAGGGAAGAATCCATACCTCCACGGCTTCAGTCGCCATCATGCCAATCTACAAGCGCACAAAAATAGAAATCAATCCGTCTGACCTTGAGATAGAAACATCGCGCTCAGGTGGGGCAGGTGGACAGAACGTGAACAAGGTCGAGACCGCGGTGCGTATCATCCACAAACCGACGGGTATCGATGTGCGCTGCACCGTCGAGCGCTCACAGCAGGCGAACAAAGAGCGCGCGATGAAATTGCTGCTTTCCCGACTCCAGCAGAAGAAGGACGAAGAAGACGACCGTGCTCGCGCCGCCGACAGAAAGCAGCAGGTAGGGACCGGTGATCGTTCAGAGAAGATTCGCACCTACAATTTCCCACAGGATCGCGTCACCGACCACCGCATAAAGGAAAACTGGTCCAATTTGGAGGGTATTATGGCGGGTCGCCTTGTGCCGATTCTGGAGGCTCTCGAAAAAGCGGAGGGTGGAGAGGTTTCGGAGGAGGAATAAAAAAGTGCCGGCTACTTCACCGGCACCTTGTACAATTGTTTCCTCGACTTGTTACTCGTTATCAGCATTCCAGCTGATTGAGTTCCAATTCTCGCGTTTGTTGTAGAAGACGAGGATGTCGAAGTCGCCACCACGAATCTCGAAGCAGCGCACAAAGCGTCCCTTGGAATCACGATCTTCACCAGCCTTGATGTCCCGGGGACGTTCCACGCTGACTTCAGCGTTTTTGCGGATTTTGTGTTCCGCTAGGGCTTCCGTGGCAAGCTTGCGTTCGACGGCCGTCATCTTGAATTCCGGCTCCAGGACGTATGAAGCATTCATTGGCGTATCTCCCTACTGCGGATTTACCTTTGAAGTCTGATAGCATAATACATCCATATTTGATACATGTCAAATTCAGCTTGCCCAAAAATGGCTTTCCTGCTAGTATCCTCGCTACATGTCAAATATCGCAACCGCTGATATCAAAAGCCTTTACGACGCAGGCACACACGTCGGCTATACTCGCACCCGCCGCAATCCTTCTTCCGCACCATTCCTTTTTGATACCAAGGATCGCACTGATATCTTCGATCTCGAACAGACTCACAAGCGTCTTTCGGATGCGCGCGCGTTTGTTGCCGGACTCGCACAGAGCGGGAAGACCATCCTCTTCGTCGGCGGTAAGCACGAGGCGCAGAGTGCGGTAAAGAGCACCGCGGAGCGCGTTGGCGCACCACACGTCGCGGGTCGTTGGATTGGCGGGACACTGACGAATTTTAAGAACATCCGAAAGCGCATCGAGCGCCTTGAGAAACTCATGGCTGATCGCGAATCGGGCGACCTCTCAAAGTACACGAAGCGCGAGCGCCTTATGATTGATCGCGAGATCGACGAGCTCACGGCGCGATTTGGCGGCATCGTCAGCATGAAGGATCTTCCAGCGGCACTTTTCGTCGTCGATCCGCGCCATGAGAAAACTGCCGCGAACGAAGCGAATCAGATGAAAATTCCCGTCATTGCGCTCGCAAGTTCCGATTGCGATTTCTCTTTGGTACAGTATCCGATTCCTGGCAACGACACTTCGGTGCGTTCAATCGGCCTCGTTGTTGGTGAAATTGGGAATGCGATTGCCGAGGGGAAGAAAGTAAGCAAATAATTTTCAATGACCAATTATCAATTTTCAAAAGAGTGGTACACTTGCTCTATTGAAAATTAGGACGTTGATCATTGATTGAGCATTGTAAATTGATAATTGAACATTTTTATCTATGGCAACAACTGAAGAAATAAAGGCGCTGCGCGACGAAACTGGCGTTTCTGTGATGCAGTGTAAGAAGGCACTTGAGGAAGCAGGGGGAGACATGGAAAAAGCGATTGTCATCCTGCGCAAGATTGCAGCCGCAGGTGCTGGCAAAAAGGCAGACCGTGAGCTCGGTGCAGGTGTTGCAGCCGCATACACGCACGCAGGTGGGCAGGTTGTGGGAGCAGTCGTACTCGCCTGCGAAACGGATTTCGTCTCGCGTAATCCAGAATTTCAGCAGATTGCCTACGACATCGCGATGCACGTTGCCGCGATGCGTCCTGAATTTATTGCGAAGGAGCAGGTTAAGGAGTCAGATATAGCAAAAGCACGCGAAGTCTTCACCGAAGAAGCGGCGAGTGTCAAAGAAGAAATGCGTGAGAAAGTGATCCAGGGGAAACTCGACGCCTTCGTGAAGGAGAAAGTGCTCCTCGACCAGCCATTCGTGAAAAACGGTGATATTTCCATTCGCCAGCTCATCGAAGGTGGTGTCCAGAAATTTGGTGAGAAAATAGAAGTGGTGCGGATGGAGCGTCTTTCGGTAAAATAATCGTATGCCTATCACGGCATTCGTCATTTTCGGGCTCACTCTCTTCGGTATCATCATTCTTTTTGCCATAAAGATACGCGAAATGGCTTATCCGAGCGCGGTGCGCGCTCCGTGGCGTGACCGTGCAGACGATTTCGCTCTCCAGATCAAGTGGGTGATATTAGTTCTTGAATGGTACATTTCCAGACTCCCGCTCCTCACAACGCGTATTGTTCGTCGTATCGTGGGAAGCGCTGCACTTTCTTATGCGCGTCTTGCGCGCGTTTCAGCAGAGCAGGCACACCTCCTTGCTGATTTTGTCTCACACAAGCGATCGTTTGAGCGGCGAGAAACGAAATCACAGTTCTTAAAGCAGGTTATAGAACATAAAAACGGTAATGGCGGAGACGACGCATCTCAGCTATAGTACCGACACGCCGCCTTAGCTCAGTTGGTAGAGCAACTCTTTTGTAAAGAGAAGGTCCCCGGTTCAAGTCCGGGAGGCGGCTCAGGGTTATAATGACAGTATGAAAGAGCTACACACTTCCAGCTCCCAACTTCCTTCAGAATACTCCTATCTCCACATCGCTCGCGCGACTGATCTCATCGGTCGCGAGCGTATGCTCTTCAGAGCCTTTGAGATACTACCTGGCGTCCTGTCTTACGGGACCCTCGCCATCCTCATCTTCCTCTCGTTTCGCAAGCCCGTGTGGGCGGCATATCTCACGATTGTCTTTGCTGCGTACTGGCTCTTTAAAACTGCCTATCTCTCGGTACACTTGCGTTACAACTTCAAACGCATGCGTCACAACATGCAGGTGAACTGGCGCGAGAGATTACACGATCTGCCGCATGTGCCTGCACGCGCTGAGCCGTACCTTATCCACCTCGTCATGTTTCCCTTTTATGACGAGCCGTATGAGGTCTTGAAGGAATCGATCGACGCGCTCGCTCACGCCGACTGGGATCCGAAAACTATCGCGGTCGTGATTGCGGCAGAAGCACGTGCAGGTGAGGAGCATCATGCAACTGCGCGACGTTTGCAGGAAGAATACGCGGACCGCTTCCTCGACATTCTCGTGACTGTTCATCCGGACGGCCTTCCGGGTGACATTCCGGGGAAGGGATCAAACCTCTCCTACGCGGCGGAAGAAGCCCGAAAATACATACTCGACAAGCACAGTCTTCCCTATGAACACGTGGTTGTCTCTGCGTTTGATTCCGACACGGTGGTGTACCCACAGTATTTCGCGTGCCTCACCTGGCATGTGCTCTCCTCTCCGAACCCTGAGCGCACGTCATTTCAGCCGGTCCCCCTGTATCACAACAACATCTGGGAGGCGCCGTTGCTTTCTCGTGTCATCGCATACTCAAGTTCTTTTTGGCAGATGATACAGCAAGAGCGCCCGGAGAAGCTGGCCACCTTTTCATCGCACGCAGTCATTTTTAAATCTCTCCACGAGGCCGGTTATTGGCAGCGCAATGTTGTTTCCGAAGATTCGCGCATTTTTTGGAATATGTTTGCGCGCTTCGACGGCGACTACCACGTTGTTCCGATGGCATATCCGGTGTCCATGGATGCAAATGTTGCTCCTACCTTCCTGGGTACCGTAAAGAATATTTACAAGCAGCACCGCCGCTGGACCTATGGCGCAGAAAACATCGCCTACATCCTCTGGGTGAGTTATAAAAACAAGCGAATACCACTCGGTAAGCGTATCCGCGCATCGCTCGTACAAATCGAGGGATTTTGGTCACTCGCGACACACCCAATCATTCTCTTCTCCGTCGGATGGCTCCCGCTCCTTGTCGGGGGTACCGCCTTCAATACGACGGTTCTCTCACACAATTTGCCTCTCATTGCTCGTTCGTTTCTCACGCTTGCGATGTTTGGTCTCGTTGTTTCTGCCGCTATTTGCATGTACCTATTACCTGAACGCCCTGCGCACATACCGCGATACCGCCACGCGCTCATGGTGTTACAGTGGATACTCGTACCGTTCACCATGATCATTTTTAGCTCTATTCCCGGGCTTGAATCGCAGTTCCGCCTCATGACCGGACGCTATCTTGGTTTTTGGGTCACGCCGAAGAGTCGTGCGAGCACATAGTATGGAACCTCTCCCACGCTCTCGCCGTCGTTTGTATCTCACTGTATTCTCGCTGATTTTTGTCGTTGGTCTTCCCATTACGATTTTCTATGCGGATGGATGGCGTTTCGAACCGGGCGTCGGAATCGTAAAAACGGGCGGTATTTACATTTCGGTGCCATACCCTGATGCGCGCGTTATTGTCGACGACGAACGGATTGGTGAGACTGGTTTTCTTCAGCGCTCGTTTTACGTCGATGATCTTGCTCCTGCCGCGTATGCGGTTCGGGTTGAGCGAGACGGAGCGCGACCATGGAGAAGAATACTCATCGTCGAGCCGCAGCTCGTCACGAGTGCCGACGCCGTGTTGCTTCCTGAAGAAATAACGCTCACCGAGCTCGTTCTTTCGGGTTCTGCGACCGGGACGCGCATTGTGTCGGAGGCACTGAACACAACTATGCGCGCTGCCTTTGCGACATCAACGGCCACCACAACACTGCCGCTCGACGAGCGAGGCGGTGTGACGCTTGTCCTTGAAGACGGTGACGTGCTCGCACGTTGGACGGAAGACGGACAACCGCCGGCCGCTTTTTGTCCGAGTCCGTCTCTCTGCGAATCTGAGGTTTCGATAAAGCGATTCGGGGGCGAGGCGATTGATGCGCGCTTCTTTGGAAGTGGTGTCGTCTACCGCACGAAAGAGGGCGGCATTTATTTTGCTGAGATTGATATTCGTGCGACGCCAATCGCTGCTCAAATCTATGGTGCAGAAAAAACGGACATGCGCATTATTGACGGGGCACTCATCATCAAATCCGGGGAAGCACTTTACGAAGTGGGGGGGTTGTAGTGGGAGAAATGCGGGGAGTACCTCCCTCGGGTAAACCCGTTTTTCAAGCTTGAAAAACGGGCAGATCCTCGCCAGCTGCGGGGCCTCTCGTGAGGTACTCCCCGCATTTCTCTCAGTTGGTTAGTGGCTGGAGAAGGAAACGCTATACCCCCCACATTTATTTTCTTTCAGGAAAATAAGTGTGGGGGTATACTCTCGTGTATGCAACGAGGGCACATACACCCCATCTCAAGCCTCATCCGTGAGGCAAATCACATATTCTCCCGTATGGGATTCGTGTTTGCGGAGGGGCCACTCCTCGAAGACGAGTGGCATAATTTCGATGCGCTCAATGTGCCGAAAAACCACCCAGCTCGCGACATGCAGGATACCTTTTTCATCAAGGACGAACCGGGGAAAGTTCTTCGCACGCACACCTCACCGGTACAAATCCGCTATATGGAGGAACAAGTGAAAAAAGGCGTTATGCCACCGTATCGCGTCATCGTGCCCGGGAAAGTCTTCCGAAACGAAGCAACCGATATGACGCACGAGGCGGAGTTTTTCCAAATCGAGGGGTTTGCCGTCGGCGAAGACATTACGATGGCGCACCTGAAGGGAACGCTTGAACGATTTTTCAAGGAACTTTTTAAAGGCGCATCGGTTGAGATTCGATTTCGCCCAAGCTTCTTCCCGTTTACTGAGCCGTCGGTCGAGGTGGATATGCGTCTCGTGGGCGAACACGTTCCCGAGAAACTTCGTGACAAGTGGATTGAAATGATGGGTGCGGGGATGATACATCCCAATGTGCTCAAAAATGCCGGGATCGACTCGGAAAAGTATCATGGCTTTGCCTTCGGTATGGGGCTCGATCGCCTCGCCATGCTTCGCTGGGGAATTGACGATATTCGTCTTATGCACTCTGCTGATCTGCGGTTCGTCAATCAATTTTAAATCTAGGACGTCTATGAAAATCTCTCGCGACTGGCTTCAGAAATATTTCGAAGTACCGCTTCCGAGTACACAGGAACTCGCAGACGCACTCACATTCCATGCTTTCGAAATTGAATCGGTTGAGGGCGACATACTAGACGTCAAAATTACACCGAATCGCGGGCACGACTGTCTCTCGTATCGCGGCATTGCGAGGGAGGTTTCCGCTATTCTTAATGTTCCACTCGCAAGCGACCCCTTGGCAGAGAAGCCGCAGTTACCACAGACAGGTGCTTTGAAAGTGCACATCGAGGACGAACGATGTCTTCGCTATATCGGCGGGGTCATCAAGGGCGTGCATGTTGGTCCATCGCCGTCATGGCTCATAGAAAGACTCGCAGCAATGGGCCAAAAATCCATCAACAACGTCGTCGATGCGACGAACTTTGTCATGTTCAACATTGGCCAGCCGCTCCATGCATTCGATACGGCGAAGCTCGCGGCAAGGGGTGATGCCAATGCGATAGAGATTCGCCGTGCAAAAGAAGGCGAAAAAATTCTCGCCCTCGACGCGAAAGAATACACGCTTACGTCTGACATGCTTGTGATCGCAGACAAGCATGCGGATGTGGGGATTGGAGTGGCAGGCGTGAAGGGTGGGGAGGCAGCTGGCATTACGGAAGCGACAACCCATATCATCCTTGAGAGTGCGAATTTCGACGGCGCGTCGGTACGCAAGACTGCAAAGGCGCTCGGTCTCCGCACTGACGCTTCGCAGCGCTTTGAACAAGTGATTTCTCCCGAGCTTGCCGCCTACGGTATGCGCGCGGCTGCGGATCTCATCGTTAAACTCGCGGGCGGGGAAATTGTAGGGTTCGTCGATGCGTACCCTCAGCCTGCGGAGAAGCGAGAGCTCGAAATCTCGCTCGCTCACATCAACAATACCCTTGACCTTTCACTTTCGCGCGAGCAGGTCGCGGATGTCTTTACGCGTCTTGGCTTTGCTCACCGGATAGCGGGGGATTCATTCTCCGTCATCGTACCTTTCGAACGACTGGATTTGGAAATATCCGAAGACCTTGTGGAAGAAGTGGGGCGTATCATCGGCTACGACTCAGTGCCTGCTCACGAGCTACCAACTCTTTCCGATGTCGTCCCCGTAAATCAAAATTTTGCTGCGTCAGAGCGCGTGCGCGAAGAGCTCACCGCACTCGGCTACTCTGAAGTCATTACCTCAGTCTTTCAGGATGAGGGCGAACGTGCAGTTTTGAATAAAGTGGACAGCGTACGACCATATCTTCGCTCCACGCTCACGCATGGTCTGAACGAAGCTCTGAAAAAAAATGTTCAGAACAAAGATTTACTCGGTCTCAAGGAAGTAAAAATCTTTGAAATTGGGACGGTATGGACGGGTGGTGAAGAAAAGGTTATGGCGCGGATTGTGAGTGAGACAGAATCGGCAAAGGAGGATCCGCTCTCGATGTATGTAAGGAACACTGATATGTACGAAACCCTACCACTCTCAGCGACCGAACGCTATCAGCCCTTCTCTCGATTTCCTTCCATTACGCGCGATATTTCAATGTGGGTTCCCCCAAGCATGAAAGATGCTGGAGAAGCTTATGATTTCGTAGAATCTCATGCGGGTAATTTGTTACAACGTATTGACGTACTTGATGAATTCGTGAGCCCTAAACATGGTCGTCGTTCACTCGCTCTTCGACTCGTCTTCCAATCATTCGAAAAAACACTCACTGACGACGAAGTAAAACCGCATATGGATGCAGTGTATGCGGCAGTTACGGAACATGGCTTTGAGGTGCGCTAAAGTGGCTCAACAGAGCCCCTTAAAATAGGATAACTTGCTTCTGGAAATACCCTTTTTCTGATATAATCCTCAGGCTATGGCAGAAAAGAAAAGCTCCTACGGGGCGGCTGATATTACGGTCTTGGAGGGGCTTGAGGCGGTACGTCGCCGCCCGGGCATGTACATCGGTACCACGGGCCCCAGCGGCCTTCACCACCTTATCTGGGAAGTCTTCGACAACTCACGCGACGAGGCGATGGGTGGCTTTGCAAATGATATTGAAGTCGCGCTTCTCCCCGGGAACCGTGTGCGTGTCGCCGATAATGGTCGCGGAATCCCCGTTGATATCCATCCGAAGACGAAGGTTTCTGCACTCGAAACCGTGCTCACGGTGCTCCACGCCGGTGGTAAGTTCGGTGGTGAAGGCTACAAAGTCTCTGGCGGTCTGCACGGCGTCGGTGTGTCCGTCGTGAACGCGCTCTCGACACATGTGCGCGCGGAAGTGCACCGCGACGGTGGCAGGCACGTCCAAGAATACAAGAACGGCGGAAAGCCCGTTGGTAAAACGAAGAAAGAAGGTGCCTCGAAAGCAACGGGAACCATCATCACCTTCGCACCAGACGCCGAGATCTTCAAAGAAGGCACCGAATTCAGCTATGACACCGTTGTCGCGCATCTCCGTCAGCAGGCATATCTCGTGAAGGGACTTCGCATCACGGTCTTAGATCTCCGAGAAGCTGCGAAGTTTGATGACACGGAAACGATCTACCTACGCGATCTCGGAATTGATGCGCCATCAACCACGTTCTACTTCGAAGGCGGTCTCAAATCTCTCGTCTCGTTCCAAAATCGCCACCAGACTCCCGTGCATAAAAACATCTTCTACGTCGAGAAAGAGCAAGATGATGTGATGGTTGAAGTGGCCCTGCAGTACGTCGACGACATCTCTTCACGCGTCTCTGCATTTGCGAACAATATTTATAACGCCGAGGGCGGCACACATATCACGGGCTTCAAAACCGCACTCACGCGTACACTCAATAACGCCGCAAAGAGCGGAAATGGCAAAGAGGGCGACTCATTCACCGGAGACGACGTTCTCGAAGGTCTCACAGCGGTCGTTTCTGTGAAGCTCAGAGAAATCCAGTTTGAAGGGCAAACGAAAGGCAAGCTTGGCTCCGTCGAAGCGCGCGGTGCGACAGAAACGGTCTTCGCCGAGGCGTTCAGCACCTTCTTGGAAGAACATCCCGACGACATGCGAGCGATCATCGGCAAGGCAACCCTCGCCATGAAGGCGCGCAAAGCGGCGAAAGCCGCGAAAGAATCCGTGCTGCGCAAAGGTGCACTTGAAGGCCTCTCGCTTCCGGGTAAGCTCGCCGATTGTCAGGTTCGCAATCCGGAAGAGGCCGAAGTCTTTATTGTGGAGGGAGATTCAGCGGGAGGTAGTTCAAAACAAGGGCGTGATCGCCGTACACAGGCAATCCTCCCACTCCGCGGAAAAATCTTGAACGTCGAGCGCGCACGTCTCGATCGCATGCTTTCCTCTGACGAAATCAAGGCGCTCATTGTTGCGATGGGTACCGGTATCGGCGACGCATTCTCACCAGAAAAACTGCGCTACCACAAGATCATCATCGCAACCGATGCCGACGTGGACGGTGCGCACATCCGCACGCTCCTTCTCACGCTTTTCTTCCGCCATTTCCGCCAAATCATTGAAGGGGGGTACCTCTTCATTGCGCAACCGCCGCTCTACAAAATCAAGAAAGGGAAGGAGGTGCACTATGCATATTCCGACGACGAGAAGAAGAAGGTTGCTGGCGCGGATATCCCGCTTGAATCCGAAGAGAATATTTCTGAAGAGGAGGAGGAAGCTGAGGTTGAAACGAAAGCAAAACGCACTCCAAAAATTTCTGTCCAACGCTACAAGGGTCTCGGAGAAATGAATCCAGAGGAATTGTGGGAAACCACCATGGATCCCGCTCGCCGCGTTCTTAAACTCGTTTCAATTGAGGACGCACAAGATGCCGATCGCACCTTCGACATCCTCATGGGTACCGACGTCTCATCCCGAAAGACATTCATACAATCGAACGCCAAGGAGGCGACGCTTGATATATAATTACCGCGATGGGTCTTGATAGACTTTCAAAGAGAAAAACTGTTCGCAATGCATTTCGTGCAGCGGTGGCAGCCGCAGCACTTTCTGGTGCACCCGACGTCCAGGCTCAGACGAAGGGTGATCTTCGTCACAGCGAAAGTGTGCATGCAAAAACTCGCCCAGAGATGGTTGTGAGTCCCGAGGGGCTCGATGAGGCAATACGTGATGTGGAAAACGGACTCGCGCCGGGCGGCAGGTATTCGCGCATTTTTGATGATCCTAATTCTTCGCTTGAAGCCGCTGGCCGGGTTTTGCGCTATATCAACCGCGTAATAGAACACCTTGAAGTTGCACAGCATTTTCCGGACATGTACGGCGACCAAACAGAGACCCTTCGGCGCAAGGTGCCGCCACTCAGCCATTTCCACGGTGCAACTTCAGTTAAGTTTCATGCGCGTCTGAAAGACGGTGGCGTCAAAGAGAGCCATTGCGGCGGGTATCATGTTGCGTTAAACGGAGAAAGTTTTTTTGCGACCGCAAAACACTGTGTCGAGGGGAAACTTGAAGAGAATCAATTCTTTACTCCCGGTTACAACGTGGCGGATATTGCGGTGCGATACGAGCCGCATTACAGGGGGCCTGCACTCACGCTTGATACTTCTCTGTCGGATAAAGATGTTCAGGGCAAGATGGTTGTATTGCAGGGCAAGCGCCTAGGGAAGCCCCTTATGCGCATCTCTTTTCTAATCAAAATGTCTCCCATCCTGTATCAAAAAATATTCAAGACTTCTCCGGATGCGCGTGACTGGCTCAGCTCTCAATTCGCATCCACTTTCATGATGCCGCTGCAACCCGGAGATGCAACAAAGAATGATGACGGCACCTTGCCAGCACAAGGGATGTCGGGTGCAGTTGTTGCACCGTGGGTTCGTGGTGGCTATCGCGCCAGCGGTCCCTTTTTTGGCACTGTCCATTGGAGTAGTGTGCCAAACACTCAACAGAAAGGCCTTTCCTCAGCTATGGGGTTTGTGCAAGGCGTTGACGTTCTAAAAGATGCCTGTAACAAAGCCCGGTCGCTTAGTGAGGCGCCGGGCTGGGTTACGCGGATCAAAGAGAATCGCTAGTACACGTACGGTGCGTACAAACCGCTCCACACAGGTGCGCCGATGAAGATGGCGCCCGTATTGTTACTTTCGTTTGATTCAGATACTGTGCCGTACGGGTCAACAGAGATTGTGACCGTACCGCCGCCGCTCTGGACCGGCTTGAAGCGAAGTGTGTTCACGATGTGCGACCCTGGCGTGAGAGAGCTTTGTGTGGGCGAGGTGTAGACGTACCCGCCCTGCACAGGGAGATTCACTGTGAACGAGTAGCTTCCGGTCGAGCCCGTGCCATTGTTTGCGACGTCAAATTGTACGGCAGCAATTTCTTCAGGACCAGGATAGCGATTTTCTATCATGCCGGAAACAGCGTTCACCGTGCCCACCGAAAGGATGCGAACTGAGAGATCGGGCTTTCCAGCAGGGCGAGGAGCTGCGGCCGCTGGCTTAGCGTTTGTGGTTGGCTTTGTCGTCGTAGTTGCCGCTGTGCCAGAGACTGCATTCACCTTTACGGTTGTTGCACCCTGGGGGCGTTCCGTCGAACTCGTGGCCGCTGGGACGAAGACGACTGAGACAGGTATGTCCATGGTCGTCGTGCCCGAGAGCACAGGGACGAGGTTGATGGTTTTATCTGCACCCACGGTGATCGCGTTTCCGCAAGGAAGCGCAGCACGCGCTGGAGCGTTGGTCTCAAATCGGAATCCTGTTTTGCACTGATACAAAACCGCGAAGCTTCCGGCTTCGCTCGGCGTGTAATCCCATGCGAGAGGGAATGCCTTGCCTGATTCAACCGGTGTCGTCGGTGTCGTGATTTTAATTTCCGTTCCCGCGCTCGAGAAGAGGGAAGAGATCCCTGCTCCTGTAAGTCGGAGAAGATGATACGCACCCCAAACGATTATGACGATAAGGATAATAAAGCCGGCAACCGCTAGAATATTCGCCAGAAGGCCGGGGCTCTGGCTCTCGTGTGAGTCGCTCATGCCGCCTTTATACCACACTCTGCGGGATTGACAAGAGTACAGAGTTACGGCACAATATAGACGTGAATCCCGTTAGAGATTATGCGAGCTGGTATGTGTATGTGCTTCGTAGCTTGAAAGATGGGAAGATGTACACGGGATCAACGAACGATTTGCGGAAGCGCTTCTTGGAACATAGTCGAGGCACGAACGTTTCGACAAAGCATCGTGGTCCGTTCGAGATAATTTATTATGAAATGTGTCGGAACGAGTCCGATGCAAGGTCGAGAGAAATATACTTAAAATCTGGTATGGGAAAGCGTTATATAAAGAACCGATTGAAGCGCTTCCTATCTCTAACGAGATGAAAAACACTCCTACCAAGCCGCCATTCTCGGTCTTCCTCGCTACGAGTGTGGTCGTTTTCTTTTTGGCGCTCTCCGCCGCGAGTTCCGTTGGTTTTGTTCCGTATTACATTGATGGAACTGAGCCGCGTCGCGTCGTTTCCATCGCAGAACTTCCTGAGCTTGGAGAAGAAATTGCCGCGCAGGAAGCAGCTGCGCCAGAACCGGTGGAGGAGGACGTGCAAGGCGTTTTACCGACGCGCGTGCGTATTTCCGCCATTGATCTCAATCTTCCACTCTCGAATCCCGATACGCGCGACATTGCGAAGCTTGATGAGTATCTAAAAGACGGCCCGGCCCGCTACGTCGATTCCGCACTCCTCGGTGAAAAAGGGAACGTGCTCCTCTTCGGTCACTCCTCGCATCTGCCGGTCGTGCACAACCAAATGTACAAAGCGTTCAACCGCATTCCCGAACTCGAAGCCGGAGATGTGATTGAGGTGGATGGAGGCGGGAAGACTTTTACGTATCGCGTACTCTCAGTAAAGACAGTGAACGCCGAAGAAGGCATTATCGATCTCTCGCGCGAAGGCAACCGCCTCACGATCGTCACCTGTGACACGCTCACATCAAAATCGTCACGCTTTGTTGTAAACGCCGAACTCATCGGCTCGTACGAGCTCTAGCTCTCGTCTAACTTTTCAAACCATGGTTTGAAAAGTCAGACATTCAATCCCCGAGTGTTTGACATGCGCTGTCCTCGCCGTATAGTCCGTGCAGTGCCCAAAAGGGCCGGAATAACAGGAGGAAGCAATGACGCTCAAAGAGTTCTATCCATTTTATCTCTCGCAACATTCGCATCCCGTGTGTCGCTTCTTGCACTGGTTCGGCCTCAATATCGCCGTTCTTTGCATCGGCTATGCGTTTATGACGCAGACACTCGCTCCGTTGCTCTGGGCGCTTGTAGCCGGCTACGGTTTCGCGTTCACGGGGCATCTGTTCGAGGGCAACAAGCCGGCCTCCTTCACGCATTCGTGGTGGCTCTCGTTCAAGAGCGACTGGAAAATGTGGTGGGAGATCTGGACGGGGAAGCGTGGCTTCTCCGGGTGAAGTGCGTGCAAAAGAGAGTAAGCGGGGTCTTCGACCCCGCTTTTTATGTTGACGCTCTAGCGGTGGTGGCGTATGGTTGCGATGGCTCAGTACGACTGGGTCGAAACCCAAAGGAGACTTTCATGAGAAAGTCAATCAATCTCATGTCCGATCTTGGATCGGTCGTGCTTGCGGTTGCAATTCTAGCTTTCTTTCTTGGAAGGCCGGGGTATCAACCTGCTGGTGAATACGGCACGCTCATTGGGATCGGAGTGGTTCTCGTGATCTCATTCATCTACCTCGCGTTGGAAAGCACTCTGGTGCTCGCCGACCAGACGCCTTCGCCGTTCTATCTCGCGATCGAGACCTTCATCTCGCACATCCCGGGGTATGCGTTGCTCTGGGTGACAGCGGCGGCCTTTTACGGCAAGACCGTTCTTTCCCCATTTCAGTGGGTAAGTTTCGGGATTTTGGTCGTCATCGTTCTCATCGATCTGATCGGCATCGTCGCGATCGTCACTCGGCAGCTCCTCCTCACGGATGAGATGAAAAATGTTCGTTGAGACGCAGGCGCTGGTGTAATCGCAAGGGGCGGCTGTGGTCGCCCCTTGTTTTTATGTAATTATGTTCTATAATACATTCCAGATTCAGCAACAGCTCATTGGAGGGTATCGTGCTGAGAAAAGTGGTAAAAACTCTGCTCGCGATCAAGGTTGTTCTTATCGTACTCGTGCTCGGGTATATCTACATCTTCGACAACCCGAACGTGCACACCCCAGCTGGAAAGCAGGAGGCGACAAACGCTCCGTCCCCACTCCCGCAGTTCAGTCCGAAAGAGGAGTTGACCCTCCCACCCGCAAAGCGGGAGGAACCACCTCCTCCGGGTCCGCGTGATGATTCGAAATCGACGACTCCGCCGGCAGGGCCAGCGAAAACAACGACTCCACCTCCGTCGGCATCGGCTGATACGAAGGGCAACCATGCTCCTGGAAATGATTCTGTGCGGGAAAGCGTTATCGTACCTCAGTGTACGGCAATATTTTCGCGAGACTCAGAAGGGAGGGGGAGCTTTCGTCGACCGTGTCGTGGGGAGTAACGGAAAGCTTACAGCGATGCAAACTACAAGGCAGCCCTCTCAGGCTGTCTTGACTTTTTTAAAATACATGATATCATTAATCCAAGCCTTTTTCTTAGGAAAGGGCGAGTACATTTAATTGAAAGAAGGAGGCAGAGGTGAAAAAACTGCTTGTCGCAACCGTTTTTGTTGCGCTCCTGGCTCTCGCTGGGTGTGGCAATGAAGACTGGATGCGGCCATCTGGGCCCGAGAGAAATGGGCACATGACAACGGTCGCGCTGCCTGGCGGCGGTAAGATGGTTACCCAAGAGGTCGGCAACGAAATTCGTGTAACGATTTTCAATGCCGACGGAAAGATCCTCAGTGAGACTACTGAGGACACTCGGGGAGACCAGATTTACCAGCGTCCTGGCGCGCCTGCTTCAACGCAGGTGATGCCGCGTCGGTCAGGTCCTCAGCATCGGGAGCCGTTGGGTGCTGCATCTTCGAGCAGGCGCTGCAAGCCGTGTGCCCACGGATTTGTGCACTGGCCACGGCCGGGTTCGCCCTGTTGGTGTGAGTGGACAGGGGAGAGTGGCGAACACGCTTCAGCGGGCTCTCGCTGCAAGCCGTGCAGACAGGGCTATTCGCATAACCCGAAGCCCGGACAGCCCTGCTGGTGTAGTCCTGATTGAAGCTTGGAGCAGGCATTCGCTCGTCGCTATGCCTGCTCCACAATCCTTCTTCGGAATTGTTATGAGCTGAAAGGAGTGCCTTTTCAGGTCATCGTAATTCAACATTGAAAGAAGGAGAGACGAAATGACCAAGGTTCTTTCACTGGTTCTCGCCCTCATGTTCGTCGGCGTCATCACGGGTGCCGCCGAGGCTGGGCAGTGCGATCCACACTACGGCCGCAGCGGGGTGACACTGTATACGTTCTGCACGCCGCGGCGTCCTGAGATCAGGTTCCATTTCGGAACCTCGCGCGGGCACCACGGACATCGTCACCATACGTACCGTCCGCGGCACCGTGCAATGCCCACCATGCATGTGCCGCAGTGCCGGCCGTGCATCGAGGGATTCGCACGAGTTCCCCTGCCCGGCAAGCCCTGCTGGTGCGAGCCGATCCAGTAAGCAGAAACGAGCGGATTCTCATCTCGAGAATCCGCTCGAAACTTTATATATGGAAGATTATTTATAATCGTTAGGGTTCCAGCGACCGGCTGGATTGTCGCCAGTAAATCTCGTAATAGCACTTTCAGCCTCAGGCGTTGCATAAATAAAAACGGTAACACCCCTGTCTGCAAATTTGTTCAAGTTCAGATCAGCCACATCAACATTCGACATTCGTATACACGCTGTGCTTAAGCTTTCGCCGTCGAGATATGATATCCACTCATTTCGCTCCCCGAGGCCGCCCGAACGATTCGTGCCATGAATTCTCACGCCTCGATCGGCGCCGGTTGTGGGGCCGACGAGAAGAAATTCATGCGTTACCACCTCCGCGAGCTCATTATCTTTTTCATATCCAAAACTATTCACAAACCAGTGGTCCTTCCCTTCAATTCTGGCGTGTTTGAAAAGCCTCTCATCGTCCTTATGGGTTTTCTTCTTCGAAACCAGTTCGCCGAATCTTCCAATGGTTTTACTCTGAATTGTATGTTCACTAAGCGGGGTTTTACTTGAGTCTTTCTCATTCCCGAAGCCTTCTCGTGAGAGTGAGACCTTGTATGCCTTTATAAATTGAATTTGGCTGTTTCGTGTACGTTTTAGAACATACATCCGCTGCATTCTCTTTCCACCTTGAGCATCTGCAAAAATGAACAGACCATGACCGTTCGTCGGTAGTGATGCACACCACGCATTGAATTCATTGCCAGATTTCTTTGTAACCGTGCCTATCTCTTGCGGACCGGGTATATACATTTGAGATTCGTGTTTCAGATAGGGTTCGTATGCCCTTAGATAATCGAACTTACGCGACTGGGGGATGCTTTTCATCAACGTGCGGATAGCTCGTTCCTTATGCGCGGAAATACTTTCAGGGGATAACTCACTCGATACATACTTTAAGACTTCAGCGGATTCTGTATTTTCGCCTAATACTGTAGCCCCGGCCAATGCCGCAGCGGCCTTTCTTAAAAAATCACGACGGTCTAAATTCATATCAGAAGTGTACAATAAAACCCCGGTTTCAAGGCTTATTTTGAACCTAGAGAGGGGTATTGACAAATGGTTTATATGTGCTAGTATGACTTGGTAAATCTGCTCCTTCGGCTCTTTACGAAAATTCCGAAACTTCAGTTCGGAACAGGGCATGTCTGCATCGAAAAACGGTGCGTATATGCCCCGTAATTGATCATTCACACCGCATGACAACGGGGTCGTCATGCACAACAAGGAGAATCCGATGAGGATCTTTCTTGCTATCACGATTGCATCGCTGCTCGCCACCTCTGCGGCTGCCCAGGAGCTTTCTCCGGGCGAGATCGCCTGGGGCAATGCCGCGGCGAAGTGCCTCGCACGAGTCGCCCCGGACTGCATGGTTCGCACGGACCACCCGCAGTTCCCGGGGAAGCCGAAAATGTGGTGTCCGAAAAACACACCGCAGTTCGTTCAGGTCCAAAAGACCTGCGATGACGAGGCTGACGCAGCTGTCGCGCCGAACTCGGCCGGCAAGTGGCAGCATCGCGAGGTGCCGCCGCAGAAGCCGAAGCGGGGCTACGATGCATCGTGAGGGGACGGGGGAACGCGCTTGCGCAAGTACCCCTCCTCAACTTCTTACCCTCTTGCATTATAAAAATTTTATTGGTAGTCGTAATAATATTATGAATTCTTATACACTCGGTATCGTTAAAGTGCTCGCAGTTTTCATCATCTTCGCAGGTGTCGTTGTTCCTGGTTCTGCATCCGCAGATCTTTGGTACGAAGGCGGCTACGATGGTGGCTACTGGGGTGATGGTGGGTATAACGGCGACAGCCTTTGGTCCGATACTGGCTATGACTCTGGCCTATGGGGTGGTGGCTATGACGCTGGCTCTTGGGGCGACAATGGTTACGACAGTGGCTATTACGGCTACGATGCTGGGTACGAAGGCTATGATGCCGGATACTATGGCTACGATGCGGGCTACGACTACTACACTCCCTTGTACGACTACGGCTGTGGATCATACTGCGGCGGAAGTTATGGCAGCAACTACGGCATGGGATACAGCACGTGGGTGCCATCCTACAGCCAACCACCACGTTCTACCGGCGGTTCGTCTTCGAACTACAATAGCAACACGGTGACAAACACCAACGTGAACAACGTGACGAACATCGACAACTCAATCCGAGACAGCTTCAACAACTACAATAGCGGTAACACCTCTATCGTTGTTGCGACTCCGCAGGTGCCTGTCGTCCAGACCTATCCTGCTCCGTACTGCACAATCAACCACGCACTCTCGGGTGGTCACTACAACTACGGAAACAACAGTGCATACCTCTCATGGTCTTCGACGAACGCATCGAGCGCATACCTCTCGAACGTCGGTTCTGTTGAAGTCTCAGGTTCTCGTACGGTCTATCCTGGCTACACGACGACCTACACGCTTACCGTCTATGGTTACAATGGCACGAGCGCAACCTGCTCAACGACCGTCCAGGGCTACACCTACACGCCTCCTGTGCAGCCGCCGGTCTACATTCCGCCAGTTGTGCAGCAGCCGTATGTGTCTCTTACCCAGATTCCATACACAGGCTTCGATCTTGGTCCTATCGGTAACGCGCTCTACTGGGCTGCTCTTATCGCTTTCGCATTCGCTGGTAGTTATCTCATGATCTACTACCGCGGTGGTGCGTTCGCCTTCGCAGGCACTATGCTCCCGAAGCGCACACAGAAGCCACTTCCTGCAGTTGTTGCTCCTAAGGCACCGATTCTCGTCGAGAAGGAAGCCGCAGCGCTCCGTGCAGCAGAGGCTCGTGTTGCTCCGATCGTCGCTTCGCTCCGAAAGAGCGCGGGCACGAACGATTCGATGGCTATCGTGAAGGCACACGATGGCTCGATGCCCCGCATCGTGATTAACCGCAGCTAAGCCGCCGCCCGAAAGGCCTCGCGGCCGCTCCAAAAGTGAAACGGGACGGCCGCTTTGCAAAAGCTTGCAAAGCGGCCGTTTCCGAAGCAGAGTACAGATATTACTAATCCCTACAAACATCTATGACCTATAAAACACAGTTAGCAGCGTTTGCACTCATGGCGTTCGTCCTCTTTGGGAGCGCTATGCCGGCGTTCGCCTCGCATGATACGAACAATGACGATGAGGACGCGACATGCTGGATCTCAGCACGCCCCGACAGCGTCTATGAAGGCGGTGCCGTCGTGCTCACCTGGGGTTCTGATAATGCTGACGACGCCTGGATTGAAGACATTGGCGACGTAAACACGCACGGCTCGCGCACGGTGTATGTTGATGAAGATACAACCTTCAAGCTCACTGTCGAAAACAATCGCGGCACGGGTTCTTGCGAGACCGACGTTGAGGTACGCGGCTACAGTCATGGAAATTCCTATGACGATGAACCTGGCTGCTCGATCTATCGTGAGGAGACCTGGAACGGTGGAGCGATCCTTCGCTGGAATAGTTCGAACGCAAGTTCGGCACATCTCTCGGGCGTTGGCACTGTGCCAGTGCGGGGCTCGCAGACAGTCTCAACACTCTACGACCGCACCTTCACCCTCACTGTCTACGGCAACGGCGAATCACAGTCATGTGAGGTGTTCGTTTCTGGCACGGGTTCGTACAACTACCAGTATCCGAACTACCAATACCCAAGCTACCAGTATCCGCAGTATCAGCAATTCAGCGCGAGCTATCCGTACATCTCGCTCTCGCAGATTCCGTACACAGGCATTGATTTCGGCTCAGCGGGGAACATGCTCTACTGGGCAGCGCTTCTTGCCTTCGCACTTGCTGGTGGCTATCTTCTTGTCTATCAGGCGGGTGTGATGCGACTCTCGTTCGTGGGTGAAGTGAAGACGGCTATGCACAACCAGATGCGTGCAATTCGCTCCATCTTCTCGTGATATTCTTCTCCTTGTAGGGAAACCAAAAACCGCCTTCGGGCGGTTTTTGGTTGGTTACTTGCTCTCAAGACCCTTTAATCTTTTATCTATCTCTTCTAGTTTTTTCGCAAGCTCGTTCTTGAAATATTTCAAGTCTTCAAGAGCTTTCTCAAGATAATCTGTAGTTGCCATGACTGCATTCTAGCTCTTACGCTCGCGAATCTCCTCAAGGAGTGTGGACAAAAAGTCTTCCGTCTTCTGCGCGCCGAGCTTGCCTTTTTCGCGATGCTCCACGGTGACAGTGCTTGCCTCAACCTCTGCGTCGCCGATGACGAGCACATAGGGCACTTTTTCAACCTTTGCATTGCGCACCTTTTTGCCGAGTGACTCGTTCGATATATCAAGCTCCGCACGCACGCCGCTCTGCAAGAGGCGGTCAAAGACACCACGCGCATACTCCACATGCTTTTCGGAAATAGGAAGCACTTTTACCTGTACCGGCGAGAGCCAGGTGGGAAAGGCACCGGCATACTTCTCGATGAGAAATGCCATGATGCGGCCGATTGCACCGATCGATGAGCGGTGGACGACGAATACGCGATGCGGTTTGCCATCCTCACCGGTGTAGTTGAGATCAAAGCGATCCGGCATGCAGAAATCGTATTGCACGGTGAACGCCGTATCCTCTTTACCATTCACGTTTTTCATCTGGATATCGATTTTCGGACCATAAAATGCGGCCTCTCCCTTCGCTTCCTCGAACTGTGAGCCACGAGAGACCAGTAGTTGACGCAAGAGATCCTCACCTTTTTCCCAGGCAGCGTCATTTTTATAGTATTTTTCCGTGTTCGCCCGATCGCCAAGAGAGAGACGATATCGGTAGTCAGTGCCGAGGGAAAGACCAAAAACTTTCGTCATGTCTTCGATCAAGTCGAGTGCACGACCGACTTCTTGCACTGCCTGTTCTTCGGTTGCACAAATGACATGGGCGTCGGCAAGACAGAAACTGCGCGTGCGGATAAGTCCCATAAGTTCACCCGATTGTTCATAGCGGTAGAGCTGTGAGAGTTCTGCAAAGCGGATCGGAAGTTCGCGATAACTGCGAGGGCGTGAGAGGAAGAGTTCAAAATGATGGGGGCAAGTCATCGGGCGGAGCATGTATTCTTCATCATCAATTACGATTGGTGCGTACATGGATTCCTGGTAGTGAGGGTAGTGACCGCTCTTGCGATAGAGATCGAGCTTTGCGATGTCGGTCGTCTTAACATGCTGGTAGCCGCGCTTCGTTTCTTCCTCAAGAACGAATTTCTCAAGCTCGCGATAGATTGCGGCACCCCTCGGCGTGTAGAGGGGGAGACCCTTACCAACTGAATCAGAGAAGGTGAAGAGATCGAGCTCCTTCCCGAGCCGCTTGTGGTCGCGTTCGCTCATTTCGTGTTCGGACATGCGCGAATCCTAGCATTCTCCAGTATCGTTGACAAAAGCTCATCGTATGTAAGTATCGTCCGACGCTCCACTGTCGTGAGATGCTAAAGCGCAGTGGAATGTGTCGAGGGGAGTTGGATTGCATCTCGTCCAACTCTTTTTCTCTTTTTCTTTTTACAGCGCCTTCGCCTTTTCCACTACAAAACTCGCCTCGCCGTTTCGATCGTTGAATTTTCCTTTGAGCATAAGACAGGCGCCGGGGTTGAACATGGTCGGTGCTTCTGAAAGTGTGCTCGGGAAAACGACGATTTCTGTCGAGCCTGCTTGATCAGCCAGGCGACCGAAGAGCATGCGCTCGCCTTTTTTCGTAAGAATGGGTTGGGTTGATTCCAACATGCCGCCGATGACTGTTTCCACACCTCGCGGGAAGCGCTCCTTCATCTGCGGGATGTTCATTTTCTGGCGAGCGAGCACGGCTGCGTGCTTGTCGAGCGGGTGGCCAGAAACATAGAACCCGAGGAGTTCCTTTTCCCACTTTAATTTTACTTCTTGTGTCGCTGGCTGTTCCTCAGGAAGCCTGAGGTCCGCGCGCGCACTTGATACCGAAGCGCCGAAGAGTGAATCCTGCCCGACGGGTGCACTTTGGCTTTCTTTGCGATAGGTGAGGAGAAGTTCGATATTTTTCAGGAGCGTGTTGCGCCCGCCTCCTTCGGGTGCGAGGTCGTCGAGCGCGCCGCACATGATGAGGGCTTCTAATGATTTCTTATTGAGATTTTTGTCACCAATGCGGGCGAGGAAATCAGCTATCGAGGTGAACTTCCCGACGCTTTCGCGCTCGGCAATGATGGAATCTGCGATGCCCGTGCCGAAATTCTTGATTGAGTACAAACCAAAACGGATTGTTGTATCATCCATCACCGTGAAGGTGCCGCGGCTTTCATTCACGAGGGGTGGGAGGATGGTGAGCTTCATACGTTTGCACTCGGCTACGACTTCCGCGATTTTGTCGACGTCACCTGCGTCTGAGGTGAGCACTGCTGCCATGTAATCCACTGGGTAATTCGCTTTCATATAGGCGGTCTCATAGGCGAGGCGGCCATAGGATGCCGCGTGCGCTTTGTTGAAGCCATAGGCAGCGAAGGTTTCGATCTGCTCCCAGAGCTTCTGAACCACGTCTGGGCGCATCTTGCCGATATCAAGACAGCCTTTCGTAAACTTTTCTTTCTGCGCGGCCATTTCCGCCGGAATCTTTTTACCCATCGCTTTGCGGAACTTGTCGGCCTCGAGCCATGAGTAGCCAGCGAACTGGATCGCGATCTGAAGAACGTCGTCCTGATAGGTGATGACGCCGTATGATTTCTTGAGAATCGGTTCGAGGCGCGGGTCGAGATACACGACTTTCCGCGGGTCGTGTTTGCGTTCGATGTATTGCGGAATGAAGTTCATTGGACCGGGGCGATAGAGGGCGACCATAGCGTTGATGTCGTGAATCACTGAGGGTTTGAGTTCCACCAGATGGTTTGTCATGCCGCCGCCCGCGAGCTGGAAGACGCCGAGCGTTTCGCCTCGGGAGAGCATATCGAAGGTTTTTTGGTCGTCGAGTGGCAGGTTGTCGAAATCTATTTCAATACCGCGGCGCGTCTTTACGCGGTCGCGCGCGTCGGCGAGTGTGGAGAGGTTGGTGAGTCCGAGGAAGTCGAACTTCAAGAGGCCCGCGTCTTCCACCGCATGCATGTCGTACTGCGTGATGATTTTGCCGCCCTTTGGGTCGAGCTGAATGGGAACGAAATCGGTGACGGGTGTTGGTGCAATCACGACGCCCGCTGCGTGTACACCCACGTGCCTCGCGTTGCCTTCCACCTTGCGTGCCATATCGAGAATCTCGCGGGCATCCGGGTCTTTTTTGTAGGCCTCCGCGAGTTCGGGCACTTCTTGGAGCGAGCTGTCGATTGTGACGGGGAATCCCTGTTTGCCGAAGGGGATCATCTTCGCGATGCGATCACCGGTGCCGTAGCTGTGGCCGAGTGCGCGTGAGACGTCGCGCACGGCCGCGCGTGCCATCATGGTGCCGAAGGTGCCTATTTGCGCCACGTGATCTTCGCCGTATTTCTGCCGCGCGTAGGCGATCATCTCGTCACGTCGATTATCGGCGTAGTCCATGTCGATGTCCGGCGCTGAGGGGCGCTCGGGATTCAGGAATCGCTCAAAGGGGAGTCCGTATTCTATCGGATTCACGTTTGTGATGTGGGAAAGATATGTCACGAGCGAACCCGCGACAGAGCCGCGGATGTTCGTGAGGATGCCGTGCTCATGTGCAAAGTGGAGAAGGTCGGATACGACAAGAAAGTAGGGAGAGTAACCCTTTTTTGCGATGACAGAGAGCTCGTAATCGAGGCGCTCGCGGAGTTCGGGTGTTTTTTCCAACCCGCGAGATACAAAACCCCTGTAGGCGAGCTCTCGGAGCGCGTCGTCATACGAACCGTTCTCGACTTTGATTGCCGGGAAAACCCATTTGCCGAGATCGAGCTCGATGTTGCATGCGTCAATTATGCGCCCAATGTTTTCGAGTGCTTGAGGTGTGTCTTTAAAGAATTTTGTGGCGTCTGCGGCCGTTATAAAAGAAAAATCGCCTACACTTGCACCAAATTCTCGATCGAGCGTGCCGCCCGTTCTTATTTTGTCCACCATTTCTCGTGCGAGGGCGTCCTCTTTCTTGAGATAGTAGACGTCCTGCGCAGCGATCAGTGGAATCTGTTTTGCATGGGCCATATCGATCGCTTTTTTCTGCATATCCATGTGCCGCTCGATCTCGGGGTGATGCGAAATTTCGAGAAAGAGATCGGAGCCAAACGTCTTTGCGTAAAATGCGAGCGATTCGTCCGCTTTATCGGGCATGGTGTCACTCAGATGAATTGCGTGCTCGCCTTCAATCGAGGGAAGGATGGCGATGAGTCCCTTCTGATGCGCGACCACGAGTTCACGATCGATCCGCGGGCGGAAGTGGAAGCCCTCAAGGAACGATATCGAGACGAGTTCGATGAGATTTTTATAGCCAGTGATATCCTTTGCAAGAAGTACTAGTCTGGAAGGGCGATCATCGACACGATGTTCTTTATCGTGTCGTGTGCGCGGTGCGACGAAGAAATCGACACCAATAATAGGCTTTATCCCCGCCGCCTTTGCTGCTTTATAAAACTCGATCGCGCCGTACATGTTGCCGGCGTCCGTCAGTGCGAGCGCCTCATGCCCGTCTGCTTTTGCGGCCTCTATGAGTTCTTCGATTTTGGGGAGCGCCTCGAGGAGGGAGTAATGAGAATGGGTATGCAGATGGGCAAAGCGTTGCATGGCCATGTCGAGGATTATATAAGGCGGCGCTTGCCTCGACCATGTAGGACACGGCGTGTCCTACATGGTACAGTTAAGTGAATCATGGATTTTTATCACATTCTCAACAGGGGCGTAGAAAAAAGAAAAATTGTGCTCGACGATGGGGATCGGGCTCGATTCGTAAGCGACTTGTATGAACTTAATAATCAGAAAATAGTGGCCCATAGACATGTGCGAGAGCGTAGAGATAGAAATCATAAACGCCTCGTGCACATTCATGCATGGTGTCTGATGGACAATCATTACCACCTCCTTCTTTCTCCGGTCGATGACGATGCGGTGTATGTTTCTCGTTTTGCTCAAAAGTTAGGCATGGGATATGCAAAATATTTCAACGAAAAGTATTCGCGTAGTGGCGTGCTTTGGCAGGGTGTCTTTAAAAAAATACACCTTCAGCGCGATGCGCATTTCAACTACATACCATACTACATACACCTTAACCCACTGGATTTTTCGATGCCCGAATGGAGACAGGGAAATGTAAAAAAGGTGTCGGATGCTCTTGCGTACCTCCATGAGTATCGATGGAGTAGTTATCTTGATTATATGGGTGAGAGAAATTTCCCTTCAGTCATCGATAATCGTGTTCTAAAAGCGCTCCTAGGGAGCGCAAAAAACCAACGCATCGAAATTGCAGCCCTGATCAATACGCCTTCACTTACAGAGGAGAGTATAAGGATCGAAATGTAGGACACGGCGTGTCCTACATGGTTGGGGATTTCTCAGTCATGGGGTGCTTCCCGTTGCTATTGTTGGGAGGTGCAGTGGTACATCGGCGTTGATGAGGCTGGGCGGGGTGCACTCGCCGGTCCTGTGTGTGTCGGTGCCGTTCTCTATCCAGCAGATTTCGACTGGTGTGAAGTGTTCGCACTTATCACCAAGCGCGGCGTGCCCAAACTTCGCGATTCAAAACAACTTTCTGCGCAACAGCGACAGGTGTTGTATAGCGCCATAGTGAATCATGGGCGCTTGCGCCACGCGCATGCACTCGTCGAGGCAGAAGTCATCGATATGATTGGTATCGCGAACGCGGCGCGCGAGGCTGCGGCGATAGCGGTGCAGCGGCTGGGTATTGGTCCCGCGCGTGTGAAGGTGCTCTTGGACGCGGGGCTTTCAGTTTCATCGGAGTGGGAGCAGGAATCATTCGTCCGCGGCGACGAGACGATTCCCGCCATATCGTTCGCTTCGATGATTGCGAAGGTGACGCGCGACATGCATATGGAGGAGCTCTCCGAGGCGCATAACCGATACGGCTTCGCGCAGCATAAGGGATATGGCACTGCTGCCCACACGCTGGCTATCCGACAGCATGGCCTACTACCCCTCATACACCGCAAAACGTTCTTGACAGCCTACGCTTGATTAGGGGCTAATATGGGTGTAGGGTGGAGTCTGCAACACTAATCCGCGGAGGGTATTGTGAATAACAAATGTGTTGTCAGAAAGCTGAGAAGCACGTTCGGCGAGGTTATGTCGCCAAGCGAGGTTCAGCCAGCGATCTGCGCCTTTTGCAGTCGAAACGCTAAAACCAAAAAGGGTGCTGGTGGTTTCTGCCAAATTGGCAAAGGTGAGCTTTGTAATGGCGCAAGCCATTTCCTCTCAAAATACAGTGGGGGCGATTTGGCACTCAGGGTACGGGAGAGGGTGGTGAATTCCAGCGTTTCTCGCTCGTAGGTGAACTCGGCGGCCCCCAAGGCCGCCGTTTGCTTTGGGGATGTTTTAGGTTATAATGGCTCCATGGTAGTCCGAATGCGCCGAAACCGGTCGCAAACAGCAAAACGCCGAAGTCACCACGCTTTGTCTTCCACGCATATCTCCAAGGATGCGGCGGGGAACTCATTTCTCAGTCATCGCGCAAATCCGATCACGGGTATGTACCGCGGTAAGCAGGTTATTGACGTCGAAGCTCGTGCAAAGCGCACGGCGCGTCGCATGAAGCGCCGCGAAAAGGCACTGAAGGCAAGTGGTCAGGCAACACCCAAGGAATCCACAGCCGAGTAGGTTTGCCTTGCGCACTACGTGGTACGATGAGCCCATATGGGCTCTTTGTTCTTTATGGCTCACTAGCGTATGGCCAATCGCCACCTCGCACGCTCGGTTGTTCTTCAGGTTCTCTTTGAAAGAGACTCCGCTCAAAATGCAATGAATCTCGAAGAGGGTTCGCAGCGGCTCGCCGAGTACTCAAAAGAATTTGGTGCTCGAGACAACGACATGCCCTTCATGACGGAATTACTGAAGACCGTCATTGCGAAACAGAAAGAGATCGATACTGTGATAGAAAAAGCGGCACCCGAATGGCCGCTCGAAAAAATAGCTGCGATAGACCGCAACATTCTCCGCCTCGGACTCTGCGAACTTCTTTTTGCTGACAGAACGCAGGTGCCGGCCAAGGTCGCCATCAATGAGGCCATTGAGCTCGCAAAAAATTTCGGATCAAACTCTTCGGGGCGCTTTATAAACGGCGTCCTCGGCGCCGTTTATATTGAGCTCGGGGAACCGGGAAAAAATGAGGGAAGTGCGCGTAAGTCCGGCCCTGGCGGGCAGGGCATTGGCAAGATGCCAGTCGAGCATCTCGCGGGTGCGGTTGTCTTCGCGAAGCATGAAGGGGAGACGTACCTTGCGTTTGTGCACGACATTTTTGGTCACTGGACGATATCGAAGGGAAAGATTCGAGAAGGCGAATCGCTTGAAGAGGGAACGAGACGCGCAATTAAAGAAGAGCTTGGACTTGATATCGAAATCAAGCAACAACTTGGTGTGAATGAATACACGGCGAATGACTCGGAAATCAAAGGGGGGAAAAAGCGCAAACGCGTCACCTACTTCCTTGCAGAGTCTCCCTTTGCAGATATCACACTCGGCTCATCTGGTGGTCTCGACGACGCGCAATGGTTCCCGCTCTCGCAGGTGGGTTCTTTAAATTTTTACGACGATACGCTGAAAATCATTATTCCTGCCATTAATGTGCTGGCGCAGAAAGCAAAATAATAGTAAGGTACCGCCATGGACTTTGGTCCATTTGAACAAAAAATCAGTGTTGGATTTAAGGATAAGCGATTGTTAGAGACAGCGTTTACCCATAGATCCTACCTCAATGAAAATCGTGCCCCGGGGCGCGAGCATAATGAGCGCTTGGAATTTTTGGGCGATGCGGTGTTGGAGCTCGTTGTGACGGAGTTTCTGTATAAGAAATATCCGCAGAAACCAGAGGGTGAGCTCACCTCACTTCGCGCCGCTCTTGTGAATACGCAATCAATTTCTGATGCTGCGACAAAGCTCGGCATGAACGATTTTCTCCTTCTCTCGCGTGGTGAGGCAAAAGATACTGGGCGCGCCCGCCAGATTATTCTTGCAAACGCTTTTGAGGCGGTGATTGGTGCCATCTATCTCGATCAGGGCTATGAGGCATCATACGCATTTATTGAGGCTCAGCTCTTCCATAAAACCGATGAGGTTGTCGAGAAGCGTCTCTGGCAAGATGCGAAGAGTCGGTTGCAGGAAGTGGCGCAAGACAAAATCGGAGTCACTCCTACGTACGAGTTGAGTGACCAAAGCGGTCCCGATCACGACAAGCGATTTGTGGTTGCAGTCTTTCTCGGCAAAGAGAAGCAAGCATTAGGCGAAGGAAAGTCCAAACAAGAGGCAGAACAGGATGCGGCGGGTAAGGCACTTGCGACACGGGGATGGTAGTTGACAGTGGGGTTGTAGCAACTAGGATGTACAAAGAAGTTCCCGCCCCGGAGAAACGGAGTCATCAAATGGTACAGCAGCGCGACGTGCAAAAAGCACGGCACTTAGTAGGTGTCATAGGTAGGGTCATCACTTTTGCTTGGATTGCCGTAGTCTTCGGTGTTATTTTGTTTGCACTCTTTGGGAGCGGGTAGAATAATCAACAACAACGGCACGATGCCGTTGTTTGTTTGTGAGGCTATTTCTCCTGTAGTGAACCATACTTACCGAGAAGGTCTTCAACATCTCTTGTGGTGTATGTAAGGGGTAATGTACTTTTCATGCCGTCCGAAGTTGCTGGTGTAAATTGCCTTTGTTTTTGAATATGCACTTCAAATGATCGTAGATTTGGGTTATATGTGATGGACGTGCGATCAGGCCATTCACGCGACTGTAGATCCCCGAATCGTTCCGGTAGCTGTGCCAGCGTTCGAGCGTTGCTGGTGTACTCGTTTGGATCGATAAACGCGCGATACTTATCTTCTGGGATGGGGAGTCCTCGCTTTGCCAGAGGAATCGAAGACTCCTGTTCGCGGGCGATTTCTTGAAGTACAACGAGCTCTTGTTGAATTGAGATAGCTTCGGCTTCGAGAACTATGGGTCTTGATGATTCGACGATTCGCATGGAAGGAGAGCCATTATTCTTCTTTCGCAACGTCGCGAGTCGTGACGAAATTTCTTTTTTAATATGGGTATTTCGTTCTTGTGCTACCAGCCCGCGTACCGCATCGCTACCCGGCTTGAGCCACTCCCTTAATGTCTCTGATGCAACTGCAGGGTCGGGTTTTGCGAAATCGGGTATTGTGCCCGGGAAGGTGATTGATGCCACGGGATCTTCAATTCTCTCAGTATCGGGGTGCAGACTGATTCGTACGGTAAATTTGCCTTTTGCGCCCTCTTCCCAATCAAAAACAGGCGTATACGGGCTGAGGAGTGCTTCTTGTTTAAGCGACGCATCGCGCGCTTCTCTGAGAGATACAGCGATTTCTGCCATATATGCATCAAATCGCTCAAAATCCTCCTTTTGTCCAGTTGCGTCCGGAATTCCCAGTGCACTCGCCACTCGTATTCTCTGGAGTTCATTGCGGATGGCAAATACAGGTCCGAGATCGAATCGTCCAATGCGGAGATCATCTCGAGTGCTCGCGTCAGGCTTAATGCCCAAGCTTTCGATATAGCGTAATGTTTCGCTAATTTCTTCTAACTCACTTGAGTGCTGGCTGTGAGAAAGTGCTCGCATTACGAGTTCTGGTTCCACGATCGTTCGGGTGTTGTCGATATCGAGCCGCAGTCGAGGGGTTCCTCGCAGTGGTTTCTCAGCTGTTGCGCTTTCAGTGCTTTCAATCACCTTGATGCGATCCGAGAGCGCAATATATAGGCTCTCAAGTTGTTGTTTGCGTAACTTTCGTAGCTCGTTCTTAAACGCTCGTATTTTTTCGGGTTTATCTACGCCCGGTTTTTGGGATTCGTGCCGTGCTTTTACGACTGCATCAAAGGATGGGAATATGGCGCCGACAACCGCTTGAAGTTTTTCACCACCTTTTGATGTATCGAGGTCTTTCGTCAATTTTTCAAGCCAATTAGCGTATGCTAGAAATGTGCGCACATCGTCAGGGGTCCGAGTGAAGACGATCCCGTGAACAAGCCATGACCACGAATCATTCTTGCTCACAAGGTCGTCAGGCGATTCAGCTTGTTGTTCCTCTAAAAACATCTCGCGCAACCGTCTACGTACGTACATGGTTAGAACGGACTCGGGTAATACCGCGGCCAACTCAGGTGATCGTGATGCAGTAACGAATTCCTTGTTTGCTTCGAATAGAAAGCGCGCGATTCCTGAGGCAAGCGTGCTTTCTTTTTCATTCAGCTCGTTACTTCCATCTTGCAAGGATCCTTCAAATTCATTCTCACGACGTTTATATAGTGCATTCGTCCCGAGCTTGGAGCCGTAGTTAATAGTCAGGAAGAAGAGTAACAGGAGTCCGATGATTCCGCCGCGGTAAAAGGCTCTATACGAATCGTCCTTAACAAGGTCAAACCCAAAAACGGTTTGGAAGAATGTACCTTCAAGTGTCTTTTGCATTTGCGCGAACTCCGTGTCTCCAACTCTGACGACCCATTTGCCCGTCGGTTTGGGCAACTTTCCGAGTGCCGCCGTAATCGTCCCTTCGCTCGCGTCGAGTGGTCGGAGGTTTGCACCCAGTGTTGCCTTGAGATCGCGCAACGAGGCAATTAGCTTTGCATCCGCTCCTTGAGTTCCCGCAGCCTTAATCATGGTATCAAGCCAATCCGAGGCACCACTAGCAACACGATTCATTTTTTCTTGATCTGCCTTCAACATTACGCGAAAAGCTTCTGTTACAGACGAGGCTTGTTGGTACATGGCAGTTGGTGTCGTGACACCTCCAACGGGATTTAAAACTTTCCCAAGCCCACTCCATAAATTAGTTTGCCCCGCGGCCTCACCAATAGCTACCAAAGCTTTGGCGCTTTCTGGGGCAGTAGTGAGATCAATATTATCCACACCAGTTAGGAGTGATAACAAACCGTTGCCCAAGGCATCGGAGCGGAAATATTTTACTCGCAAGTTCTTAAGCGATTCCTGGAGTGCGGCGTGTTTTTGGGGTGCGCCTGATTTAAACGAGCCTGCATCGTATTTTCCTGAGAGGCCCTGATCAAGAAACGCTGCAAAGTGCCCGTATCCCGTGGCGCCCGGGCGGTTCCTCTCTTGCTCGAGGGTAGCGAGCACTGCCTGTTTTGCTTTCTCGATAGCAGCAAGTCGCTTTTCTTTCGCCGAGAGTCCTTGTTCAGCAATGGGCTTGTATTCACTTGATATCACTTTCCCCATTTCAGCGACAGCGGCGTTATCGGCGACGAAATTTTGAAGAGCGAGATAGCCTAGACCGAGAGAAGCGCCAAGAGATGTGTACATCGCCGCCTTCCCCTTCGGACCTAACTTTTTAAGACCTTTTGTTGCGAGGAGAGTTCCTCCGATACCTCCTGCGATGGTCGAAGCAACTCCGAGACGAGCTGCGGATACGGATGAAAGTTTGTCGTAGCCGAATGATTCAAGCTGAGACGCGATTAAAGATGCGAGTTGTTTTATTCCAGGCGGATCGTAGATATCAATAAGCTGAATGAGCGCAGTTTTCGTCGTGCCCACCTCAAGAAGAAGACTCCCCGCTGCGGCACCAAACACTAGCGCAGCTCGCGCCGCGTACGCGTGCGGATTAGGTTTCGTTATCTCATCCTGTGCCTCAAGTGTCATTTCTGCCCGGAGCACCTCCTTCGTGAGCGCGCCTTGCGAGCTTAAGAATCGAGCTGCAAGGTTATCGGGCAAAGAATCGAGGCCTTGCCCGGTCGCGATTGCTGCAACGCACTCTTCAACCATTACTTTCTTTTCCTCACTTGAGGTATCGCTTGTCGCGAGGAACTCTGAGAGTTGTTTACCATATTGCTCAAATTGGGTTGCGTTGAAAGTATCATCCTTCGGAAGAACACCGATTGTCGCGCGGGCACGATCAAGAGCTTCAGCGACAAAATGAGGATCTTGAGCAATGCTCTCGAGAGCGCTTTGGACTTGTTCTCGTGCATGAGCTAACCCAGCCGCTTCTATAGGAGTTGGTTCGTGTATTGAGCGCGGGCGAGCATTTGCAAAAAGAGGGTTCGTGGGCCGTACAGGCTTCACTTCTGCAGCTGGTGCCTGTGATAGCATGTTTTTTGCGGTGACTTGGCGCATTCTATCCAAATGGTCTTCGATGCGCTTTAGGAATGGATTTTCCATGGTCATTTTTCAATTTCTCGTAAAGCTTCAACAACAATTTTTGTCATCTCAAGAATTGCCCTTGGGTCTTCCGATATTCTTTTTATTTCATTCGCGAACGCGTCAAGAAGCACTCTTTGAGCTTCCGTGCGCTGTAGATCTTCAGTTAGCGACGTGATTTTTTCATGAGCATCGATAAGGGCATCGCCTGATTGTTCTGACAACGTGCGCAAAGTCTCAATCTCACTTTGCGCCGCAGCGAATGATTCGTTCGCCTTTGTTAATTGCGTTTGTAACGCCGCAACCAAGTTTTCTAATTCCCCGGTGCGCTCGTCTTCACTCTCTGTTGCGCGAGAAGTTTCCGCAGATGCACTTAATGATTCGATATCAGATGCAAACTCCTCTAGGGTGGGAACAATCGTTTCTGAGGCAGGGGATGGTGCTTCGCCACCAGTTGCTTCTATTTGTTTTATGCTATCCATATCACGCAGCAGCGCTGCGAACTCTGCCGTGACAACCGGGTTGGGGTTTGGTCCCAGTGGTCGGCGGAGAATTGTGGGTACACCCTCGCCGTCTGCGTCGGGGTGAATACCCAGAGCGAGACGCCACGGGGTTTCGGGCGTCGGCTCTTCCTCTAGGATATCGGCATTCTCCAATCGGAGACCGAGCTCAGTCATTTTCTTCTCTAATTCCTCTCGGATGCGGGGAAAAGCGCGTTCGCGGTTCACTTTTTGGAAACGAGCGGAGATGTTGTGGAGGGCGATGACGAAATTGTCTTTCGCATCAGATCCGGATTCTAAATAGTGTGCGATATGTTTCGCGATATTTTCCGGGTTGACCTGGCATCCTGTTTCATCGATGAGGGCGAGTTTTTGAAGACGATTGAAGAGGTTTGTTCCTCCGATCATGTTAGTGCGCGCCTGTTCCTTTCCCTTTTTTCCAGAGCTTTTCTCGAGACGAAGAATATCGTCGAGTGCTTCAATCACCTGAACGGATACGATGCGGGCGAGCATTTTTTCCTCCACAGTACTGAGTGGGGAAGTGCCGACCGCGAGTGCGAACTCCTTTAAGCGAGATCGGAGCTTAGGGAACATCTCCGCCTTCAAATTGTCGAGACTTTCTTTCGCAACGCCTGCTTTTTCTGGTGTGCCTTCTACTCGAGAACCTAGCTCTCGACTTTCAATAACGACTTTGCCGTCGGCAGTTTGTACGAGCACACGCGTACTCGTGAGGAGACGTGTTTCGATCAGTGCGAGGCGTTGCACAGTGTTCTGGATGGACTGCGGAGCGTCCTCATTATCGATTGCGACCTCGTAGATTTCTTGTCCCTCTTTTGTTCGAGACGTCCTGAAATAGATTTCTCGCTTTTCCTTTTTTGGCATAAACCCGTCGCGTTCCAGCTGTTCAGCGAGTTTATCGAGTAGATCGTGCATTCTCTCCAGCTCTTTCCGAAGCATCTCACGGCGCGCTTCGACATTCTGGTGCGGAGCCGGGCGACCCCGTTCCAGAGCTTCTCGATTCTTGTCTCTTGCACGCGAAATACGCACTAGGACAGTCATGTTATGCGGATTTCGCGGGTCGCTTTCAATATGATTCCTTATCTTGTCGGCGGCGTACTCGAGGTCGAATGCATCAGGTACAGAAACATCTGCGACATCGATTTCTATCTCAAATTGCATCTCTTCTCGACGGAGTTCAATAGCAACTTCTCCGTTCTCGATACCTGCTCGTCTCAAAATAGACTTGAGTTCCTTGTCTATTTCATTCTTAAACACAGATGCTTCTTGTGTCAGTCGTTTGAGGGAAAATGCTTTTTCGTTTCTTACAGCCTGTCGCTCTTTTTTGTGTGCGCGACCTCTATGCGGCCTTTCAGCAGTCGGTAATTCTCCGAAGCTTTTGAGAATTGTAGGGCGCGGTGACTTGGGCCCGTTTTTGCCACCTTCCATGGACATGCGGGAATTGTACATGATGGTCGAATGTGGACGGGCGGCTGCTGGGTCGTTGTGTGTATTAGTGCGATACAATACCTACGTGTACCTCAAGTCTATCGAGCTCACGGGGTTCAAATCGTTCGGGAAGAAGACCGAGCTTGTTTTTGGTTCGCGTATTGCGGGAATTGTGGGTCCGAATGGGTCGGGGAAGTCGAATGTAGCCGAAGGGTTCCGGTTTGTTTTGGGCGAGCAGTCGATGAAAAGCATGCGTTCCAAGCGCGGCGAGGACCTGATTTGGGGCGGTTCACCCGCGCTTCCACGCATGAATCGTGCGGCGGTGCGTGTCGTCTTTGATAACTCGAAACGACTTCTAGACATCGATTTTTCAGAGGTTGTCGTGGAGCGCATCGTGCATCGCGATGGAGCAAATGAGTATCTTTTAAATGGCTCGCAGGTGCGATTGAAAGACGTGATTCGCCTGCTTGCGGGCGCGAACATCGGCGGCTCGGGCTATCAAATCATTTCGCAAGGTGAGGCTGATCGTATTTTGAATGCATCGCCCCGTGAGCGGCGTGAGATGGTGGAAGATGCGCTTGGGCTGAAGCTCTACCAGCACAAAAAAGCCGAAAGCGAGCGCAAACTTGAGGAAACGGCGGTGAATATTGATAAGACGAAGTCGCTCCGCCGGGAGCTTGCGCCACACCTGAAGTTTCTTGAGGCGCAGGTCGAAAAAATCGAGAAGGCGCGAGAAATGAAAGCTGAACTGGCGCATAAGCTCGCTGATTACCTGGCTCGTGAGAATGCGTGGCTTACTGCGGAAGCAACGCGTGTAAATGACGACGTGCATGAGCGCGAAAAAGAGATTCGCGAGCTCCAGAGCAAATTACAGGGGGCACGATCGGTCAAACATGTGAATCAGAAAGAATCGCCACTGCTCACTCAGGTACAAACGCTGCAGGGAGAACTCAGCGAGGCGCGTAGAAAGCGCGAACTGTTAGTGCGTGATCTCGGGCGAGCGGAAGGTGCCGTGGAGGCGGCGGCGATAACCGTTGAGCACGTAGTGCCGGTTCCGCACGTGCGTGATTTCGTGCGTGAGATTACCGGGGCGATCGAAGAGGCGGAGGGCATTGCAGATATTGCAAGAGTAAAGACACTGTTATCCCAGCTTCGCGAGCGCATTCGTGCATTTATCGAAGGACTCTCCGGAGCAGCGCCAATCACGAACGAAGAGGCGCGCAAAGAGGTGATCCGCCTTACAGCGGCGCTTGAGAAAGCAGAAGCGGAGGAATCTCGCATTGCAAAGGCTTTGGAAGAAGTACGTGTCCATATTTCGAAGGAGCGCGAGGCCGCATTCCATGCCGAGCGAGAGGAGGTGCAGTTTGAGGCGCAGCTTCGTGAAGTGCAGTCAAAGATGTTTGCGCTCAAGAGTGAGCACGAACATGTGGCAGAGCAGAAGCGGCGATTTGAAGAGGAGGTGCGCGAGGGTATAGCGCTTCTCGGTTCGTCGTTTGAAGGGTGGAATACGCACGAGGTGCCAGAAGGCGCTCTACTTGAAGAGCGGC
The DNA here is from genome assembly GCA_964434285.1 of uncultured Candidatus Saccharibacteria bacterium. Classification (GTDB taxonomy): domain Bacteria; phylum Patescibacteriota; class Minisyncoccia; order Phycocordibacterales; family UBA2100; genus UBA10103. The sequence continues at coordinate 320,495 of CAYSUJ010000001.1, read as the reverse complement.
GCGAGCAAGAGAAGCGACGTCGTGAGATCGAGCGTTTTAAGATCAAGATTGAAGAAGCTGGTGTTGGTGGTGGGGAAGCAATTGAAAAAGAATATCAGCAGACGACCGAGCGCGATGCGTTTCTCGCTAAGGAGTTGCAGGATCTCGAGCATTCGGCAGCAGCGCTGAAGAATCTGATTGGCGAACTTGAGGAAACCATCGACGCTCGTTTTAAAGACGGCCTCAAACTCATTAATGAAGCCCTTGGGGGATTCTTTGTAAAACTGTTTGGCGGGGGACACGCGAAGCTTTTTGTGGATGAAAAAGACGCAAGGCGTCGCCTTGTTCCACAGGATGGCTCAGAATATGGAGATAATGATGGGGGTAACACTGATGATGGAGAGGAGACATACTCGGGGCTTTCCATTGATGTTGCTCTCCCGCGCAAGAAGATCCGCGGGCTGGAGGTGCTCTCGGGCGGCGAGCGTGCGCTCACTTCAATCGCACTCATTTTTTCGATGTCACAGGTGAATCCGCCGCCGTTTCTTATTCTTGACGAGACGGACGCAGCGCTTGATGAGGCGAACTCTCGACGCTACGCCGACATGATTATTGAGTTGGGAAAAAAGAGCCAGCTCATCGTTATCACCCACAACCGCGCGACGATGGGCGCGGCAGGAGAGCTTTACGGGATCACCATGAGCCAGGACGGGGTGTCGAAGATACTTTCCGTGAAGCTTGAGGAGGCCGAACGGGTAGCGAAATAGGAGTTTGACCCAAGGAGGAAGCCCTGTTATACTCTCGGCTCATGTTAAAGATTCGATTACAGCGCACCGGCCGTACCAATAACCCGTCTTATCGCGTGGTGGTCACCGAGCATACGAATGGCCCTAAGTCAGGCCGTGCGACCGAGATCCTCGGCTCCTACAATCCAAAGACCAAGGAGCGCGTTCTCGACGGAGAGCGTATCAAACACTGGCTCAAGAATGGGGCACAGGCAAGTAGCACCATGCACAATATGCTCGTTTCTGCGGGCATTCTTTCAGGCAAGAAGGTAAATGTGCTTCCCAAGAAGACGGTACCGAAAAAGGAGGAACTGGCTGCAGAGGCTCCAGTATCCGAGGCTCCTGCAGCAGCGGCAGAACCAGCAGCGGAGGCACCTGCAGAAGAAGCTGCTCCTGTGCAGGCTTAAGGCTTGACGCGGTGCCAATAAAAGCGCACCATTTCCGTATTACTGACTAGGAAACCCGCCATGGAAAACGATCAGAAGTTTCTCGAGTACGTAGTCACCTCGCTTGTTGATAACCCTCAGGATGTGAAAATCACTCGCGTCGTTGATGAGATGGGCGTGCTTCTCACGCTTACGGTCAATAAGGATGACATGGGCAAGATAATCGGTCGCTCGGGTGCGACGGCGAAAGCGATTCGTACCATCCTTCGTGTCGTCGGTATGAAGCACGATGCGCGCGTGAATTTGAAGATCGAGGAACCCGAGGGTTCAGAACGGCACTTTGACGCTGAGGCCGCAAAAGATCGCACTGTTGACGACGTGATTGCGGATTTGAAGAGTGGAAACTAAAATAGCCCGCCGCAACGTGCGACGAGCTATTTCTTGATCGAGTTCTACTGCTCCCCCCACGCTTTTAAGACTGAGTGGACAATCTCCGGCGTCATCGTCCCTATCGCTGATCTCACCTGAATTAGGTCGACCAGCTCTTCAATGGTGCAGGCCGTCGCGTCGCTTGATGCGACGGCGCGAACGATGTCAATGATGTCTACCGACTCTGCGCCGTGCGGCAAGTGATACATGCGCACGATCGATGAGCGGAAGTGTGCACGAAGCTCTTCCTCGGTGCACTCAAGCACCTTAGCGAGCTTCGGGAAATCTTCTTCGGCGAAGACTTTGCGACTCATGCGTTTTCGGAAAGCAACGGGGTCTATGCCGCACCTCTCCGCGATATCTTTGATCTTCAGACCCTTCGCGCGCGCGAGTCTCGCGACAAATTCGTTTGGCTTTTCTTTTTTCAGCATAGCAATCCTCCAGATGGGAAGGAAGTTTTTGTCTGTTTGATTTCTATAACGAATTTGTTATTATGTCAATAATGATCCATTTTCACATCGTGACCCTGTTTCCCGAATCGATTGAGGGCTATTTCACGAGCTCGATGTTGAAACGCGCGCAGGAGGATAAGAAAATTAAGGTGCATTTGTATAATCCGAAGGATTTTGCGAAGAGCTACAAAGAACGCATAGATCGCAGACCGTATGGCGGAGGGCCCGGCATGGTGCTTGCGCCGGAATACGTCTTGAGTGCCGCTGAAGCAGCCCTCAAGAAAACTAAAAACAAAAAACTAAAAACAACAGATATCACGACACTCTTTTTCTCTCCCGCAGGAGCAATGTTCGACGCGAAGATGGCAAAAGTGCTCGCGAAAAAGAAGCATATTCTCATGATCGCGGGGCACTATGAAGGGGTTGACGCGCGGGTGGAGAAGATACTCAAGGCGAAGCGTGTGTCTGTGGGGCCGTATGTTCTCACCGGTGGTGAGCTTCCTGCGGCAATTGTGGTGGATGCTGTTGCGCGACATGTGAAGGGGGTTCTTGGTGATAAGGACTCGCTTGAAGAGAATCGGACGGCGTCTCCTGCCGTCTATACACGCCCTGATGTCCTCGTCTGGAAAAAGAAGAAATATCCAGTGCCGGAGGTCTTGAAATCGGGGCACCATGCGAAGATCGAGGAGTGGAAGAAAAAGCAGCTCGACAGTTGACAGGTATCAAGGATCAAGAGTACCCTCTACCTACACAGCGGCGTGGGGTCGTTGTGTGCACAACTCTTAACGGAGGGAATTCAATGCCTACAGTAAGGCGGTCAAAGGAATTGCGTTCGTATGACGAGTATAGCGACGAGGTTCCTCGGGGACCCGTTCGTAAACAACCTCTCCAACTCCGGCCCGATGTGGCACGGCGGGCGAGGGGTGCCATGATCGAACATGGCGAGTATGACGGAACGCATCCGGACCGCTACGATCCGCTCAAGCGTTGAGAGATCTGAGCACCCCACAACACTTGGTGCAGGCGGACACGCCTGCACCTCTATTTCTTCCCCTTGTTTCCCTCTTGACTCTCCTTCGTGATGCTCTATAATGCAGGGGTACTTTTGATACGCGATTGAGTTACGAAAACCTCAGGGTACGCTCTGCTAGATTTTTAAAAGACAAACAAGCGCTCAAGGAGCCGCTTGTTTCTGTGCGTAATCTATTCGCGTCATGGCAAAACAAAAACGCCTGTCGAAGAAATACTTCGGCAAATTCCGTGAGCCTTTGGTCGAGCTTCCGAATCTCGTTGAGTCGCAGGTTGATTCGTTCGAACAGTTTGCTCGAGAGAGTGCTGCTCGAGTTTTTAAAGAATTTTCTCCCATTTCCGATCATGCGGGCAAGAAGTTCACGCTTGAACTGTCTGATTTCACGTTTGGCCCCGTGCGATTCGATGAGGAATATGCAAAGCGCATGATGCGCACCTACGAAGCGCCACTTTCGTTGACTGCGACGCTTAAAAATAAGACGACGGGTTCAGAGAAGAGCCAGGAGATCTTCATTGCAGATTTTCCGTGGATGACCAAGCACGGGACCTTCATCATCAACGGCGTTGAGCGTATCGTCGTGCCACAACTTGCGCGTTCCTACGGTGTTTTCTTCGAGACGGTTCTCGTGAAGGGTGTGAATTATTTTGCCGCGAAGATTATCCCGTCTCGTGGCGTGTGGATCGAGATCGAGTCTGATGCGGATAACGCCATTTACGTGAAAGTGGATCGCAAGCGCCGTTTCCCGGTGACCTCGCTCCTTCGCGTCTTGGGCGCATCGACCGATGCGCAGATTCTCACGCACTTCCGCGATGAAAACGCCCTTGCTGCGGTACGTGCAACGCTTGCCGTTGATACCGCAAAGACAAGCGCAGAGGCGGCAGTGGAGATTTACCGACGCCTTCGTGATGGTGATATTGCAACGGCAGATACGGCGGTCGACCACGTTGCCTCACTTCTTTCAGAAGAGCGCTACGACCTCTCAAAAGTCGGTCGCTTCCACTTCAATCGACGCTTCGGTCTTCCGACATCGGAGAAAGATCTCGCACGCTCGACGCTTTCTGTCGACGATATCGCGCGCATCATCACCCTCATCGCACAATCGAATAACGATCCAAAGGCAGAACCGGATGACATTGATCACCTCGGCTTCCGTCGCGTTCGTTTTGTGGGTGAACTGCTCGAACAGCGCATGCGCATCGGCCTCTCGCGCATGAAGCGTAACATCCAGGATCGTATGGCCATGGTTGAAGCAGAGACATCGCTCCCGGTGAACTTTGTGAATCCGCGCCCTTTCCAGGCTGCGATTCGCGAGTTCTTCACGACCGATCAGCTCTCCCAGCTTATGCAGCAGTACAACTCGCTTGATGAGATCGAACACCTCCGCACGCTCTCGACACTCGGCCGCGGCGGACTCGTTTCTGAGCGCGCAGGTCTTGAAGTGCGCGACGTGCACGCATCACACTACGGTCGCGTGTGTCCGATCCATACCCCGGAAGGTAAGAACATCGGCCTCGTGCTTCACATGGCACTCTATGCTCGCCCAAACGAATTCGGCATCATCGAAACTCCGTATGCAAAAGTGGAGAAAGGAAAGGTGACAAAAGAGGTGGTGTATATGAATGCTCTTGAGGAAGAGATGCATGCGATCGCCCACGCGGCGACACCCGTCGATGAAGACGGTAAGATCATTCCGAGTGTCGTCGAGGTGCGCAAAGAAGGCGAGCCAACAATCGTCGCGCGTGCTGACGTGGATTTGATGGAAATCGCAACGAATCAGCCGTTCTCAGTCGCAACATCTCTCATTCCGTTCGTCGAAAACGACGACGCAAACCGCGCACTCATGGGTTCAAACATGCAGAAGCAAGCGGTGCCGCTCGTCATTCCTGATGCGCCGGTTGTGGCAACGGGTATTGAAGAGAGTGCTGCGCGCGATTCGGGGCGTATGCTCCTTGTTGAAGAAGCGGGAGAAGTGATTGCCGTCGATGCAAAGACAATCAAGGTCAAGAACGCAGACGGAAAATCAAAGGAATATAACCTCATTAATTTCTCTCGAACAAACGGCTTTACGTGCTTCCATCAGCGCCCTTCCGTTTCTGTGGGCGATAAGGTGAAGAAGGGAAGCGTGCTTGCCGACTCTGCAACATCCGACCGCGGTCACCTTGCGATCGGACAAAACGTGCGTGTCGCATTTCTTCCATGGTCCGGTGCGAACTTCGAAGACGCAATCATCATCTCTGAAAAGCTCGCAAAAGAAGCGCGCTTTACTTCCATTCATATGGAAGAGTTCGTCTGTGTGGTGCGTGACACCAAGCTTGGGCCTGAGGTGACAACGCACGACATTCCGAACGTCTCTGAATTCAAGCTTAGAAACCTCGACGAAGAAGGCATTATCCGCATTGGTGCAGAGGTGCGAACAGGTGATATTCTCGTCGGCAAAGTAACGCCGAAGGGGGAAACGCAGCTCACGCCAGAAGAGCGACTTCTCCACGCGATCTTCGGAGAGAAGGCAAAGGACGTGAAGGACACCTCAATGCGCATGGAGGGCGGAAAGCGCGGTCGCGTCATTTCGGTCAAAGTATTCTCACGCGAAAACGGCGATTCTCTCGAGAGTGGTGTCATTAAGCGTGTGCACGTGGAAGTAGCACAGCTCCGCACTGTGTCTGTCGGCGATAAGCTCGCTGGGCGACACGGTAACAAGGGTGTCATCTCACGCGTGCTTCCTGAAGAAGATATGCCATTCGACGCAGAAGGGAATCCGGTCGACATCATTCTCACGCCGCTTGGCGTGCCGAGTCGTATGAACCTGGGACAGATTCTCGAGCTTCACTTGGGACTCGCGGCAACCGAGCTTGGTTATCAGGCAGTGGTGCCATCGTTCGCAGGCGCAACCGAAGATGAAATTAAGGCAGAACTCAAGGAGGCAGGCTTCCGCGATGACGGCAAGCGCGTGCTCTTCGACGGACGAACTGGCGAAGCGTTTGCGCAACCAGTTTCGGTCGGTGTGATGTACATGCTCAAGCTGCACCACATGGTGGAAGACAAGATCCACATGCGCTCTATTGGTCCCTACAGCCTCACCACACAGCAGCCACTCGGCGGTAAGGCGCAGAACGGTGGTCAGCGCGTTGGAGAAATGGAAGTGTGGGCGTTCCTCGGCTACGGTGCCGCTCACTCACTTCGCGAAATTCTCACCTATAAGTCTGACGATATCCTCGGACGCTCCGCTGCATTCGACGCCATCGTTTCCGGTGAGCGCATTAAAGAATCAAACACACCAGCCACCTTCAACGTCTTGGTTCGACACCTGCGAGGGCTTGGCATCGACTTGGAATTTAAAAGCGAGAATAACGACGCATAACGCCTATGAGCACAAACACACAGCGCCGCACAAAAGATTCGATCCCGCAGGAGTTCGAGGCGATTGAAATGCGCCTCGCTTCCCCTGATCGCATCCAGGAATGGTCACACGGCGAAATTACAAAGCCAGAGACGATCAACTACCGAACACAGCGTCCGGAAAAGAACGGTCTCTTCGATGAGCGCGTTTTCGGGCCTGAAAAGGATTACGAATGCTATTGCGGCAAATACCGCGGTATCCGCTTTCGCGGCATCGTCTGCGAAAAGTGTGGTGTAGAAATTACTCGCGCTATCGTGCGCCGTGAGCGCATGGGGCACATTGATCTCGCGACACCGGTCGCGCACATTTGGTTCCTTCGCGGCATTCCGTCGCGCATTGCACTTCTTCTTGGTTTGTCTTCAGCTGAAGTTGAGAAAGTCGTCTACTTTGCGGGCTACATCGTGACGTCGGTTGACGAGACGGAGCGTACGCGCCTTTTGAAGGACCTTGAGAACGAGTACCAAATGAAGCAGAAGTCAGCAACGGCAGAAGAAAAGACGCGTCTTAAAGATCTCGCGCAAAAAGCAAAGAAGGATATCGAGTCGATCGTAGAAGGGTCTGTTCTCGATGAGGCGGCGTACCACCTCTTCGCCGTTAAATACGGTGCAATGTTCCGCGCAGCAATCGGTCCTGAGGCACTCTACAATATTTTGAAGAAGCTCGATCTTGCAGCATTCATTCAAAATGTTTCCGCTGAGTATGATAAAGCCCCAGCCGCTGAGCGCGACAAGGTACGCAAGCGACTTGCCCTCGCACAGGCGATGCATCGTGCCGGCGTGCGCCCGGAGTGGATGTTCCTCACGCGTCTTCCCGTTGTGCCTCCGGCACTTCGTCCGATGGTCGCCCTCGAGGGTGGTCGTCACGCATCGTCTGATCTTAACGATCTCTACCGCCGTGTCATCAACCGCAACAATCGCTTGAAGCGCTTGCTTGCGATCCATGCGCCAGACGTCATCCTCCGCAACGAAAAGCGTATTCTTCAGGAAGCGGTGGACGCGCTTTTGGACAACTCCATGCGTCGTGGCGCAGGTGTCCTTGGCGTTCTTGGTGGACGCCGCCGTGCTCTCAAATCGCTTGCCGATTACTTGAAGGGCAAGCACGGGTATCTCCGCCAGAACCTTCTTGGTAAGCGCGTCGACTACTCAGGTCGATCCGTCATCGTCGTTGGGCCTCACCTCGCGCTCGATGAGTGCGGCGTGCCGAAGCATATGGCACTTGAGTTGTTCCGCCCGTTTGTGATTCAGGGTCTCCTCCAGCGCGAACACGCATACAATATTCGTGGCGCGGGTCGTCTCATCGAAGACGAGGCACCGGAAGTTTGGCCCATTCTCGAAGAAGCAATTAAGGGTAAGCACGTGCTCTTGAACCGCGCACCGACACTTCACCGCCAATCAATTCAGGCATTCCGTCCAGTGCTCACCGAAGGTAATGCGCTTCAGATCCACCCGCTTGTCTGTCCTGCATACAACGCAGACTTCGACGGCGATGCGATGGCGATTCACGTGCCACTCTCTGAAGAGTCGCAAATGGAAGCAGCAAAGATCATGTCGGCAAACAAGAACGTCTTGAAGCCGGGTTCGGGCGATGTCGTTGTTGCTTCGAAGCTCCTCGACATTGTGCTTGGGTGCTACTGGATGACTCGAATGATCGACGGCTCAAAGGGCGAGGGTACGACATATCCTTCGACGAATGCGGCTATCACCGCACACGACTTTGGTGCAGTTGATCTCAGGGCCAAGATTTGGGTTCTTCCGACCGAAAACAAGAAGTACGCGCGATTCGAGGGGAAGCCGTTCGAGACATCTGTCGGGCGCCTCCTCTTCAACTCTGTACTCCCGAGCGACTTCCCGTACTTCAATGACGAGATCACGAACAAGAAGATGGGTGCACTCGTGCACGAACTCGTGACGCACTACTCGCTCGACGGCATTCCAGCGATCATCGACAAGATCAAGAACTTCGGATTCAAGTATGCAACACATGCGGGAATCACGTGGTCAATCTCTGACGTCCACGTTCCTGAAATGAAAGACGGACTCGTCGACGAAGCGAAGGAAGCTGTGGCGAAGGAGCGAGAAAACTACGAAAACGGTCTTCTTACCGACGAGGAGCGCCGACGCGCAACGATCGAGATCTGGGCAAAGGCATCCGGCGAACTTCGCAAGCATGTTGTGGAAGCACTGGATCCGAAGGGTCCGGTGCATAACATGATCACCTCTGGCGCTCGTGGTTCCGTTGTGCAGCTGCACCAGATGGCAGGCATGAAGGGTCTCATCACGAACCCGCGTGGAGAAGTCATTGAATTCCCGATTCTCTCTTCTCTCAAGGAGGGTCTCACACCAATCGAATACTTCACCTCAACACACGGTGCGCGTAAGGGTCTCGCCGACACCGCCTTGAACACGGCACGCGCAGGGTATCTCACGCGCCGTCTCTTCGATGTCGCACACGACGTTGTGGTGCTCGAGGAAGATTGTGGCACAAAGGAGGGCATTCTCATTGCCCGCCCCGGTAAGGAAGAGCTCGGCGATTCGTTCGCTGGACGTCTTGCAGGCCGCGTCCTCGCTGAGACGATTGAAGCAACTGGTGTAAACTTTAAGCGCAATACACTACTCTCTCGTGATGATGCAAGAGCAATCGAAGCTTCGGACGCTGCGCAGGCACTCGTACGATCACCGATCACCTGTAAGGTGGCGCGTGGTGTCTGTCAGAAGTGTTATGGCGTTGACCTCTCCAACGGTCAGCTTATTGATCTTGGGGAAGCTGTCGGAGTCGTTGCCGCACAGGCTATCGGTGAACCGGGTACTCAGCTCACCATGCGTACGTTCCACACCGGCGGTGTGGCGACAGCAGGCGGTGACATCACCATGGGTCTCCCGCGCGTTGAAGAAGTCTTCGAAACGCGCATGCCGAAGTCTCCCGCAGCTATTGCACGCGTCGACGGCGTCATTACCGACATCGCGAAGGATGGCATGGAAACGGTGCTCATCATCACGCCAGATACGGGCAAATCGACAAAGCGCGATACCGAATATCGCATTCCTCCAGCTCGTACACTGCTCGTGAAGGCAGGGGATTCGGTAAAGAAGGGCGACTTCCTCACGGATGGTTCGGCAGACCTCGATGAACTCTTCTTGCTCGCAGGTAAGGAGCGTGCTCAGGATTATGTGATCGCTGAAATTACGCGCATCTACGAGCTGCAGGGTGTCTCTACTGCGCGTAAGCACTTGGAAATAATCGTTAAGCAGATGTTTAGCCGTATCTCCGTCACGCATTCGGGCGACACGGGCATCTCCGCAGGCGAAATCGTTGCCGACTTCGAGTTCGAGCGCATCAACAAAGTGATGAAGGATGAGGGCAAGGAGCCTGCAAAAGGCAAACAGCTGCTCCTCGGTATCACTGAAGTCTCGCTCACGCGTGCGTCATTCCTCTCGGCAATCTCCTTCCAGAACACGCCGCGTAAGCTCGCAGAGGCGGCAGTTTCTGGCTCTGTGGATAGGCTGGTTGGTCTTAAGGAGAATGTCATCATTGGTCGCCTTATCCCGGCTGGAACCGGCTACAAAGGCTCCAAGAAGAACGAGATGATTACCGCGCTCCAGAATGAGCTCGCTGCGGCAGAAGCTGCGATGGCGCCGGTGGAGGAGGAGAAGGTTGGATAAGGGGTGCTCGCGGGAGGCAAAAATCTCTCCCTCGGGCAGACCTGATTTGCATGCTTGCAAATCAGGCTCATCCTCGCCAGCTGCGGGGTCCCTCGTGAGACATTTTTGCCTCCCGTCTTGCACCCCTCGTGGTAGTAGTTGGAAAAGAGAAGAACCGCTCGTCCCGAAAGGGGCGAGCGGTTCTTTGCTAGTTTTCGGACGGACGATTATGCTCCATCAGCTCTGCGAGGGTAAACTACCCCGCGAAACTCAGGCACATCTGAATGGCCGTCAAATGGCTCCCGGTCTTGCGTTGCTTTTCTGGATCTTTGCAGAGTGCCTTCGCTCCATCGCAGAGAAAGTGTGCATGTTCGAGCATTTCTTTCTTAGAGAGAGAGGCAAACGTGCGCCTTGGATCGATCCTTTTCTTCCCAATATGATTTGCTCGAAGCCGCTGTTCGTACATCTCGATGATGTGAGTAACTTTTTCTGGCGTCATTATCGACCCTTTCTTTTCCTAAAGAATTCTGAGTGCATACTATCATCCATGTCCGGATGGACGCAAAATGGTATGCTCACAGCATGTCCGACACCGTCCAGCAAATCAAAGATCGTCTCTCCATCGTCGATGTGGTTTCGGGATATGTGAAGTTGGAGCGGGCGGGGCAGAACATGCGGGCGCGGTGTCCGTTCCACTCGGAGCGCACGCCGTCGTTTATCGTTTCTCCCGATCGCGGAACATATCACTGCTTCGGCTGCGGCGTTGGTGGTGACATTTTTTCATTCGTAGAAGCGATAGAGGGGCTTGATTTCAAAGGTGCGATGAAGATTCTTGCTGAGCGAGCGGGAGTAGAACTCGTGTTTACGCGCGGAGAAAAGGAAGACGACAAGGATCGCCTTTTTGCCGCGATGGAAGCGGCGACATTGTTTTATATGTCGAAGATGAATGCGGAGGCGGAGAAGTATCTTGTGGGACGTGGGTTGGAGAAGCCGACCATCACGGCGTTTCGCATCGGCTACGCGGGAGACGGTTGGACGGATCTCTCGGATCATTTGTGCTCGAAAAAATTCAGCGATAAGGAAATCGTGGATGCGGGGCTCGCGAAGAAGGGCGATAGGGGACTTACGGACAAGTTTCGTAATCGTGTGATGTTTCCCATTGCAGACAACGCGGGGCGCGTCGTTGCCTTTAGCGGCCGCACGTTCGGTGAGAAGGCGCATCCCGACGCACCGAAGTATTTAAATTCACCTGAGACGCCGCTGTATCATAAATCACGCATTCTCTACGGCTTCGACAGAGCAAAGCAGAGCATTCGGCGGATTGATTTCTCTCTCCTCGTCGAGGGTCAGCTTGATCTCATTCTCTCCCATCAAGCTGGTTGGACGAACACCGTCGCGGTATCGGGCACGGCATTCACCGTCGAGCACGCCGCACTTTTGAAGCGTATGAGCGAGAATCTGTGCATTGCGCTTGACGCCGATGAGGCGGGCTTGAAAGCCGCCGCGCGCGCCGCACGCTCGGCGCTCCAGCAGGGCATGAATGTGAAGATAGTGGAATTGCCACAGGGAATTGACCCTGCCGATCTCATTTCCAAGGAAGGGGCAGAGGCATGGAAAGTTCGCATTCGCGAAGCGAAGGATGTAATCGCGTTTCTTCTCGATGCACTTGAGGCACGTGCCAAAGCTCCTGACGCATTTCGGAGAGTGGTGGAAGCGGCAATCCTCCCGTTTCTTCTTGATGTGCAGAGTCCGATCGCGCGCGAGCAGTACGAGCGCCTCATCGCGAAGCGCTTGGGCGTTTCGGAAGCAGCGATCGCCGAAGCGCGCACGAAACTCGCGCGTGCAACACCTCTCACACCTCCGGCCGTAGACAAGCCGCATGAGAAGAAGACGAACGAACGCGCGAAACAGGCGTTTGGCCTCCTCCTCTGGCAAGAATCGCTCGCGAAGCCGGGGCTCGATGTGCAGAAGTTCGCGGCACAACTTGAGGAAGCCATCGGTAGTGAGCGCTTTGCACAGTTGCGTGCGCATCCTGAGAACGAACGGGAGAGCCTGCGCTTCGGTGCCGAGCGTCTGCATGGTGAAAGCGAAGCGCTTTCGCGTGATATCGCACTTATTATTCGCACACTCACCCGTGAGCGTCTCGACGCGGAGCTCGCAGAGAATGCAGAAGCTCTACGCCGCGCCGAGGCCGCGGGGGGCGACGACATAAGGATGCTTCTTGAGCGAGGGAAGTTATTGACAGGGCAGATTGCCAAAATCGTCAAAGAAGGGTAGAATAGCACCACGTAACCGCTGCGAATAGGCAGCGGTGTCGCTGTTGCATATTTTTTAACTCATGGCAAAAAAGCGCACAAAAGTCAAGAAGTCTGTGAAGAAGGCAAAGCCCAAAGCTTCTCGTGCACCGAAAAAGAAGGTGGCAAAAAAGGTGAAGCCACAGGCGGCGGCGCGCAGCGCGAAAAAGCCAGCTCCAAAAAACGTGAAGCCGCTTACGCGCGGAGGCGCAAAAGATGAGCAGAAGATGCAGGGGCTTATCACGCTTGGCCGCGAGCGCGGCTATGTCACTTACGACGAGATTCTGCGCGAGTTTCCGCACATCGAAGACAATGTGCTTCTTCTTGAAGAGATGTATGAGCGCTTTGGCACTGCCGGCATCGACGTCCTTGAAGGTGGCAACATGCTTGAGGACACCTCTGCGACGGAAGTCTTGGAGAAGAAGAAGCTGCAGCATCGCCGCTCGGATTCAAGCTACGACTCTGTGCAGATGTATCTGCGTGAGATTGGTCAGTATCCGCTTTTGAACGCCGCGATGGAGCGTGAACTTGCGCAGCGCATCCTCGATGGCGACGAAGAGGCGCGCTCGATCCTTGCGCGTTCCAACCTCCGCCTCGTGGTTTCTATCGCGAAGAAATACGTAAACCGCAGCCCCGATCTCACCCTCCTCGACCTCATTCAGGAGGGGAATCTCGGGCTCTTTAAGGCGGTCGACAAATTCGATCACTCCAAGGGCTTTAAATTCTCAACCTATGCTACCTGGTGGATTCGCCAGGCGATTACACGTGCGCTCGCTGATCAGAGCCGCACCATCCGCATTCCGGTGCACATGGTGGAAACCATCGCAAAATACAAGCAGAAGGTGCGCGAGCTTTCGCAGCACCTCGGCCGCGATCCGCTCCCAGAAGAGATCGCTTCAGAAATGGGTATGGAGGTAGATAAGATTTACACGATTCAGAAGATCAACCAAGATACCGTTTCGCTTGAAAGCCCTGTTGGTGATGATGACGACGAGCGTTCAACCCTTGGCTCATTCATTGCCGACGAAACCATCTCAAGCCCGGATCAAGACGCCTCACGCCGCATTCTTTCCGAACAAATGGGCGCGATCCTAGACGAACTCTCTCCCAAAGAGCGCAAGATTCTTGAAATGCGCAATGGTCTCACCGACGAGGGCATCTGCTTCACACTAGAAGAAGTGGGGCGCGAATTCGGCGTCACCCGTGAGCGCATTCGACAGATTGAGGCGAAGGCGCTTGAGCGCATTCGTTTTCATGAGCGTGCTAAACAGCTTAAATCATACTAAAACGACCCGGTTGTCCGGGTCGTTCTTTTTTCGCGCGTAGCCCTAGGGCGTAGTTTGGGTCGTGAAAGGTATAGGACCAGCGGGAATCCCAAGACGGGCGGGATTCATCAGCTCTACGACCATGTCCATTGGAAGTGATAGCGCTTCGCGAGAAACCATCCCGCTCGCAAGGACTGGGTACGCTTTCTGCTTTGAATGTTCGACGCGAATGAAGTAAATCTTCCCTGTCGATGGGTTTCGGACAAATCCCTCGCGAATTTTACGAAGCAGGATTTTGTCGCCAATGTATGGTGCATCTGAGTTAGTCATGTGATAGTACGTCACTGATTTCCTCCGTTGCTAGAACACGACAGCCAGCACTATGTCGTATATTGGCTCATTAAGCAAGTACACACGCGATGCTGACGCTGTCACCCTCACCAATACTCTCCTTTCGCCTGACATCGGCCTTGATGGCGAGCAGATACGGTCCGTCTTTTGTGGGGAAAAGGGCTGTTCGCCAAGTGGTCTCGCCGAGCGTTGCTTTGACGCGGATGAACTGGAAGCCCACTTTCTTTTTATTACGCGTGGCGTCTTTGATTTTACGTGAAAGTGCAAGGGGGACGTACACAAAGAACCACCCGCCCGTATGCCCGGAAGGGTCTTCGTAGCGCCAAATTTTCCCCTTTACCTCGAAGGATTTCATACGCGCATACTAGCGCAGGAGTGGGAAAAGAAAAGCACTCTAGGCGAGTGCGCGGATCTCACGCGCTAGCTCTTCTTCAAGTGCCACGCGTACTTTCGGCGTGATCATTTCGTGCTCGAGCAGGTCGTCAAGAACATACTCCTCCACCTTGAGGACGCCGCAATGAGCGAGGCGCGTGGCGAGTGCCTGTGTCGTTTGCGGATCCTTCTTCTCAGCCGCCTCCATCTTTTCGCGCGCATCGGCCTTGAATCTTGTGTAAATTGCTTCGGTGTTCTCGAGAGTTGTCTTGGTGAATACTCCCTCGTAGCGAGCACTCTTAATTCGAGACAATTCCTTTTCGACTTTGTGTGCGATGATAACAAGGGCGCGGTAGTACATATATTCCTCTGCAAGGCGATCATGCGGGGCGGGCTCTCTTCCGAGGAGACGTCGCACTATGCTCGCCGCTTTTTCAAAGATATCGTCGGCGTGGTTGATATGAATATCGGACGAGTTGAGATATCGTTCCGCGTCTTCGGTGCGCACCGTAAGCTTGTGCGCAATGCGCTTGTAGACGCGCTCTGAAACTTCGCCGTGGAGGAGAAGGTCTTTTAAGGACTCCTTCTCGATGCCCAAGACCCACACGCGAAGTGCGGCTTCGGCAAGTGCTTCATCACGTCCGGCCTGCGCACATTCTTCACTCGAAACCCGCAAGCGGTCCTCGTAGTGATTCCGGAGGGCATTGTATGTCGCTTCGGGGATGTATTTCTTTTCGAAAAAGCGTGCGAGACGCGCGAGGACGCGCGCATACACGAGCGCTCGTGCCTCGTCGTATTCTGCCGTTTCTATCTCACTCAAGCGACCGACACGAAGACGATGCATCAAGGGGCCGATCGTCGTCGCTTTGAAGAAAAGTGTTACGAAAATACACCCGGTCGTGAATGCGAGGAGAGCCTCGGAAATAGGCATAGCGTGCTGCCACTCGGGAAGGGTGAGCGTTGTAGGAATGAGGAGTGCCATAGTGACCGCGAGTGCGCCTCGGAGAGATCCCCACGCGAGCAGATGCTGCCACGCGCGGGGTATATGCCGCGCCTCATGCGCAAACGCGTTCCACCCCGCGACGACGGGATAAATGGAAAGTGCGCGCGACGCTGCGACAACGAGAACGGCGATAACGATAGGTCCAAAAAGTTCCGGGGAGGAAAAGGGAAGCGACGTCGCGAGCATTCCGATCAAGACAAAGATGATCGAATTTGCAAGAAATGCCATCTGCCCCCAGAACTTCTCCACGAACTCCTCGGCACGAAGAGGCATTTTTGTCTTTCCGTAATTACCGAGGACCATCGCAGCGACCGTTGTTGCGGTGATAGCTGAGAGGTGGACCTCGAAGTTACCGATATGCGCGTGGTGGGAGATGTACTCTGAAAGCAGGAATGTGACGTGAGCCAGTACAAGCGTTAGCGTAATGGATACAGACTCGCTGGAGCGTGCCCAGCCGATCATTTTCGAAAAACCGCCGCCGACGATGAGTCCGAAGAGCGCACCACCCACAATCATGACCGTGAACGAAATGACGCCCTCGAATGCCGTTTCCGCCGAGAAACCGCCCTTGAGAGCGAATTCAAGCGCTATGAGGAACAATGCAAAGCCAGTCGCATCATTAAAGAGGCTTTCACCCTCGAAAAGAAGTGCGAGGCGCCGAGGAGCACCATACTCCTTAAAGAGCGCGAGCACCGCGACGGGATCGGTTGCAGAAATGAGTGAGCCAAAGAGGAACGCAACGACGAATGGAATGGGGAAGCCAATAAGTGGCAGGAAATAGTAAAGTCCAAGCGCAATTGCGAGCGCGGAGACCATGAGGCTTACGATTGAAAGGAGTGCGACGGGAATCGCATCCTGCGTAAGGCGACGAATGCTTATGGCATATGCAGATTCAAAAATGAGTGTCGGGAGGAAGATGTAGAAGAGAAGTTCGGGTGTAAGATGGAGACCTCCAAGAAAGGCGAGTGGGGGAAATTGTGAGAGCGCTGTCAAAAGGACACCGATTGCGACGAGAATCACCGTGTGAGGAATGCCACTTCTCCGTGCGAGGAAAAAAGCGCCGCCAGAAACAGCGAATAACACGAAAACAAGTAAGACTGAGACGAGCGAGAGCTCCATGGAAGGTAGCTACGGCAGGTGCGAGGTATACTGCTGCGAGCAGAGTCGATCGGGGCACATGCTTTAGCACGCGATATGGTACTCTTCGAGCATTGAGGTGTCAAAAATATGTACGCGTCCAGTACCTTTGGCATTCTCACAGGTAAAAGAAGAAGGCCACGAAAACATTTCGGGGCCTTCAAGTGTTTCAGGCTGCCACACGCATGTGCGTGAGGCGGCGGATGGAGGCGACGGCATTAAAAGCCATATCCTTCTCCGAAGTGCATACTGGAAGCTGGTGTGGAACGTGCTGACCACCACCGTCCTTGAAGTAGTCGGCAATGATCGAGCGCTCCTTTTCCACGAACCGGCGGATGTCATTGCGATGCAGCCGCGTGTTCACGTGCCGTGCAATATGGTTGACGATCTGCTTCGGTTCGGCTCGTGTGATGATGTAGTGAGGCGGTTGTACGCCCTGCTTCACCAAGCGGTCTTGCACCCATGCTCGATGCCAGTCAATCACCTTCTCGTCGTCGTTGACGCAGCCAATGCACGCTGTTGCGTACAAAACCGCATCAAGGCCGCAACCATCCATGATAGGCACCTTTCCTGCACGAAGTGCCGGAAGCCACTTGTCCTCGGTGAAATCGTTCAGCATGCCCCAGCACTCAAAGAGCCGTGAGAGTCCATGCTTTTTGTGGTTACCCTCCTGAACCCAGATAAGTGGGTGAGGGAGGTGTCCGAACGGATTTCCCAAGAACGCGAATTCACATTCCCGAAGGGTTGGCTCCTTCGGCAACACGGATTCGAGCTCGCGATAGAGCAGGGTTCTTCCGGTCCCCCGCAGTCCTGAAACGGCAAACGAAAGTACTTGTCCGTCACGCGTCATTATTCCCTCCTTTTGGGTTTGGCGTTTGGCGGATTCGGCCATACTACTCTTCTCTTGAGTACTGGCAAGATAGCGAAGTGCATAAGGTTGCAGGCGGTCTCTCCAAGAGGCCGCCTGCTGTTTTCTAAAAGCGCATCTGCCGCGCGAAGATGGTCGCTGTGTCTTCCCAGTCGAGGGGAAGGCCAAGGCGTCTTTTCATCCTGACTGCCGATTCGCGGCGTTTGAGCCGCTCTTCCACCTCGGCATCGCGTCGATGGGGGTTCTTGATAACTGCCACAATGGCAGCCACAAGAACCAGAATTCCAAGGGTTTCTTGCATGCTTCACCTCCTTGCCAAGGATAGCATTTCTGTGGCGTAAATGCAATTCGGTAGATTAGGTTGATTACGACGACCGGTAGGCAATCTCGTGGTGGGTCTTTTGGTGGGGTCCGAAGAATACTTTTGCAAAGAGTCGTAGTGCAGAGATTCCCGACAACACATACCCCAACGAAAACATCGATACGAGTGCGATGTAATGTGTATGTATAACACTCAGGAGAATTTCTCCACCTACAAAGGATGGGGTTATAGGAAATACCATCATAGCGAGGCTGGCGACGAGAAATATGTTACCGAGTACAGGATGTGTGTACATGAATCCATGGAATTCCAGCAATGTGTAGGATCCTACAGAGCGGCTCAGCACGAGGAGACAGGCAATGCCTACGAGGTAGGCAAGTATGATGCCCGAAAGATAGAGTGGGACGGTATGGGCAGCGGCGCTCGAGAGCGCGCCTAGGGAAAGGCTGGCAAAGAGTTGCCCAAGAAAAATCTGGGTCCAGCACATAAGTGCGGTGCCTTTACTTATGTAAGCACGTATGAAAAAGAGTATACTCAGAATACTGCTCGTCCACGTGATGATGTCGAGGGTCGCATGTGGCAGCGCTTCGTCATAGATGGCAAACACTCCCATGATTATGAGGATTGCGGAGAGGGCGCTTGCCCACACAGTATCTAAGAATCGCATCCGCTGTCCTACGCGCTTGAGTGGTTGCCAAAGAAATCGCGTCATTACACCGTCCATGTTCCACTCTTTTAATCCCAGAATGAAGAGAGTGGCACGGATTTTCCCGATGAAACCCGGGCGTATTTTATTTTCCGGCGGTACGAATGTGTAGATTTGATAATGGGTCAGATAACTGACGATAGAGGGAGAAATAAGGAGCTGATAGGTGCGGAGACATGCGTTACTCACGAAGTGGAGAAGTACCAAGGAGTGGAATCCGGCTGCGAGCTCCATATACATGATGCCGATCTGGGTGACTGATGCGTATGCAATCTGTGTTTTAATCGACGATTGGACACGAGTAATAGAGGTTGCGATGAGTGCCGTAAGGAATCCCAGAAACATAATGGACATGCGCAGCGCAGCGCTACCTTCCCAGAGGGGATATGTGCGAAGCAAGAGGAATAAGCCGATATGCACTGAAAGTGCGCCGTAAAATATCGCGCTCGATACGGTCGGCCCCTCCATTGCGCGCGGGAGCCAATATGAGAAAGGGAATTGCGCGGACTTTATCATGGACACCATCAGAAAAAGGATGCCAAGCACAAGAAGCGCGTTCCCGTGCATGTTTACGAGCGATGGAAACTGCGAAAAGTGCACGTTGGTTTCGAAGAGGTGGTGCGCATACCAGATCGCGACAATAAGGAGCGCATCTCCTAAGCGGTATAGTGAGAAGACCTTGAGGCCATTTTTCGTGGGCAAGAAACGATCTCGGTAAAACGCAATCAGTATGAAGGAACTGATGCCGATCCACTCCCACCCAATGAGCAGTGTTTCAAAATTTCCCGAGAAGATAATGAGGGCAAGGCCCGCAAAAAAGAACAAGATTGTCGTATGGAAGCGTCTGAATCCGGGATCGCGGTGCATGTAGTACCGGCTAAAGAGGAGTACGAGGATCGTTATTATGCACGTCATTCCAAAGAAGACAGCTGAGATGCTGTCCATATAGAAATCCACTGCAAATACGTAGTGGGCGCTAGAGAAGAGTGTGAGTCCCTTCTGGGAAAGAGGGGTAAATCCACCTTGCCACCAGTGGAAAAGCGTCCCTGCAAATAGTGCCGATACTGCAAGAATGGCCGATGTTGCTGTGTTAGATATGCTTCTTTCCAAGCGATTGGGGAACATGCAGCAGAGCGCGAGTGCGAAAAGCGGCAGGACAATGAAAAGCAGTATCAACATATTGGTTTACTGGTGGAGAATCTGAACCTTAATGTTTTCGTGAGTTGCGTCGAGTATGTCATTCGTTTTCATTTTGGCAGTAGACTCGATCATTTCAAGAAAATCTGTTGTGAGAATGTTCACCTCGGCGGTGGACGGTTCATACGGAACGAACACTCCTTTTTTAAAGAGATAGAGCTTTTTTTCGCCGGGGTGCAGCACTACCAAATGTATCCATGCGTTGATGAACCACTCATAAAGCGAGGGAGATGCAGAAATCACGCGTAATACCACCGCGGGGTCATGCTCAATAATCATGAGCAACCTAACGGGATCGTGCACTTCGATCATTTGGAGCGGAAGCCCGGCGCGGAGATCTCCGTCGCTGCTATTCGCAACTCCGATCAGTCCCATGACGTTGTGTGGTAATTTGGTGCCTGCCCCCAGTTTGGAGTTGTCCATTCGCGAGAAATAGTATTCAAGATTGATGCCTCCGCATACCATTGGAAGCGGCGCGATGACATTCGCCAGAAATGTTCCGTCGGGATCCGTCTGGTAATCATAGGAGTTCATAAAGGCGCGTCGATCGAGGAAGAGATTGCGAGTGAGTGTACGGTTGCCTACGATGCAGAGTGCGTTGGTGCCATGGCCAAGCTCGGGTCGCGGCTCAAAGAAGGAAACAGATCGCTGTTTAACCGCCCTGCGCACTTGTTTGAGGGATTGCTTGGTGTTGATGGACATAAAACGCCGTGAGCGCTCCTTTGCGTTGAGATCGAGGGCGTGTTCAAAACTTTCTTTATTCTTTGCGTGGAGGGATCGGTGTGTGGGCGGAAGGTCTTTTTCATCGTAGAACTCAATCTCGTCACTCGCGGTATCATGCAGCGCTCCTACGAATCGCGTTGAAGCTGGGATGACAAGGCCACGTTTCGCAAGCTCTCCTCGTACGGAATCATCGTTTGCCATTGATGCGGCAACGCGCGCATTAACCGAACCCGGGCGTCCGCTGCACGCGCCGCAATCATGCGCACCATGGTGTGGGTTGTTTGCACTTGATGACCCGTGGCCTACGAAATATACGAGATCAGAGAAATGCTTAGCCAAGCCGATGCCACGGAGCAACTTCTCAACACGATCCGCCATTTCACTCATAGTGAATCCGATCTGGAGGTCATGCTTTTCATCTCGTTTTCCTTTGTGCAAAATCGTCAGCGCATATTCGGCATGCATGTGTCCGAACGCGTTTGCGATGGCGGGGCTCATGCTCGGTGAGAAGATGTTATAGAGAAGTCGCACTAACGAGGGGATGCCTAAGATATATGAAGCCAGTGCGCCACGGAAAAGTGTGTGCGACTCTTTGAGGTATGCAACCTCGCGTGCGGGCGTATGCGTTTCGGTGGGGGAGATTTCTTGAATCAAGTATCGTGGTGTGACAGGGGCAGGGCACAGTTTGTCATAGAACTTGGCGTGCGCCGGGTGGAAATAAAACTCGACGCCAAAGAAGCCTGGAGCTCCTAGTGTCTCGCATGAACGGTCGGCTCGTTCGATGTGACGGCGGATTGAATCCTCGCGCTCATCAATGCAGAAGACGGCTTGGAACGATGCATGCTTCTTTCTGGGCGCAGCCGCCGATGTTGCGGTGGCGAGTAAGGCCGCTAATGCCTCGTCGTAGTAACTCCACTCAAAAGCATCGTGCCATATCTTGATAACCTCGTAGATTTCATTTGGCTCAGTATCTGCAAAGATGTTCGTAGGCGTGCGACGGGTAATCTCTCCCAAGGGTTTCCAGTGTGTGCCGAGGGCTGAGTCCAGTGCATCAATTTCCAATAGACACTCCAGTAGTATAAGCTCCTTGAGTGTTATGTTCTTTGGATACAAGAGGGTCTCAGGACGATTTTCAAGAGTAGAAACCATGCCTGACCATCCGCGGTGCGAAAATTGCTGCCCGTAGAGATATTCTTCAAAAAACTCCTCTTTGCCAACGAGGATGGTAAGGAGTTTTTTGAGGGAAAGGTCATTGTCGTGGAGGAGTATTCGCGCTCGTTTTGTTCTGAAAAAGTGTACAAAACTATGACGCTCAAGTATCCGAATCGCGTTGAGGAGCCCTTTGTTCTCAAAAGGGAATGGTGTGATGGCCACTCCCTGATCCAGGTAACTGCACAGGATGCGGAATAACACCGGATGCACAGCGTTATTGAGGTCTATCGGATACTGCTCTTGCCAGCCTTGTCGAAGTTTCAGAGCGCGAGCATCAAGCTTTCCGCCATAAGTCCCGTGCATAAGCTTTTCGAGCCATACTTGAAAATGATCGTCGCCAACATGTTCGCGAATAACGCGTTCGAGGATGTTCTTGTGAATGCGATTGATGCGGTACAGGTTGCGATACTCAGCCAGAGAAAAGGTCACTTTATAGCCAAATATTTTCGATGCTTTGAAAATAGCGGCATAAAACTCCATGTCTTGAAAGGCGTGGAGGCTATTGTGGTGCACAAAGTCCTTTAAAGGGCCCTGGGAGGGAAGATAGTGTTTGAGTGTCTCCAGCACTCGCGATTCATTGAAACAGGAATCTGGACTATGGGTGTGTGATGTCATATCAGAATCTCAAGAGTATATATCTGCCGGAGTTTGATCAGGGCTGCGGTGCGTGGATTCCGTGGATGATCAAGTATTTTTAATCACACTACTCTTTTTCTAGAAAGTGTAAAGACGATGAAAAAATCAACCGCATGCCTGGGGGCAAGCGGTTGAGTTATCATCCCCGCAGGGATGCAGCCATATAATCGTGGACTGTTGTCCATCGCGGAATTACGTTTGTGAGGGCTGGTCGGACGTTTGCCGTCAGCCGACTGACATCACGAAACCCTCCACGATTGTAGGCGCGGACCGCAAGCGTAATGAGCGCTTGCGCCTCCCAGATGCATATGGGAGCCAGAGGCGAGCGCGACATGCGGCGCGTTAAAGTGACATACCGTTTTGCTCGCCTAATTTGCATCTCTGCATTTAGCCGTTGAGAGTCTTTGTACTTTCTGCTCACGATATTCTCCCTCAGTTACTTAACCCTCTTGAGTATACGCCCGCCAGGGAAAAAGTGAAGCGGCATGGAAGGTAACATCCACGCCGCTCTTCGCTCGCTGTGATCACCTCAAAATGACCCTGCCAATACGGGGAATAATGTGGAGTTCAAGGGCACCCTTGAACGCCGCACGAAGTGCGTTGCGCGCCCTCACGTGGTCCCCAACTTCGCAATGCTGTAGTGCGAAATCAAGGTCCTCGAGCAGGCACGTGGTCCCTTTTCGCCGCTTCTCGGGATCTTTGCCAGCCATATTCACCCACTTGTGAACGTATTTCAGGAGGGCGTCTCTGTACCGGATTATGCGAGTTGTTTCCATGGGTCTCTCCCTGATGCTGACTTCGCCTACCATTACATATATTTATGAGTTTCTCAATTGGTATACTGCCGCCATGATGCGTAAGCTGCCGATATCCTATTGGAGCCACTCCTCCCTTATGGCGTATTTGCGCAACCCGCTCGCGTGGTACAAGCGGTATGTGGAGCATGTATACGACACACCGTCCTCGCCTGCGGGAATTGTGGGTCGAGCAGCGCATGTGGCACTCCAGCACTTTTATGGCGGCATCGCGAAAGAGGGTGCGATTGAGCTGGGGCTTGAGAACCTGCGGAACGTGGGTGATTTCGAGGTTAATTTTGGCGTTGCGAAGACTAAGAAGGCGCAGAAAGAAAAGCGGGCGAGTATGGAGCGTGAATACCTCCAGGCGATTGGATTCTACTTGGCGCGACCTCCGCGTTACGACGTACTCGGTGTTGAAGTTAAGGCAATGACAAAAGTTCCCGGGCTTCCGCTCCCTCTCAAGGCTGTTTCAGACCTTGTGGTGCGCTCAAAGACGAATGCAAAAGAGATTGATATTGTCGACCACAAGTTTGTTGATTCTTTTAGCGGCATGGGCGCCTCAAAAACACTCTTTATCGTGCAGGCGATGTTCAACTACTACACCGTTCAGGCGCAGTTTGGGAAACCGGTGGGGAAGTTTATTTTGCACGAATGCAAAAAGCGGAAGAATGCTGATGGAAAAAGCCAGATGCGGAAATATGTGATCGATTTCTCGCAGTGTGCGGAAGAATTCGTCATCTTCAGGCGACTCATCACTGACGCCACGAACGATCTGGCTCGCCGGAAGGTGTTTCTTCCGAATCCTTCAGATATGTTCGAGGGCGAACACTCGTTCGATATTTACCGACTTGGGCTTACCGAGTGATGCCATCACTTTGGCTCGTGACGATGCGGGGCGGTGCTTCTCCGGGGTCGCGTAATTTTCTGCTGAAAATTCGCTCCTTCTCGCGCCGACGGTCACGCATAAATCGCTGCTGCGATTTTGCGCGACCCCGCCTCACAGCCAAGCTGCTTCGGCCTTGCGGCGGGGCCCCAACCCCTCCTCACTGCGAAAGACCCCGTCAAAGCATCGCCCCGCATCGTCGTCTCGCTGAGAACAGTGCGATTTGTTGAGCGAGACGAGGGTGACAGAAATACCTCATGAGGGTCTCTCGCAGGCTGACGAGCCGAGAGTGAGCGCTGCGCGAGCACGCGCAGACAGCGACCCGAAAGAGGTGTTTCTGGCAACCTCGCGAGCGGGGCTAGAGGAGTGAGTCGATGAGACCTTTCACTACATCGAACGGCTGTGCGCCTTCGAGAGGGATTTGTTCACCGTCAACGATAATGATGGAGTGCGGAGTGCCGCCGCCGCCTGCGGCAACTACCTCAGCTTGATCTTTGTTCACGCGGTCTGTCATGCGACCCGAGGTCATGCACTCTTCAAACTTTGCCACGTCGAGCCCGAGTTCGCGGGCGAAGTCAGAGAGCTGACCTGCGTCTGATGCGGAGCGTGGCGTTGCCTGGGCGTAGTAAGGTTTGCCGTCGGGACCGAGTGGCACGTCTTTCGGTGAGTTGTGGATGCCGATGTCGAGCGAGTTGTTTGCCTCGGTGCGGCCATAGACCATGTCGGTAAATTTCCAGAACATGTCGTTGCCACCCTGCTCAGCTGCGCACTCGAGTGCCTCTGCTTCCTTAGGGGCTTTCGGGTGGAGTGAAGGGATTGGGAAGTGGCGGTAAACCCATGCGACGTCGCCGGAAGCACCGTACTCATCAATGACGCGCTTCATGGTCTCGTGGAACTGCTTACAGAATGGGCACTCCGTGTCAGAGAACTCCACGATGACCACTTTTGCATTGGGATTGCCGCGAATGTGGTCGTCAGATTGTGGACCGCGAATCTCTTCTGCGACTACTGCCTGTGGTGTTCCGCCTGCAGCAGGTGCTTTTGATTGGACGAAGAACAGCGATGCTGCGATCATCGCTCCTGCAATGACGATAGCGATGGGGACTGCGAGTTTTTGAACAGTTTCCATAAGGACGAGAAAATAGAGATTAGATAATAGATATTAGATAAGACTGGGGAATTATAGCATTCGGGAGTGGGTGTGGAGGGGAAGGAACAACTACAGGACAAAATGGCAAAAAGAAAAGGGCCGGCAGATGAGTGTCTGCCGAGCCCCGATTTTCTCACGCAGAACCATTTGCCTGCGCCATTACCTGCGTACGCTTGACAGACGCTGTGATTTCGCTCAGATCGCGGCGATATTGAGAGGTCACTCTGGCGGTCCTTACGGAATGCCACAGAACCCCAAGGAACTCGTTCTGCTCTGCATGTGTCATTCCTTGAAGCGGTCTGACAACGTCAACAAAGCGGCGAGCCGCCACGTCTTTAGAGAGTCCGTAGAAGAGCATTTTCCCTCCTTCGTTACAGACTACTTGATTATAGTGAGACTGCGTGAAGATTCAATTAAAATCCCAGAGTTTTCGTAAGTGAAGCGGTTTGCGTAGCGGTGAGCCATTTTGATGTGTCGAGCTTTACCTCTTTCTTGATGCCGAGTTCTTTGAACTTGAGGAGGTTGTTTTCAAGCGCATAATCAAGCACTTTCTTCGTGATTTCTACGTCTTTCAAGCAATAAGCGCGGAGCTTATCGATATTGCCTTCTTTCCACCATTGGATGGCTTGAAGACCCGAGCCGTTCTTCTTAAGGCCGAGCGTGCCTTCAGCGATGGCATCGAGCTTCACGCGACGTCCAAGCGAGCCTGCAATTTCCTTAAGCAGATCGAGAGAGCGAATTTTGGTGAGATCGCCCGGATAGTATTTATTTAGAACAGGGATGTCGAAGTGGTCGGAATTGAAACCGACAAGGATGTCGGTGGATTCGAGAATTTTCCAGAGCTGCGGGAGCTCTTCTTTGAGATAGGAAGAATAGGAGTCGGTTTCAGAATCGTGGATGCAGCAAATGGTGAGCTCCAAATCCTCCGGCTTCCACGGCCCGCGGATGTTGCCGTAGGTCTCAATATCAAAAGTAACAATTCGCATCCGCGGAAGTATATCAAACTAACCAAGCGAACTAAACAGGTGTTCTGCTATCCTGTCGGCGCTCGTCGTGAGCTCGTGCCCTGTGGCGAGATTCTTGATAGTGTACTGCCCGCTTTCGCGTTCTTTTTCGCCGAGCGCCAGAATAAATGGCACTTTGAGTTTGTCGGCCTGGCGGATCTGATCGCCAAGTTTTTTGCCGGAGATATTGACGGCGACAGAGACGTCTTCGCGGCGCAGATCGGTGGCGATTTTTTGGGCATGACTCATCGCGCTCGCGTCTATGACGCAGATCATGAGTTCGGTTGAGGGTGTGTAGTTTGGCTTCAGATTATGCGTCTCGAGGAAATCACGCGTGGTGACGTCGCCCATGCCGAAACCCACGGCTGGTATCATGTCGTTTCCAAAGAGCGTCATGAGGTTGTCATAGCGACCGCCGCCGAAGAGTGAGCGCGAATTTTCACCAGAGGTGTCAAAGACCTCAAACACCATGCCTGTGTAGTAATCAAAGCCGCGCGTTATTTTGGTGTCGACAATCATGTTGCCGACGCCGCGTGCGAGGAGGAGGCCGCGCAGTTCCTCAAGGTAGGCGGTGGAGGTGGTGCGGTCGATACGGTCAATGAGGATTGCAGCATTTTGTCCAATCACTTCTTCGAGTTTTTCAGGGAAGTTCTCGAGCTTTGCGCGACGATCAAGAATGCGTGTTGCTGCACTACGTTTCTCTACAGGAATCGAGAGCTCATCAAATATGCTCTCGAGAAGGCGACGATCGGAGATGCGGATCTCAAAGCTGCGCTCATCGGCGCCGAATGCGCGGAGGATGGTGTGCGCGAGAGTGATAATTTCGGCATCCGCTTCAATCGATGTGGAGCCGACTATATCGGCGTTCAATTGCCAGTGTTCGCGGAGGCGTCCTTTTTGCGGGCGTTCATAGCGGAACACGTTCGCAATGGTAAAAAAGCGCGCGGGCATGGGGATATCGCGACTCTTGGCGGCGACCATGCGCGCGAGGGTCGGTGTCATCTCTGGGCGGAGCGTCACTTCCCGGTCGCCGCGGTCGGTGAAGGTGTAAGTCTGTTCGTTCACAATTTCTTCGGATGTCTTCGAGCGATACAGTTCGGACGGCTCAAGAATGGAGGCGCTGTATTCTTCGTAGCCGAAGAGCTCACATGCGCGGCGCATCTGCTCAAAAATGTAATCCTGCACGAATTGGTCTTCTGGATAGAAATCACGCACGCCTTTGTAGGGGTCGGTGGAAAGTTTGTCTTTTGACATAGGAGCACTGTATTACGCGGTGGGTAATTCGACAATGAACGATGAGCCGGAGCCCGAACCTTTTGATTCTGCGCGGATAGCGCCACCGTGTGCTTCGGTGATCTGTTTTGCGATGGAGAGGCCAAAGCCGGTGGAGTCGGGGTTCACGTCTTTCGAGTGAGCGCCGTGGCCACCCTCGGTAAAAAGCTTCTGCATGTCTTCTGGAGAGATACCAACGCCGGAATCAGTGATGATGAAGCGATACTGACTGCCGGAAGCGGTGAGTTCCATGCGAATTGTGCCTCTGGGGGTGTACCGAATCGCATTCTCGATGAGATTACGAAAGACTTGATCTCGAAGCTTTGCTTCGTCTCCCACGAAAGGGAGTTCGCCTTCGCTCGCGAGAAGTTCATACGCGAGTCCCTTCTTGAGTGCGACATCTTCAAGAGCGCGTGCTGCTTGCAGCACCGTCTGCTTTAGATCGAACTTCTTCTTTTCAAGCGCCAGCGTGCCGTGTGATGTATCCGCGCCATGCAGAATGTTTGAAACGGTGTCGACGCCTTTGCGCGTTTCTTGGAGCGCGGCTCCTGCCATTTTCTGGACGCCTTCAGGAACAGTGCCTAAATCTCCCTCCGCGATTGCCGCAAGAGCTCCCGCGCTCTTGGTGAGATAGCTCTTCACCTCGTGCCCAACCATGTGAATCAGTTTCTCCTGATTTTCGGTCGCGGTGTGCAGTTCTGCATTTTCGCGCTCGAGTTGGGGGAGTCTCTCGATTTGGTCGAGGAGGAGCGAGCGCACCATTTGGGGATCCGGAATGCCGCGGAACACGGCATCATCTTCATTGGGGCTCGCGGTATGCACCTCAATCGTGCCGTATTTGAAAAAGGTTTGCAGGACTCCCTCGGTTCGCACATTAATTTCCTCAATGCGCTCAAGCGCGATCGTGCGCACGTTGCGTTCAAAAAGTCCTATCTGATCAACGGCATAGATGTGCTTGTCCGTCACTATCCAAATGTCGAGATAGTATGCTGTCCAAAGGAGTGCGAGTGTCATCCAGCACACGAGAAGCCAGAGGATGGAAATGACACGCAGGAATGAGAGATCGGCTGAGAAGCCGTACGGCGCCGCGGAGAGCGCGCCAAGAAAGATGAGGGGTACAAATGCGGCGATAGCAACGCCGGTCGTCTCTTCGGCGAGGATGATCCAGTGCTTGCGCACGGTCATGAGGACGGCGTCTGATCCTGAGATTGGGTCGCTCATAAGGCAACAACAGCCCCAAGGAGCATAATGAGAATCACGAGACACCCAGCCCCGTAGACAATACTCGCCGTGAGAGCTGCGCCATCATTGCGAGCATAACTAAACCAGTGGAAGCCCAGAATTATTCCAAGGGTGATGGAGAGTGCGAGAGCACCGAGAAATATAGCCCATCCAACAACGGGAAAGAATCCAGACACGACGCCGCTCATTCTCGGATTATCACCGAAGGGCACGAGTATTGAAAGGTGCGCCTGTGTGTTACGATAGCCGACGCCATGGGGGAAATCAGCATAGATCCGCGTTTTGAGGTGCGGGAGGGCAGGCCGGGCACGGGCTTGGGGCTTTTTGCGCGGGTACCGATTAAGGACGGCGATTTTCTTATTGAGTATACGGGCGTAAAGATCCCCACCGCCACCGCCGATGAATCCGACTCACGTTATCTCTTCGAGGTGGATGATGAGTGGACGCTAGATGGCCCCGTGCCAGAAAATACTGCGGGCTATATAAATCATGATTGCCACCCAAACGTTGAGGCGGAGATTGAGGATGGCAAAATCATGATTTACGCGCAGAAGGATATTGCGGTGGGTGAAGAGCTCACGATTGATTACGATGAGGAATATTTTGAGGAATTCATTAAGCCGATTGGGTGTAAATGTGCGTCGTGTGAAAAGGGACTTCCTTCGCCGCACGTGAAGGTGGCGCAGTAGGTGGCGGCAGATACTTCTCGGGGGTCGGGTAATTTTCTGCTGAAAATTCCCTCCTTCTCGCCCCGTCGGTCTGCGAAAGACCCCCTCAAAGTATCTGCCGCCACCTACGTGCTAGGTCAGTTGATAAATTTGTCGCCTTTCTTGCGGAAGAAATACGGAAATGCGATTGCAAGAAGCGTCCACAGTGCCAGCCCGAAAATTACGATGTAGACACGTGTGGTCCCCCCCAGCCATAACCTTGAGCCCTTCCCACATATAAATTATGTATATGCTACTTGCTGTGTAGAACAGATACTCCTCAATCGGAAGTCCGAGGAAACGATGTCCAAGCGTTTGAGATTGGTGGAATTGCCAGAGCCAGACTCGGTCTCGCTTGCCGTGGCGTGTTGCCCAGACATCCCAGATACTGCCGATGATGGTTACCAGTACGACGAATGGCACGAGCTCACGAAGTGCGATGACGTCTTGTAACAATACTGCCGCAATAATGGTTGGTATACAGAAAACGAACGTGAGAGTTAGGAGGTAGTAATAGCGGCGCATACGTTTAGTGTATCAACGTCTCAACCCACGAACCGAGGCCGTAGGCTATTGCGGAGGCGACGCCGCCGACGATAAGCATTTCGATACCTGCGATAAGCGGGTTTCTCTGGATGACGAGTGAGCGTGCGGCGCCAACAACAAAGAAAGCGATACCTGTTGTGATGAGTGCCGTCTGAAAGGCGTTGTGAGAAAAATCTGATATCAAAAATGGGATGACGGGAAGGCTTCCGGCAATGACGAATGCCATAAATGTTGCGAACCCATCGTTGAAGGGGTTGCGCGTTTTTTCCGCGCCGGCAACTGCTTGTTCTGATTTGAGCGAAAGATAGCGCGAGGCACCCATCGAGAAGCCATCCGCAATAAGGTTTGCAATACTGAGCACAATAATGATTGCTGATGAGAATCCAGCGCCTGCGGCACCGGCGATCACTGCGAAGGTGGTGATAAGGCCATCGTTCGCTCCGTAGACAATGTCACCGATGTAGTAGGCGAGGCGAGATTTGAAACTTCGCACTCGTGCATTCTAGCATGTCTGTGGTACTCTGAGCCGTATGAAAGGAAAAGGAATTACCATTTTTTGGGCGGTTATAGTACTTCTTATTGTTGGAGGTCTCGGGTGGACGATGTATGCAAAAACCCTTCCGGGCAAATATGATGATTTGGCACGCTGCTTGGGAGAGAAAAGCGCGACGTTTTACGGGGCGTTTTGGTGCTCACATTGTCAAGAGCAAAAGAAGATGTTTGGTAACTCAGCAGAACTTCTCCCGTACGTTGAATGTTCAAGCCCCGATGGTAAGTCTCAACTCCAAGCGTGCATTGACGTCGGTATTCAATCGTATCCAACATGGATTTTCGCAGATGGCTCTCGTGAGGTTGGAGAAAAGACCCCACAGTTTCTGGCGGAAAAGACTGGTTGTACATTGCCTGAATGAGTATGGAGGTGAGTGAATTAAATTACATCATTGCGCTTGGTGCCGTGGTTCTGCAGATCGTAACGGTTACACTCCTTGCCGCATATGTACTTCGGAATCGGTTTCCAGGCTGTGCAGATGTGACAAGGGTAGTCGGAGAGAGAGGGCTCCTTATAGGGCTTGTCATATCGTTTTGTGCTGCGTGCCTCACGCTTTTCTATTCTGACGTGCTTGGTTTTGAGCCGTGCCCTCTGTGTTGGTGGCAGCGAATTTTCATGTTCCCGCAAATCATTCTATTTAGTATGGCGCTTTGGAAGCGCGACCTGTACATCGCTGAATATTCTATTGCATTGTCTTTCTTCGGTGCAGGCGTTGCGCTCTACCAACACGCACTGCAAATGATCCCAAATTCTGGTCTCCCGTGCCCAGCCGTCGGATCTTCCTGTGCTCAACGTCTCCTCTTTGAGTTTGGGTACGTGACGTTTCCACTCCTTGCGTTTACCCTGTTTTCTTTTCTCATTGTCCTGATGCTCCTCGTGCGTGCGAGACGCTAAGCCGCTTGTTGTACTTGATTGGATTAAGTACTATTGCACCGGTTGAAGAGGAGGTAACTAACCATGACCGAACAACCGGCAAACGAACGTCCCAAAGTGGGTATCGGCGTAATGATTCTCAAAGACGGGAAAGCACTATTCGGTAAGCGTAAAAATTCGCACGGAGATGGTGAGTGGGCGTGGCCGGGAGGGCATATGGAATACATGGAGTCCTTCGAAGAGTGTGCCAAGCGAGAAACGATGGAAGAAGCCGGGATAGAGATCGAGAACGTTCGCTTCTTACGGCTCATGAACCTCAAGGCCTACGCGCCGAAGCACTACGTTGATATTGCTCTCGTCGCTGATTGGAAGAGTGGTGAGCCCAGGGTGATGGAGCCTGAAAAGATGGAGGCGTGGGAGTGGCGAAGTATAGACGACCCTCCAAGTCCTCTTTTCGCCACCTTGCCGAGCTATTTTGAGGCATACAAAACAGGAAGAAACTTCTGGGATGCGTAATGCGTTTCAGACTTTGAGAAGCCGCACGGTTCGCCGAGCGGCTTTTTTCTGCGCTTGGTTTCTACGCATTAGCGCGGAGAGTGCATCATGTAGGTCTCGATGTCGTCGAGGGTGCCACCTACCTTTTTGCCGGGGTTGAAAATGTTCTGGGGGTCGAAAATCTGCTTCGTTTTCTCAAAGAGGGCATACATTTCCGGGCCGAACATATCTTTCACATACGGCGTGCGGATGATGCCATCGTTGTGTTCGCCCGTCGTTGAGCCGCCATACTTTAAAACGAGCTCGTAGACCTTCTTGTTAAGCTCTATGATCTGTTCGTGAACGGCGTCTTTCGTCATATCTACCAGCGGGAAGATGTGGAAGTTGCCGTTTCCAACGTGACCCGCGATAGTGAAGGTGAATGGGTATTGAGAGAGTAATGCCTCGAGTTCGGGCAAAAACGTTGGATAGGTCTCAGGAAGCACGACGCAGTCGTCTATGAAGGGCGCGGCGTAGAGGCCTGGCACATTTTTGCGGAGGAGGTTAAAGCTCTCGCGGCGAATTTTCCAGTATTTTTCAGGGCCTATGGTCCCTGCAGCCATGCGTGTTGTCACGGAAAGATCACTGAGCGCATGTCGTGTTTCGCGGACTTTGTCTCGCGCGGCGACCTCAGAGTCCTCGGCAAATTCTGCCATCAAGACGAGCTTCGGCACACCGCCCGTAAGCACGAGATACAGTTCTGGAAGGAACGAGGCGCCAAGCGAAATAGCTTTGAGAGGGCCCATAGAGCGCAATATTTGGGGCAAAAATCTAACAGCGAGTGAGAAGGTGTGATTATCGTAACTCTCAAAAGACTCTGGCTCGTGCGCAAGTACGCGCTTCACCACCTCGGGGAGCACTTCGAGATCTTTGAGGAAGATAACGAGCATGGCTTTGTGCGTGGCGCGTTCGATGAGTCCCAGTTTCGCTTTGGTCACAAGCGCAAGAGTGCCTTGTGATCCGACGATCAGCTTTGAGAGGTCAAATGTGCCCTTATTCCTATCTTTCACGCTCCAGAGTGCATAACCAGAGGAGTTTTTGGAGACCTTCGGTTTCGCCGATGTAATTAAAGCCTCGTTTTCTGTGAGAAGCTGGTCCATATCGCGGTAGATCTTTGCCTCGAAGGAATCACCTTTTTTCTTCTCGGCGAGCTCTACTGGGGACAACGGTCTCAGCGTCGTTTGGGAACCATCTGCGAGCACGACGTCCAGTGATTGCA
This sequence comes from uncultured Candidatus Saccharibacteria bacterium, assembly GCA_964434285.1. Lineage (GTDB taxonomy): Bacteria > Patescibacteriota > Minisyncoccia > Phycocordibacterales > UBA2100 > UBA10103. The sequence continues at coordinate 287,536 of CAYSUJ010000001.1, read as the reverse complement.
CATACTGCTCAGTCTTGCCGTATTTAAGGGTCAGTTCGCCACCGGAGTTATTTGAGACTATACCGCCGATGGCGCAGATTTCGCGTGAAGCAGGAAAAGAGGGAAGGAGCTTGCCAGCCTTCGAGAGTGTTTCCTTCTCGAAATCGCGATAGAAAACACCGGGCTCTGCCTCGGCGTAGTCATCACCAATATCGCCGATTGAGTTCATGTGTTCGGTAAAAGACACCACGATCGAGTTGGTGAGTGGGCCGCCCGTCATGTCGGTGCCGGCAGAACGGGCCGTGAGGGAAAGCGCTTTTCCACGCGCTCTCTCCGAGGCGACCCACCGAATGAGGGCAGAGAGATCCGCGGCATCGCGAGGGGCTACCATAAGAGCCGGCTTCCGCTTAAATATACTCGTGTCGCGAGAGAGGCGCGCGAGGTCTTCGTGGGCATCACTTACCGTGCCTCGTACGAAAGATGCGATTTCATCACGAAGCGACATGGGCAAAGTATACCAAGACCGGCCCAGGAAAGAGGGAGAAGTACGGGAACAAGATACAATGATTTTTGACGCTCTCGTCAAGCTCCTCTCGCTAGCGACGCACACTGTCCTTTATAAAAGACAAAGGACAGTGTGTCCTTTCACCTATACTCCCAAACGTTGGTATCAAAGGATATTTAAGGGACACATCTTTAAAAAGACATCGCATGGCGATGCTTATTTTTATAAATAAAAGACATATTAAAATCACGGCATAATTGCTTGCGTTTGGCTATATTGACTCGCGCTTCTAGGGAGATACCCTGACGCCAGTTTTGTTTAGCAGGGGAATTTAATTACTACAAAAATTACTCACGTTTATGACACTACGAAAAGCACACATAGGAATCGCGATTATTCTCGCGTTTCTCTCATTGGTTGCGGTGGTTTTGGGAAACCAGCGTGAGGTTTATGCAGATACGCTTGCGGAGGACATTATCTGCGAGACGTACGCCGCGCTCCAGGCGGCAGGCGAGCCAATTCCTGCAGAACTTGAAAGCGCGTGTGGAGGCGGTGATTCTGATGGAGGCAATGGCGGTGGCGACGTTCCGGACGTTCCTGTTGATCCATGCGATATTTTTGACGAGCTTGGTAACCTTCCGCCTAACTGTGATGGCGGTGGAGGTGGCGAAGAACCAACGGACGTTTGTCCTAACATAGACGGCGCCCAGGAATCAGTTCCTGAGGGGAAGGTTCTTGTCGATGATCAATGCGTTGACGAGGATAATGGCGGTGGCGGTGGAGGTAGTAACCCAGCCTGTAGCGATGGGACTGACAATGATGCCGATGGAAAAATTGATATGGAGGATCCTGGATGCGCTAATTCAGGGGACTCTGACGAAGCTGACCCCGTCTCGGGCGGTGGGAGTGGCGGTGGAGGTGGCGGAGGTGGTGGAGGCGGAAGCGTTCTCGGCACGTCGACTCCAGCATATCTCGAGGGTGTTACGTCCTGCGACATGTATCTCACCGACTTCCTGAAGAAGGGGGGCGAGAACAAGCTTGAGCAAGTGCAGCGACTTCAGGATGTGCTCAAGAAGGATGGGTTCGAGGTGGAAGTGAACGGTGTCTTTGATGACACTACTCACGCGGCAGTCCTCGCGTTTCAGGGCAAGTACGCCGAGAAGATTTTGATGCCATGGGGGCTCACTTCGCCGACAGGATTCGTGTACCTCACGACCCGTAAGCAGGTGAATGAGATCTACTGTGAGGGCAAAGAGTTCCCGCTTTCGACTGATGAGCAGAGTATCGTCGAAACCGGAAAGGTGGGAGGTACCGTTCAAACGGCAGCAGTTCGTGCGATAGCTCCAGCACTGAAGGCACCTGCCGCGCCGGTAGAGAACGCGGGTGACGATAAGGGTGAAGGCCAGCGTGAAGATGCAGGAGTGGTAACGCTCCCAAGCAATCGAATTTCTGACTTCTTCCGACGAATGTTTGACCGATTCTGGTAAGTGAATGGGCAGCGGGCGCGTAAGCGCCCGCTGCGCGAGAATGATCTTTGGTTCGGCTTCGAAACGGGTTCCAAGACAGACACTGTGTCGCGGATTTGCCGGGTGTTGGTATGAATGTTCGTTGCGTGTAGGACTTCGGAACGGGTCCCGAGACAGACAGCTTTGCGCTGGTTTCCCTACTGTCTTGGGCCCGTTCAGAAGCCTTACCTCGAAGAAAGAAAAATCCCCAGAACTTTCCGGGGATTTTTCTTTTAAAAATTATTGACGCATGCAGATATTTGTATCGTCGGCGTTATCCACACGAAAAAAACATTGACTTCACGTGTGGGTGCGAGATAATCCCTGCATCATCTCTACGCAAAGTGAGATGGTAAGGAAACCAGTAAGGGAAATCAGTGAGCAATCTCCATAACAAGCGCGAGCTTGTTAAGTGAGATGGGGAAACCAGCGCTTTCGAGCGCATGACTCATTACAAGATTTTCAGTACTGGTTTTTTTGTATTAACGTCGCGAGTTTCTGCTCGTGGTGTTTTGGCTGTTCGTTCGGAGGAAAACGCGTGAAGTGTATGGCGCGATTCCTCCCCCGAGGAATCGCGCCGTGGACTGCACGGGGGGCTTAGCGGCTCTTACACAGACACGAGGTCGAGGACTCCAGCATTACGCCATCCGTACGGGGGCGGAATGGGAGATTAAAAGGGAATTAACAGAATCTTCTAAATTCAAAAATAATTATGACAAAGACAATGAACTACGGTGCAGCGGTTGCAACGATCGCAGCACTCCTTTCGTTGACGGCGGCTCTCCCAGCGTTTGCAGACTACAACGACTCGGAGATCGACGTTGACTTGGACAACGATGTGAAGGTCACTGTCGTGAACAGCGCATTCGTCGTGAACTCGACGACTGCAACTGCTTCAACGGGTGGCAACTGGGCAGGCGGCTCCTACGGCGGCGACGGCGAGGAGGGCGGCAACGGCGGCTACGGCGGCGACGCTGATGCTGACGCAGATGCAGATGCTGACGAATACGGCGATGCAGATGCTGATGCAAATGCAGACGGCGGTAAGGGCGGCTCAGGCGGCGACGGCGGTAACGGCGGCGCAGGCGGTGCTGGTGGCACAATCGCAACTGGCGATGCAGAAGCAAACGCTGGCACGATGAACGTCATCAACTCGACCGACATCAAGGTTGAGGGCTGTGGCTGTGATGCTGATCTCGACGATGTCGAAGATTTCGACGATGTCGACTACGATGCAGACAATGAAGTTGAAATCGCAGTTGTTAACGGAGGCGCTCTCGTCAACAAGACAGACGCATACGCTAAGACCGGCTGGAACTGGGCTGATGGCTCGTTCGGTGGCGACGGTGATGATGCTGGCAACGGCTCAACCGGCGGCGAAGCTGACGCTGACGCAGATGCAGACGCTGAAGACGGCGATGCTGATGCAGATGCAGATGCAGACGGTGGTAAGGCAGGCTCAGGTGGTGACGGCGGCAACGGCGGCAACGGCGGTGCTGGCGGCCTCATCGTAACGGGTGCTGCAGTATCTAACTCGGGTGCAGTGAATCTCATCAATTCGCTCTTGATCCGCGTTATCCGCTAAATGGCGGAAGAAGGCAGGGAGGGCAACCTCCCTCCTTCTCACGAGAATCGGTAAGAGCTTCTAGGTACTAGCTTCTAGCTGCTAGGGAAATGCTCTCGGGTTCTCGGAGAGGGTGAGACGGGGTTGGGGCCCCGTCGCAAGGCCGGAGCCCGTCGGGGCGAGACAGGGTCGAAAGTTTTTCCAGCAGGAAAAAACTTTTGACGACGGTCGCAGTTCCACCATTACCAGGGAAAACCAACTTTAAATACGTATGTTTACAAAAAACTCCATCACTATGCAGCTTGCGAGCATCGTCACGATGTTCGTTCTTGTGTTTGCGGCGCCACTTCCTGCGTTTGTAGCATTTGCACAAGAAGCTGATCCTGCACCCACTGCTGAGGCGGTCTCCGAACCTACTCCCGAGCCAACACCGGAACCTGTTGTTGAGGAAACAACGGAGACAACCTCAGATCCTGCGCCTGAGGCGACTTCTGAGTCGACGGATGGCGGGACAGATGGCGGCGCCGATGCAACTGGCGGGGACGCAGGAACTGGCGGCGACGGTGGTTCTGGTGCAAGCGGCGGCGATGCGGGTACAGGCGGCGATGGCGGCACGGCGGACGCAACTGGTGATGGCACCGATGCCGGCGCAACGGGTGGCGCGGGTGGTGATGGTGGCACTGGTGGGGATGCTTCAACTGGCGACGCTGGCGATGGTGGTGCGGGTGGCGATGGCGGCACCGGCACGGCTGATTCCGAAAGTACCGATGCGGGCGCGGACGCTACGGGCGGCTCAGGCGGAGCAGGTGGTGACGGCGGCGACGGCACTGGTGGTGGCGCTGACGCTGGCACGGGTGGCACAGGTGGAGATGGCGCAGGTGCCGACGCAACAGCAGATGGCGAAACAGGGGCCGATTCCGGTGCAACTGGTGGTGACGGTGGTTCGGGTGGCTCAGGCGGCGATGGCGGCTCTGCGAATGGTTCGGGTGGAGGCTCTGGCGGCGGCTCGAGTGATGAGGCTAACCTTGGTGACGTTGCCGGTGCAAGTACTACCGCTGAATCTATTACTGATGAACTCGCCGACACGGCAACTTCAACCGAAGGGCAGACGGATCTCACGGGTGCAACCGAGGTGACGGAGCCAGGTGATGCGCTTATCGTGACCGGACGCTCAAAGGCATTCGGCTATCTCATTTCACTCTTCAATATCGCAATCACAAATTCGACAGGAAACATTCTCTTCCTTCGCAATCCTCTCGGCGATGCGCTTGATTTCACGCAGCGCATCATTGATCTTTTCTCTGGACTCGTCACAACGGCATGTAACCTTACGGGTTGCGATGACACCGACGACGCGAAATTCCGCCTCTACACTGAGAACGAGGTCGAGATCAAGAATGAACTCGTGGTCAGCTCGCTCTCTGGCGAGAATCGTGCCCACTCAGAAGAGGGCGATGCGACGATCGACACAGGGGACGCGCTTGCCTATGGCGGTATCGTGAACTTCGGTAACCTTCAGCTCGTTGATTCCCGCTACCTCATTCTCCTAATGCATAACGAGGGTGACCTTTCCGGCGACATTCTGCTTCCAGATGGCGCATTCTTTAAGACACTCTCAACGGGTGCGACACTTGGTCGCGACAGTGTCTTAAAGGTGGACAACGACGCGGGTGTTTTGAACAACGGTACGACAACAGCGCTTACGGGCGATAACACGGCGCTCTCGACCGAAGGCTCTGATATCACGACAGGTGATGCACGTGCAAAGACGACCGTTGCAAACTTTGTGAACCAGATCGGTGCGCCTATCTGCTTCGTGGTTTCTGTCGGCGGAGACTGGAATGGTGAAGTGGTACAGATGCCGGAGGGCTTCCAGCACGTAGGGACGGAGTTTGGTCACCTCATCTGTGGCGCGGGTGGCGCGAGCGATCGTGCAGGACATGACGGACTTATCGCCTCGACCACGAATTACGCGCGCATCTTGAACGGTGCGATTGTGGAGGCGAGGACGGGCGCGAACACGGCGGAAGGGCAGTCGGCAACGATTAACACGGGAGATGCAGACGCATTCCTCTCGATCTTGAACGTGGTCAACCAGACGATCATTGGGCAAGACTGGATCTTCGCGATGTTCAACATCGCAGGCGATTGGGACGGCGATCTGCAGTTCGGCGTAAAGCCAGGCGAGCCAGATATTCTTGGCGACATTACGGAGCAGGTTATCGGTGGAGGCGGTGGCGGCGGCGGTGGCTCGGGTGGCGGCTCAGGCGGCAAGAGCTACTATAAGCCGAATGTGATCCTCACAAAGGAAGCAAGCGCAAGCACGATCTCGGGACCAACACAGGTTGAATATGTGATCACCGTCGATAATCAGGGCGGAAAGCTTAAGAAGGTGGTGGTGACTGACGTCTTGGTCTCACCGGATGGCAAGGAGATTGGCACGCAGCGCTGGGATTTGGGCACCCTTAAGGAAAAAGAGGTGGTTACCATTAAATACACGGTTGATTTTGGTGCGACCGTAAAGCCGGGCTACTACACCAACACGGCAAAGATGACGGGTATGTATGACACAGGTATTCCACTCGCGACGATTGTGGCGAAGAAGGTTATCGAGATCTTGCCCGGTGGCGAAGTGTTGGGAGAGGAGACCTGCGCCCCCCTCCTTACGGAATACATTCGCCCAATGAAGCAGAATGCGCCGGGACAGGTGGTGGCGCTCCAGACATTCCTCAATTCATACGAGGGCGAGACCTTGGACACCACCGGTACCTATGATTCGAAGACCCTTGCTGCGGTCATGCGCTTCCAGAGCAAGTATGCGACGGACATCCTCACGCCATGGGGCATCTCACGACCGACGGGGAACGTCTACTACACGACACAGAAGAAAGTGAACGAGATCGCCTGCCAGAACGCAATGACATTCGATCTCTCCGAGGCGCAGCTGAGTGAGATCTCGCGGTTCCGCGGTTCCGTGAAGGCACCGGGTGTCGGACTCGACGTGCTTCTCAAGAAAAATGAGACTGGGCAGGTGGCGCCGAAGCAGAATGCGTTTGCACCGAAGCCAATACAGAGCGTAAACCTGCTCGCGCCAAAGCCAAGCACGGAAGTGCAGATGGGGCTCCCGCTCCGGTTGTTCTCAGGACTCTTCTTCAGCTTAGTGCCGTTTGTGGAGGCGTTTGAATTGTAGCTCTGCGCGCGTGAGCGTGCCTTGTTCGAGCCGTATGTTGATTGCACGCATGAAAAAAACGAGCTTCTGCCAAGTGTTCGCACGTGTGCGAGTGCCCTGCGCGATGCTCGCTCAAGGCACGTTCCCGCGCGCCTTCGCGGTGGCTGTGGTTTTTCTGGGTGTGCCGAGTTTTGTAAGCGCCGAGTCTTGGGTCGACGAACTCGTGCGTGAGGCGTCGCAGGCTGCGGAGGGGCAGGGTGGCGCTGTCATTATTGAAAATCATTCTTCCGTATCAACTGGTGGGAAGGTAGTGGGAAGCGGCGGCTCCTCGGTTTCTGATGGCGATGTGAGTGCGTCGTCGCGCTCGGAAACATACATTAATGTCGGTTCAGAGGGAGGTGAGGCAAGGGTGAAGGTGGAGACATCCCGAAATGGCGAGACAGAAACGCGTGAGTATGAGAAGAAAGTGGGAGCAGGACAGCCGATGCACCTTGAAGTCTCGACGCGCGTCGATGAGAGTGGAGCGGAAGTGAGTGCGACTACCAAAGACGAGCACGGGAATGAAGAATCCATTGAGGCACGTCTTTCTTCATCAACTGAGGGGCATTCTCCTCCGTTCATGACTCGTTTTGAAAGCGCGATCAAGTCGATGCCAGCGTTATTCGCGCGCGTGCTTGGATTTTTCTGGGCGTGGTGAGGGGGCGATTTCACCTGTTGAAAAACTATTTTGCACGCGTTTTTGCCGTGTACCATACATGAGATGAGTCCGAAACGCCGCTCACGAAAGCACGTCAAAAAACAATACAGTTTTGAACCGAAATATCTGAAACACTCCGTCATGGTGGCGACGGGGGCGCTTGTGGTGTGCCTCTTCGTCGCGGCGGGTGTCGTCGAGCGCGTGGTGCGCGAGATGCATACGCCGTATGTTGCGGCGGTGATCGCATCGGTCTTGGTGGATCTTGCAAACAATGATCGTGAAGCGCTCGCGCTCGAGCGCCTTGAGGCCAATCCAGTTTTGACCGCCGCGGCGCAAGCGAAAGCGAACGATATGGCCGAGAAGGGCTATTTTTCGCACACAACACCGGAGGGATATGATTCGTGGCACTGGTTAAAGAAAGTTGGCTATGACTACCAATTTGCGGGGGAGAATCTCGCGGTGAATTTCGTTGATTCCGGTGACGTGCAGAATGCGTGGATGAATTCGCCGACGCATCGCGACAACATCGTGAATCCGCGCTACACGGAGATTGGCATCGCGACGGCTGTCGGGATGTATCAGGGACGCGAGGCGGTGTTTGCCGTGCAGATGTTTGGGCGACCGAAATCGGATGCGCTTGGGCGCGCCGTTGCTGCGGCTCCTGCGCCCACGATTGCTGAGGCTTCATCTCCCGACGTCCTTGGCGAGCAGGTGGAAGTTGTTGCACCACATGAAGAGGTGGGAGTCAGTGGTGCGCTCGCGGAACAAGACGGCGATGCGGCGATCATGACGCCGGACGAGCGGCCATGGTGGGCATTCCTCGTCGCGCAGCCGCGACATGTGTTGCAGTACGCGTATTATGTTATTGGTCTCATTATACTTGTCGCACTTTTCTTCGATGTGGAATGGGAGCTGCATCGCCACCACCTGCGTCATGCCGCAAAAGCGGGCGCACTTCTCGGTATTATGTCGATGCTCTTTGTGGTTGCTGATTGGGTGTTCTTTGCAGAACCAGTGCTCGCAATCGCGCAGCTCTTCGGGTGATATGCCACAGTTGCTTCTCGTTCTCGTGGGGGCGATCGGGATAGGACTTGGGCTCGGAGCGGCGTTTTTTGTGCCGAGTAAAAATGATTCGCAGATAGCGGATGCCGCGAGCGGTTTTGAGATGTTTGAGGATGGGGACGAGCAGAGCGCTCAGGCATCGTCCACGCGGGAGCTGTACGAGGTCATAAAGGTCATTGACGGTGACACTGTCACGATCAAGATGAGGGAGAAAAACGAGACGCTGCGCTTGATTGGGATCGATACGCCGGAAACAAACGATGCGCGTGCAGGTGTCGAGTGTTTTGGCGCTGAGGCAACAGCGTACCTCAAGAAAATAATCGGCAAGCGCGTGGCGGTGGAGACGGATTCAAGCCAGGGTGAGCGAGACAAATACAAACGCCTCCTCGTGTATCTTTTTGCGGAGAACGGAGTGCATCTCAACCAAAAGATGATTGAAGATGGCTATGCGTACGAATATACGTACGACGACGATTATAAATACCAGGATACATTCAAGGCCGCAGAGGCGGCGGCTCGAGAAGGAGGAAAGGGGCTCTGGGCGCCAGACGCGTGCCCGAAACCGACCGTGAAAGCAGAAGTAAAAAAAGTGATCTTGCCCCCCCGTGCCCGCAGTTTCTGCGGTGCTCGGGGCCTCGACAACGCCTGCTTCCGCTGCGCCGCCGGCGACTCCTCTGGAAGTTAAAAAGGAGGAACCGAAAGTGGAGCCTAAGACGGAACCCAAACCCGAACCCGAACTTTCGCCTGAGTCAGAAGAAGAGCCAGCTCCCGCAGGTGGCGGGTACACATGTTCAACGAACACCTACAACTGTTCGCATTTCAAGACACAAGCCGAGGCGCAGTCAGTGTTTGAACAGTGCGGCGGCGTTGGGAACGATGTTCATCGTCTCGATGGCAATAAGGATGGTAGCGTGTGCGAAAGTCTGCCGTAACCAGCACGCTCGTGCACCCAAGCTCAAAGTCGTGTACCAATAATATTCTTATTTTAAGCCACCCCACAGAACAAGGCGTCGCCTTGTTCTGTGGGGTGGTATAGTAGAGGCAATGGCGTTGCGAGAGTCCTTTGGAGTCGGTGAATGGTATCATTGTTACAATCGTGGCGTCGACAAGAGGCGTGTTTTCTGTTCGCCTCATGACTATCGGCGTTTTCTTCAGGCTTTGTATCTGAGTAACAGTACGAAAGCAATACATCAAAATGACGTTAACTTCCTTTCGCACGATGAGATCTTCAGACATATACGCGGCGATCCTCTCGTATCTATTGCTGCGTATTGTCTGATGCCAAATCATTTTCATATAGTGATGCAGGAGATAGTAGAAGGAGGCATTTCTTCTTATATGCAAAAAGTTGGTACTGCGTATACGATGTATTTCAATAAACGCAACGAACGAACGGGAAATCTATTTCTCAAACCATTTCGTGCACGAAGAATCACGAGTGAAGCGCACTTCATGCACATACCGAATTATCTCCATCTTAATCCTGCAGAATTGTTCGAACCACATTGGAAGCGGGGGATTCTCAGGGCAGATATTGCACAACTCAAGAAGCGTCTTTTGAATTATGAATATAGCAGCGCCGGATACTATTTTGGTGCACCGAGGGCTGAAAGCTTAGTACTTGATCCGGAAACACGCACTTTGTTCGAAACAAATGTGGAACTGGCAGAGGTCCTGGAAGATGCTGCAGAGTACTATAAAAATATGGCTCTCTGATTGGCTTGTTTGGAACAAGGCGTCGCCTTGGGGACCTTGGGGATGGGTGCCTTGGGTTAGGGGCGGAGGAGGTTGTCGATGAGCTCTTCCGTTTCTTTGGGGCCGCTCGTGTGGTGGGTTTTAATGCCGGTGGGGATAACAGCGGCGTCGTTCCCGCCTTCGTAAAAGGCGTCGCCGACGAAAAGCATGTCTTTTGCTGGGATACCTAAGTGCTCTGCGAGCCATTCAACGCCGTAGGCTTTGCTGATGCCTTTGCGGACGATGTCGATGGTGGTTTTGCCGGCGATCAGCACTTCATAGCCGGGGAGTTTCGCGCGGAGAGCTTCTGCAAGCTTTGAGCGCTTGGAAAGATCGGGATCCCATGTGCTTTTCTTGGTTTTCGTCGCCCCGTCTTCGAGCGCAGCAAAAGAGACGGAGGTGCCGCGGTCGATGATGCGATACTGCGGCTCTTCAGCATTAAACACGCCGGTTTCCGCGACTGCTTCAGAGACGATGTTCTTTATTTGTTCTCGCTCGGCGCTTTCAAGGGGGAAGTGGTAGGCGGTTTCCCATGTGCCGTTTTTCCATACGTCAGCGCGTGCGCCGTTGTCAGAAAAGACGGAGAGTTGTGCCATGTGGTGTGCGGGAAGACGTTGCATGATGTCGCGTTCGAGGCGTGAGAATGTGGCTCCCGACATAATGGCAACCGGCATGCGCTCCGCGAGAGTGAACACTTTCTCAAGAATTTGCTCGCTCGGTGCTTGGAAGCTCTCCGCGAGCGTGTCGTCGAGGTCGAAAATTAATGCGTGCGGTTTTGATGCTCCGGTGTCGTTTTTTTTCGCTTCACGCCTGCGCGCTTGCCACACATGATGCACCAAGGGAAGGATGGTGACGAAGACAATGCCGAGAACAATCACCTCAAGATATTTACTCGCATCCGGAATTGAGGTGCCGAGGAAATAGCCAGCGAGTGTGAAGCCGCCGCCCCAAATAAGTGCACCGAGGAGGTTGTAAAAAAGGAAGGTGTGATAGCGCATCTCGCCCACGCCCGCGAGAATCGGTGCGAAGGTGCGTACGATTGGAACGAAGCGTGCGAGGAGGATGGTCTTCGCACCGTGTTCATCGAAGAATTCGCGTGTTTGTTCGAGGTGTTTTCGCTTGAGGAAGCGGGAATCTTCGCGACGCCAGAGTGCCGGGCCGACCCACGCGCCAAACCAATAGCCGATCGTGTCGCCGAGCGCGGCTGCGACGATGACGATGGAGAGAAGAAGCCAGATGTTGAGAATGTCTTGCGAGGCGAGAAGGCCTGCGGTGAAGAGAAGGGAGCCGCCAGGGAGATAGATGGCGAAAAAGAGGCCGCTCTCTGCCAGGATGATCGCAAAAATGCCGGGGTAGCCAATCACTTGAATTGCTTGGATTAAATCAATACCAAAAAACATCTCCGTAGTATGACCGATTTTTGGCTTGTTTCAATGGGATTTTGGGGATTGACAAATTGTAATGTTATTGTTAATTTGTAGAGACTATACGATCGGGTATAGGTCTTGGAGGTGCGCGATGAGCGCAGACAAGAAAAGGCCGCTGTCGCCTAAAGAGCAGCAATTTCTCGATTACATCCGGGATACGATCGAGAATGATATGCGGAACGATATCCGCAGAATGACTCCCGAGGAGTTGGAAACGTACATCGAGGACGAGCGACAGGAAGCCACCGCGGAGCAATTCGCTGACTTCATGAGGCTTGTTCACGAGACTGCGAAGACCCGGTCTAACTAACCAGCGTTTTCGCAAGGGTACGTCCCAGCTCGAGACAAGCCCCGCGTCTTAAATGTGACAGGGGCTTTTTTATACGAACTTGTTCGGAATCGGGAATTTTTTGCAGAGTTTTTCGACCTCCTTTTTAATTTTTACTAATTCTTTTTTGTTGTCTTTATTTTTGAGTGCGGCGACCATCCATTCGGCGACTTTTATGCATTCTTTTTCCTTCAAGCCGCGAGTCGTGATGGCGGGCGTGCCGAAACGGATGCCGGAGGGATCCATTGGGCCGCGGACGTCGTCCGCGACAGAGTTTTTGTTCAGTGTAATGCCGACGAGGTCGAGCGTGTGTTCGGCATCTTGCCCAGTGATACCGAGCGATCCGTACACGTCAGCCAAGAGGAGGTGGTTGCTCGTGCCACCTGCGAGGAGGCGAATGTTGTGCGCTTTGAATACTTTCTCCATCGCTTTCGCGTTCTTCAGAACCTGTTTCGCATAGACGCGGAATTTCGGGGAGAGCGCTTCGCCGAAGGCGACTGCTTTTGCGGCAACGGCGTGCATGTGGGGGCCACCCTGAAGGCCGGGAAAGACGGATTTGTTGATTTTCTTAGCGAGCTCTTCGCTTTCGCGAATGAGGATGAGACCACCTCGGGGGCCGCGGAGGGTTTTGTGCGTTGTTGAGGTCATGATGTCGAAGCCGTAGTCGAAGGGGTTTTTCACCGCTTTACCGGCAATGAGTCCTGCGATGTGGGCGACGTCCATCACGGCATAGGCACCGACTTCTCGCGCGATCGCGGCCATGCGTTTGTAGTCGAGTTCGCGGGGGTAGGCCGAAAATCCTGCAAGCAGGATTTTCGGCTTCTCCTTGAGCGCCACCTGTCGCATCTCGTCGTAATCAATCTCGCCGGTATCGGGATTTTTCATCTTGTAGCGCACGAAGCGGAAGATTTTGGTGAGATAGGTGACGGGGTGACCGTGCGTGAGGTGGCCGCCATGCGAGAGATCCATGCCGAGGACGGTATCGCCGGGTTCGAGTAGAGCGAAATACATCGCGATGTTGGCATTTGCGCCACCAAGTGTTTGCACGTTGGCGTACTTCGCCTTGAAGAGCTTTTTTGCGCGCTCGATCGCAAGTGTTTCCACGGCGTCGGTAAATTCCTGCCCGCCGTAGTAGCGCTTACCGGGATAGCCCTCCGAATATTTATTAGTGAGGATGGAGTAATTTGCCTCACGCACGGCGCGCGAGACGTAGTTTTCTGAGGGAATGAGTTCGAGTCCGGCGGCTTGGCGTTTTTCCTCGCCTTGGAGGGCTTTGTAGATTTTTGGGTCTTGTTTTTTGGTGAAAGGGTAGAGTTCCATAGAGGAGTAGTTAGTAGTTTGTAGACTGTGGTTTGTAGAAAAAGCTAAATCATACCGTTATCGGTTATCGCCGGAGCTTTTTATAACGCCGCGGGCTGCACGATCGGCGGTTTTTTGGATGTTTGCTTTTGCTGCGTCAGAGAATGGAATGCCGAGATGGCGCGAGAGTTGGGAGAGGTACCAGAGTACATCGCCAATTTCTTGTTTTAGAGCTTCCCGTTTCTCATCGGAAACGACGCCGTTATCGTTGCGTGCAATCTTCTTAATTTTCTCCGCGATTTCACCCGCTTCGCCTGTTACTCCAAGGCCAAGATAGAGGAGTGCGTATTCTTTTTGCGAGCCGTCGAATGTTGCCGTGCGGGATGCCAACTTTTCGTACTCATCAAAATCCATCCACGCATTATACCGCCAGCATTTCGTGCACAATTCTTGACACCTCCTCGTGGATGTCTTCAGGTCCTCTGAGTGCGCCCGAGGGCGCGCATTCCACGATGCGCCAGCCTTTTTCTGCAGCTAATCGCAGGTAGGCGGAACGTGTTCTATCTTGGTGTGCCATATTGCGTTCGGCCTGATCGCGCTTCTCGCCTCCTGTGTATTCGCGGGCCTCTTTCTTTGAGACGAGCTCCGCAGAAACATCAGTCGGAACGGAGAGGTACATGACGACGTCGGGGCGTGGGAGGCGTAAATCGACATATTCGAGATTCTCGATGAATTCGACGAGTGCGCCCTGTTCATCTTTGGGGAGTTTTGCACTTTGGTGCGCGAGATTTGATGATGTGTAGCGGTCGCAGATTACAGTGGCACCCTTTGCAAGCGCTTCCTGAATCGCATCCCGCGCTGTGCCGCGATCCATCGCATAGGGAAGCGCGGAGATGTAGGGCGGCACACTCATGAAATCGCCGTGTTTTCCGGCAAGGAGTTCGCCGATGAGTTTGCCGGAATGGGATTCGTAGTAGCGGGGGAAAGAGAAGGTGACGACTTCTCGTCCTTCCGCCTTGAGTCGCTCGGCAAGCATCTTTGTCTGCGTCGCCTTGCCCGCGCCGTCGCCACCTTCGATATCAATGAGTATGCCGCGCATGGACGGATGATAGCATGCGCAAAATATATGGCCGAACCTCGTGAGTCGGCCATAATAAGTGCATGACAATCTCTCTGGCTCGGTCATTTATCCGAGGAGTTTTTCGTGCCCTGTCCCCGCGCCTGCCGAAACAGATCGAGACGCAAAGACTTTTCAATGTCTTCATCGATGGCTTTTCTTATCTGCGCCATTATTTTCGCAGAATTGGGCGCTACCTCAAGCGCAACTTGGTCTGCCTCTCTCTCACTAATTTCACCCATTTCATTTCTCCTCGACTATGAACATCTAACTCACTTAAGTATAATCGAAAAAAATTGAAATCAAGATGTCGATCTCGATCAGAATGCCGCACATGGGGGAAGGATTCCACTTTGACCGTACTCCTTGAGTAGGAGAGGTAAAGATGATATTACACATGGGTGTAGGGAACACAGGAGGCACAGATGGCACTTTCGATTCTGTATTGTGCGCTTGCCGGTATGTTCATCGGCTACCAGTTGCGCGTCGAGACGAGGATTCGTAGCGTTCGCCTGTTTGATTCCGGCACGGCGCTGGTCGTTCTTTTTGCCCTGTACGCCGAACCCGATCTGGAGACGATGATACTTCTCGTCTATTCGTGGATCGGCTACTTTTGGGGCATCGATGTGTGAGTGTGCACAAAATGAGCCGGCAGTTCAGGGAACTGCCGGCTCCTTAGGTTAGCGTTTCGCCTCGCGTTTATTGTTAAAGAGAATTTCGCTGCGCTCGAGTAGGTACACATTCGCAATACCCGCCTCTATCATGGCTCGCCAGCAAGGTTCGCAACACCACCAGTGACCATACAAGTACAGGTCGGCGCCTTCGGTCGAGTGACCGCTCGTGCGCGCGTCAGCGATTGCGCGTGGTTCGGCATGATTCTTCGGGTGGCATCCTTCGCAGAGCTCATAACCCTGACCAGTCGGCATCCCGCGCTTCACACGTTCGCATTCGTTCGTCTTGTGATAGTCGCTCCCGTTTGCCCCCTCGCCGATGACAATACTGCCGCGAACGACAACCGCACCAGTCTTCACCGCGTCGTCGAGAGAGTGCTCAAGAGCGCGCCCCTTTGCACGTTGCATATGCGGATGGTCTTCGGGGACGTACAGAATTTTCTTGCCTTCGGGCAGATACGGATACTTGATTCCTGTCTCAGTCATGTTCGAATCCTCCATGGTCTAGGTACTATATAGCACACCGCGTATAATCTTCGCATGACAAAGTTCGATGCGATCTATCAAGATATGCTGAAGCGCATCGTCAAGGAGGGTGTGCGCGAGAAGAATAAGCGCACGGGACACGAAGTGGCTGCGATTCCAGGGGTGCATTTTTCGATAGACATCGAGAAAGACGGTTTCCCACTTCTTACGCTCCGCAAGATTCCGGTAAAGATGTTTGTCGCGGAGCAGGTGTGGTTTATTTCTGGCGCACGCAAACCCGAAGATTTTTTACGAGATTTTACGAAGATTTGGGATAGTTTTACCAATCCGGCAGATGTTGTCACGGTGGCCTACGGCTATCGGTGGCGAAAACACTTCGGGCGCGATCAGCTCGGGCTTCTCGTAAAGCATCTTAAAGAAGATCCGACCTCGCGCCATGGTGTGGTGGTGACGTGGGATCCGGCGGGGGATGGTCTTGGGGTTACCAACAAGAAGAATGTGCCGTGCCCGTATACCTTTACCGTGAACATTATCGGCGGTCGTTTAAATTTGCATAATATGGTGCGCTCGAACGACATGGTGCTCGGGTTCCCGGCGGATGTGGCGGGTTTCGCACTGCTTCAGATGTTTCTCGCGCAAAAATTGAAGGTCAAACCGGGTATCTACTCGCACTCCATCTCGAACGCGCATATCTATGACAACCAATACGATGCCGTGAAGGAGATGTTAAGGCGCAAGAATACACATAAGCCCATCAAGATTAGTATGCCGAAGAATGCCTACGAACGCGCTGAGAAGAAGCATCCGAAATTAGTTGATGAAATCGTTGCCGAATTTGTGAAGCAGTACCGACCACAAGAGGCAATTAAGGGGCTGACTATTGTGTTATAACTGTACGACTATGGCTGTCATCACGAGAGACGAGATCATTGCGCGCGTGAAGGAAGGATCACTCGCTTTTCATCCATCACTCGACACCTTTCAACTTCAGGCACATGCGGTGGATTTGCGCATGGGCTTCACCTTTCTCATACCAAAGCAGTGGCGCATGACAAAAGAGGGGCGTGAAGCGTATATGATCGACCCGCTGAAGGATCATGGGCCCGAGTATTTTGACGTGATCGAGCTCGAACAGGGACAAACGTTTGATCTCTTGCCGCAAGAATATGTACTCGTCTCGACGTTTGAGACGGTGAAGCTCCCTAAAGACTTGATGGGTGTGTTGTACCCGCGCTCGTCAGTGAATCGCAAGGGGCTTTCCGTTGACCTCACGGGAATTATTGATGCGAGCTATGAGGGGCCGCTCACGCTTCCTGTGCGCAACAACACGCGCTCCCAGGTGATCACTCTGCATCCTGGAGAGCGTATCTGCCAGGTTGTTTTTGAGGAGCTCAAGCATCCCGTCGAAGCGCGTAAAAGTCGTTGGCATAAAAAAGATGTCGTCGAAAAGGGTAAGAAAGAAAAGGCCACTGAGATGAAATTAGTTTTTTCGGGGGATATCAAGAAGTTGAAATCTGCTCATAAGGCAGTCTGATATGGCGGGGGTTTCGGCCATTGCGGCGATTGGGAGGGGGCGGGTTTTGGGGAAGGATAATCAGCTTTTGTGGCACATACCGGATGATTTGAAGCGGTTTAAGGAACTCACGTTGGGGCATCCGGTGATTATGGGGCGGAAGACGTTTGAATCGATTCTTGCGGCTATTGGGAAACCCTTGCCGGGACGGACGAATATTGTCGTCACGCGAAATATCGATTTCGTAAATCGATATGATGTGATGGTTGCTGGGTCAGTGGAGGGGGCGATTGATAAGGCGAAAGGTGCGCCGGGGGGTGAGGAGGTTTTTATTGGTGGCGGAGGGGAGGTCTACCGACAAGCGCTGCCGTTTACCGACAGGCTGTATCTCACGCTTATCGATGATGAGAAAGAGGGGGATTCATTTTTTCCTGAATATGAAGAAGAGTTTAATAACGTCATTTTTGAGGAGGATCGGGAGTATCAGGGGTTGCAGTATCGATGGGTGGATCTGGAGCGATCGCGCTAGAGGCGAGCGAGTATTTCTCGCACGTGCGTGATGTTGACTGGTTTGACTAAATAGTGCGCGAATCCCTCGCCGCGTGATCGCTCGATATCATCGTCGGATCCGTACCCTGAAAGTGCGATAAGAATTGGTTGAGGGTTGAGATGGAGTGCGTGCATTTTTTCCGCAACCGTGTATCCGCTCATATCGCCGAGATCAATGTCGAGCAGGATGACATCAGGAACTCGCATGGTGAGACGTTTGAGGAGTGCGCGACCGCTGTAGAGAGCTTCGGTCGGATAGCCATAAGTGTGGAGGAGCTGCGCGAGCGCGTCGGCTGAGAGTATATTGTCGTCGACGACGAAAATCGAGAGCATTGCAGCTGGTCGCGCTGGGGGTACTTTCTCCATGTCGGGCAAGGTGAGTGTTTCCGCGGGCGCTATCGAGACTGCGGCAGCGCGCGGTAATCGAATCGTAAAGACGCTGCCCTTGCCTTCGCCTTCGCTCTCCGCACTCAGTGTGCCGCCGTGGAGAGCGGCAAGGCGATTGACGAGCGAGAGGCCAATGCCAAGGCCTGCGCGCGAGTGGCGTTTCGATAGCGCTCCGTGCGCTCGGGATTCATCAAACAAAAACGGAAGACGCGCGGGCGAAATGCCGATGCCCGTATCCTTCACACGAACGACGATCGATTCTTTTTCCGCATGCGCAGAAAGCGTGATCGAGCCTTCGTCGGTGTATTTTGCGGAATTCGTAAGCAGATTTACGATCATTTGCTTAATGCGCGTTGCGTCGCCCCACGTATAGAGTGATGATTCGCTCTCGACAGAAAAGGCGAGCCCGCGTTCGTGCATGATCGAATGAGCGCTCTCTCCCGCATCGCGAGCGACTTTCTCAACATTGACGAGGTCTCGCTTGAGCTCGATGCGGCCGCGACGGATGCGCGAGAGATCGAGGAGGTCTTCGAGTAGGTGTGTAATGTGCTCGATTTCTTTCTGCATGTTGTCTAACATGAGGCGTTCGTCGGCAGTGCGCTTGCCGTAGGTGAGAAGCTGCGCGTAGCTTACGATGGTCGTTAAGGGATTTCGAAGCTCGTGAGAGAGCATTGAGAGGAACTGGTCTTTGGCGCGGTCAGCATTTTTGAGCGATGTTTCAATGCTTCGACGTTCGGCGACCGTCGCTGAAAGTGCAAGAATACACATGCCCACAACGACGAAGAAGGTTTGCAAATAGAGGAGCGAGAGCGCTGGCGGATGAGCGGCAAACGGACCGTTTCCCACCATGGTTCCCAAAACCGCGCATGCCGAGAGAAGCGCGAAGGCGCTCATTGCCTCGCGCATCGAGAAGCGCATGATGGCCCACACGAGAACGGGTGCGACAAGAAAGTCGAAGGGGAAACTGGGGGGGCCGAAAATCACATACGCTGTGAGAAGGACACCGGAGAGCACCGCGCCGATTTCAAGGAACTGCCTTTTGCTCCAGGTCATGCGGTTGTTGTTCCACCAAGCGAGAGCTAAGGGCGCGATCACGATGGCACCGCCGAGGTTTCCTAAAAACCATGTTGTCCAGATGGTCGTGGCGAGATGCGGATCTGCAAAATCGAAAATGAGAAGACTGCCAACGCCGACTGAGGAGCTGATCGCACCTCCCGCGAGCGCGGCCACGATGAATGTGCCGACGGTTTGGAGACGATCAAACACGCGCACGCCGAATGCAAATGTTATGACGAGGTAGGTGATGACGACGGCCTCGAGCGTGTTGCCGCATGCAATGAGCCATGACGTGATCACCGTGCCAAAGGTAGTGAGATTCGCGGCGAATGCTCCGATAAAAACCCCTGGCCAGTATCTGATGCCCGCGAGCAACAGTACGACAAATGAGATACCGGTTGGCGCCCAGATGGTTGTAACGCTTGGGTGTAGTTCTGTCACGCGCAGGCCAAATTTTGCGGTGACGTAATAGACTCCTGCGAATAGTGCAACACCACCAACGTACGCAAGATGCCGAATCGTGGCGGGTGACATTGTATTAGGCTGGCGGGCCGGTG
Source organism: uncultured Candidatus Saccharibacteria bacterium (assembly GCA_964434285.1). Classification (GTDB taxonomy): domain Bacteria; phylum Patescibacteriota; class Minisyncoccia; order Phycocordibacterales; family UBA2100; genus UBA10103. Next base: position 267,931 of record CAYSUJ010000001.1, on the reverse strand, counting down.
CGGGTGCTGGCACTCAAATACAGGGTGTGTCGTCGCGACATACCCCTAGTATCGCATAGAATGCACCCTTACGACATCGCCATCTGGAATGGCGATGTCGTTCCTGGGTATTACTCACGCGACTTTGGTGCGGAGGTCTTGTGGACGTCTTGATAGTGAGTTTCGTACTCACTGCGCGCATCGAACTTTGCGCCGCACTTGTCACACGTGATGGTATCAGTAGTGTGTTCCATACGAGGTGTTGTTACGGCTGGTAATGGGCGCATAAGCGCGCTTTTCGACCAGTCCCGCACTTGCCGGAACATGTTCACTGTACGCGATGTGCCCTGAAGTGAGGATGAAGGAGTATCTCATCACAACATGTTCTCCGGGGTCGGGTAAATTTCTGCTGAAATTTCCCTCAGTCTCGCGCCGACGCGCTCCGAAGACCCCGTCAAACATGTTATGATGAGACCCCACCTAGAGCGCTTCCATGCGGAACGACTCGAAGCTCACGTCCATGAAATCGGTGCGGATGCCTGCGTGTCCTTGGCTCATAGGCGGCGTGCCGCCGTATTGCCCATCATCGCGACCCTCTGCAATTTTTGTCCACGTGTTTGAACCTTCGCGTTTCATTGAAAGCGTGATGGAGACGCTTCCATCGGCATTGCGCTTCGTGTCTGACCGTAGTCCGAGCCATTCGTTATGAGGAATGAGATTGACCTTGCCTTCACGAGAGTACGTGCCCGAGAAAACCTTTGGTTGCGTGATGGTGTAGTAGGTGCCCTTGTACTTTTTCTTGATAACCGCCGTACCGTCGACGCGGAGTCCTGCGTAGTAGAGAGAGTTGCCATCGACGTAGGAGCTCATGAGCAGGAGCCCGTTTGACGAATTTCGGTTAGGAGAGGTGCTCCAGTTGTCAGCGTGAATCTTAAAGAGCGATTCGACACGCATACTCGCTCCCGTTGCCTTCGTGACGAGACGGAAAATATTCTGGGGGTGGTAGCCGTTATCGGTGTCGACGGGATTCGATGCGGCGTACATGAGGCGCCAACGATCCACCGACGGAAGGTTTCCTTGCACGGTCGATCCAACGCCGTTTTTGAGACGTAATTGCGCGCCAGAATTGAGCCACCAATAGGGGCTCGTGCTTTGGTCGTAGTCACTGGACTCGTGAAGCACGTCGTTCGTGTCGAAGTGGTATTGAAAGGGGCTCGATGCAGTCACGACAGCGGCAACATTTGGTGTGCGTTGAGGTGGTGGGGGAACAAGAAATGCTGTCGCGCCGAGGATGAGCGAGCAGATAAGAATGACGTTTAGATGCGAAGAGAAAACATCGCGAAGAGAAAGGCGCTTCATAATGAGAAGCGTATGAACCCCGATCGGTGAGAGGAACAAAGAGCTCGTTGTTTCCGACAACGCCACACTGCGAGACACGAATAACACATCGATAATCTTACGGGTACTCCATTTCTGGTCAATGTATTTTTGATGAAGATCATGGCTTAACTATTTTTTCATGAAGAAGGGGGCTCGCGGTGACGTGGCACACGCCTCTCGGGGGTCGCATAATTTTCTGCTGAAAATTTGCTCCTTCTCGCGCCGACGCGCTGCGAAAGACCCTCGAGAGGCGTGTGCCACGTCACCGGCTCGCGTGGGGTTTGAGGATTGCGTGCGGAATGATCGCGAGAGATTTCTTTCATGACCGCGCTCGCTGTTAATTGTTGGTTGAGGTGGCATACGGTCGGACGATGACTTCTGAGACGCGCAGTTCGGCCGCGCCTTCATTTTCGTCCCATGTTTGTATGCCGATGCCGCCTGAGAATGGCCGAGAATAGGCTTCAGCTATTGAGTTGAAATCCCACGCACATTCGATAACGGCCCCATGAACGCGCACGCCCGCGCGGACGTTTTCACCGTAGCCGATTGAGGGGTCGCGCACTTCGGCAAGCGTCTCTGTAACGCCACGGACTGTTGATTGAATGTGCACGACGCCCGGAGAGAAGACGCACGCGTTGTATGTGCTGCCTTCTGTGACGTCAGCAAGGACGATCAAATGTCCTTGGTTCCATTCTGCCGAGAGGTCGAAAATATAATCGTCCCACAGCGAGGTGCCATCGAGAAAGGCTGAGGCGCTCGTGCCGTCCTCCGTCGCGCGAAGGACAAAATTGTTTCGCCCCAGATCGATCGATCCCCAGGTGTTGATCCAGCCTCTGTTTTCTGAAAAGTCGTCGTTGAACGGGATTTCCTTTGCGCGGCCGTTTTCGAGAATCTCTAAAACGCGCGCACCGTCCCAGTCGTAATCCACGTGTATGCGGTAGACGAGAAAATCACTCGGCATAGGTGGCGTGCTAGAAGCGTTTACACGCGGCAGATTCGTCGTGAAGTGTTGGCTTGCTAATTGCAGGTACCCGAATTCGTACACTGATTTCGCTTCCTCTTCTGTTATGGCTGACCCTTCAGGAAAGTTGTTTGCGCCGTTGATGCCGGTCTCGTTGCCGAGGGGGAATGCAAAGCTATTAATGGGGACGCCATAGGTTTTCTCAAGTTCCTCTTTCGCGAGCACGAGGTCTGCATGGACGCGCTCTCTAAATTCGGTGTTTGATTCAAGCCGCTCTTCGCTCTCTCGGAAGAGCCTGTCTGCAAAGAATATGCCGGTCTGTCCCGAGGCGTCCACGGGATAGGGCCGGTGACCGTCGTATGAGTGAGAGCCGATCGACCATCTGCCGCTCTCGATCATGCGCTTGATTTCCTTCGGATTGAGATAGTACACGGTACGCGGAATGTTTGAGGATTCGACAATGACAAAATTGACCGCTTCATACCCGAGTGCCTCGAGAATCGGATCGACGGGGTAGAAGCTGTCTTTCGCCGCATCGTCAAATGTCAGTAAGAACGATTTATCGGGAAGCGTGCGCTCTCCGCGCATGAATGATTCAAACTCTTCGAGCGTCACGGTTTCCCATCCGGCGCGCTTAAGTGCAGCCATCTGGTCCTTAAATCGTGAGCGCGTGGTGTTCGCTACGTCGCTCCCGTCAGAAACGATACGATGGTAGGTGAGGACGGGAATCGCCCGTGCGCTACCTGTCGAAGCGCGAGTATCAAGCGTCGCAAATTCGAGTGCATAGAGTGGGCGTTCGAAAAGCGCCCGCAAGCCGCGCAGTGAAAGCGCAGGCTCTTGCTCCGCGTACCAAGCGCCACCTCCTATGAAAATCGCGAGCACGACCGTTGATAGGACGAGTGCAAGTCGGTGATGTGACAGTGAAAAAGTGTGTAGTTTCATATGTCATACAGCGCTCTTCTTCGCAGCAGCGATTCCGCGAGTACCCCACCCGCGGTTCTGGATGGTTGCGAGCGCGACGAAAAGCATATACGAGAGAACGAGCATGTTGAGGACCGCCCACACGAACACGTAGCGATAGTAGGGGTTGTCTTTAGAGAAGAAGCGGTAAAACACAAGAAAGAGACCGGCGATGGCGAGGACGCCGAGAATGTAATAGAGGGTGCTCGAGAAGCCGTAGACAATGGGCGTGTAGATGAACGCGCGTGCTGCCATGAACGGCGTAAAGATGGTCACGACCATGAGCGGGAAGAAGTAGGTGAACGCAACAAAAGGATCACGACGAATGATGAAGCGTGATGCAAATAGGGAATTTACAAACCAGCCTTTCTTCCAGCGTATCTGCTGCTTAATAAATTGACGGAGCGTGTTCGGCACGATGGTGTAGGCGCGCGCGCGATCACTGTAGAGCGTGTCGTAGCCTTGTGCGATCACCCGATTGGTGAGCGAGCGATCGTCGCCCCAGGTGACAGGAAGGCCTAAGAATTTCTCAATGAGCCAGTTGTCGAGAATCGGGAGCACAATGTCGCGGCGGTAGGCCGAGGCGCAGCCGCTGCAGCAAAACACAATGCGAAATGTTGATTCGGCGGCTTTGAGGATGCGAAACGAAAGGAAATAGTACGCTGCCTGCATCTTCGTGAGAATATTTTCATCCGCGTTCGCGGGATCAGTGTGGAAGCTGACCGCGCCGACGCGAGGATTCCGGAACGGCTCGACGAGATAGGCGACGTCGCGAGGTTCAATGCGGCTGTCGCTGTCGAGCTGGATCACTAACTCACCGGTAGCTCTGCGAAATCCTTCTGCCATACCGTGGCGTTTACCACGATTCTCGGTCCAATCGACGACAACTAATTCGGGATACTCCCTCCTGATCTCGCGAATCTTCTCTCCCGTGCCGTCCGTTGAACCGTCGTTAATGACGATGACCTCGAGGAGGTGTCGGGGGTAGTGCGCGTCAAAGCATGCCCTGATCGTCGTCTGGATCTCCTTTTCTTCATTCATGCACGGGATCACAAACGAGATTTTGGGTTGATATGCAGCCTGCGCTTCTCTCGGGTGCAGGACGCTTGAGTATGACGATGTGTACATGAGGGATGCCATCAGGCGCGAGAGCTGGAACAGCGTCACAAAGAATGTATAAAACAATAGAATGCCATCGACGTCTGAAGCTGCGGCGGTTTCCGCCTTTAAAAGGGTGATGCAGACGAGGATCGAGAGCGCGATCGCGAAGAGTACGACCTCATACCATATGCGCCGATCATGCGCCCGCTCCTCGTGTTGTTGCGGTGTTTCTTTGCGCGCGCGCTCAACAGGGCGTGAATAGATCTCTGCACCCATCCGCACGATGGAGGGTGTGGTGTGTGCTGTGCGGATGTGTGCGTGAGTCTTCATACATATTATGAGCGTCCGATACCGCGATAGGTGATTCCCGCCGCCGTGAAGGCTTTCTGATCAAGGCAGTTGCGACCGTCGACGACAATCGTCGTCCCTGCACGTGCGAATTCCTCGGGCGTGCGCTCACAGAACGCTGAGTGATTGGTTGCGATGAGCACTGCGTCTGCTCCGTGGAGCGCGTCTTCAAAACTGCCGACGCTTGAGTGCTGGGGAACGTGCGGATCAAATGACTGAACGTGCGCCCCCTTGTTCTTGAGCGTGTGCATGATCGCGAGCGCGGGGCTCTCGCGCACGTCGGGGATGTCTTTTTTATACGCGAGGCCCAAAAGCGCGATCGTCGATCCTTTGAGCGTCTTGTTTTTTTCTGCCAGTGCACCAGCAAGTCGGCGCACAGTGTAGCGGGGCATTGCCTCGTTGATACGACGGGCGGTTTTCAAGAAGGCGTGCTCGAAACCATTGCCCTCGCCGTAGCGAATGAGGTAGTACGGGTCAACGGGGATGCAGTGACCGCCCACGCCACAGCCCGGCATGTGCTGCATGAAGGCGAAGGGTTTGGTGGACGCTCCGCGAATGACGCTCGTGAGATCGATGCCTGCGCGATCGAACGACATCGCGAGCTCGTTCACAAATGCGATGTTGACGTCGCGAAACGTATTCTCGACCATCTTCACCGCCTCCGCCTCTTTGATTGATTGCATGTCGTGCAGCGGGGCGTCCAGCATCGCATCGTAGAGTGCGTGCGCACGGGCGAGCGAAGTGGGGCCGAGTGCGCCAATGACTCGGGGAATCGAGCCTACGTGCCACGCATCGTCGCCCGGGTTAATGCGCTCGGGGCAATGCGCGAAAAAGAAATCTTCTTCGCCGCGAAGGCTCGACTCGCGCTCGAGAATAGGGAGTACAACCTCTTCGCACACCCCGGGATTCACCGTTGACTCAACGACGACGAGCGCACCCCTCGCCATGTGTTTGCCGACGATGCGCGCAGCGCTTTTCAGTGGCTCGAGATCGGGCGCATGGCTGTGATGGACGGGTGTGGGAACGCAGATGATGTAATTCGTTGCGTGCCAAATGTCGGCATCGCTGTGCGTGAAATAGATGTTAGAGAGATCGTGCAGCAGCGCTTGTTCGTCGTCGGAAATATAGAGAGCGTTTCCTTTCTTGAGCTCGGCAATTTTTTTCTTATCGATGTCGAACCCAATGGCGCGATATCCGTGAGCCGCCGCGCGAAGGGTGAGTGGAAGACCCACATAGCCGACACCTATAACCACAACAGTTTCGTGTTTCGACGGCTTTGTAGAGTGTGTTTCTTTCACTAATGATGGTGCATTGAGAGAGGTGGGAGCAGACATATATTATGCTTGAAGAACTACTAAAGACTGCATTGCGGTGCACAGAACTAGAGACGATTTGAAACATTCATACTTACGAATTCATTTACTGAACAGAGACTGCTGCGCGTTGGTGTGCGATTTTGTGCGAAGTCTCACCCGTAACGCGCCGGGGAGGCAGCGCCCTCTTCGGTACGCCACCTCCCCGGCTCGAACGTTTAACTCTTCATCGCCGATTTCATCCGGCGGTCGAGCGTTCGATTGTTGCGTTGTGTATCGTGTATTCACATGCCATAGCTATTACGTTGAAATCTACTCACTCCTCGACCATGTAGCCACGAATGCCGCAGGACAACTTTCTTCCGGGAGAAAGCGCGTAAAGCCCTGCGGTTCGTGGGCCCCAAGAGCAGTCTGAGGAGAGTGTAAAAAATGAGTGGTGAACTGAACGTGAAGGTGGCTTATACGCCACGCTCTTCGGAATAATCAACCGTAATTTCGTTTGAGAGCGGTGACGTGGGATATGTGTGATCACTCTGTGGTGCCCCTGTTGGTATGCGCACCAGCACGGTTGTTCCTTGCTTGAGGACACTGTGCACACGGATCGAGCCGCGGTGCAATTTGACGAGTTCGTGGACAATCGTGAGACCGAGGCCCGCTTCACCGCGTGCGCGGCTGCGCGAACGATCTGAACGAAAAAACGGTTCGAATATGTGCGCAAGATCGGCTGGCGCGATGCCAGCGCCGGTGTCCTCAATGCAGAGCTCGACCATGGCGGGCTCCGCGCGCCCGAGCCGGATAGTGACGCGCCCGCCGGACGGGGTGTGCGTGAGTGCATTTTTGAGAATGTTCGTCACGATTTGCTCAAGTGCGTTTCCGTTACCCCACACGATGAAATTGCCGCGCGCGGGGGCGTTGAGGCGGACTTGTTTGGTGACCGAGAGGGAGTTAAGCCTTTCGAGTGCGGTGTGCACGATGAGCGCGAGATCGATCTTTCCAAAGGGAATGCGTTCTCGCTGAAGTGAGACGTCGAGTGAAAGCAAATTGTTGATGATTTCCGAGATGCGTTTGAGATCGCGAACGTTGTTTTCGAGCGTTTCGCGCAGCGCAGGATTGAGCGAGGTGTCGAACAGTGCCACCTCGGTGTTGGTTTGTATGGTAGAGAGCGGGGTTCGGAGTTCGTGCGCAATATTGCTGACAAAGATTTTTTGTTGCGCGAGCGCCTCGCGGGCGGGTTTGAGTGATATTTGCGCGAGGACGTAGCTCGCGATGAGTGTTGCGAGGACGATTGCGGAAATGACAAGCGTCAGATTGCGAATGCGGCGATACTCGAGTTGTTCAAAACTTGCCGCGATGAGCGTCGTGACAACCGCATTAGGGTCGGTTGTGGTACTCATCGTGGGCGTTGTGCCGATGAAATACGAGGTGTTGATGTATGAGGCAACAAGTGCGGAAACAATAAACGCAGCAAAGAGGACGTGAAAAGCAACGATGCGTGTTTCAGTCCGGAAAAACGGATTGTTTTGGTATTTAGACGCGAAGTCGGTACCCAATGCCCCGAACCGTTTCCAAAAGTTCACTATGTTCTTCGTCATCGAGTTTTCTGCGAAGGTTTTTGACATGGACGTCCACCACGTTGGAGAAGGACGCATAGTTAAAATCCCATAGATTAGATAATAAATCTTCCCGATTCACGACCTGGTTCGGGCGGTGCATGAAGTATTCCAGAATATTGAATTCCTTCAGCGTCAGATTGAGCTCTTTGCCGTCGCGCGTGACGCGTCGTTCGACGGGATTCAATTCGATAGTGCCGACTTTTAGAATGTCGGGCACGGTCTCTGTCGGGCGCCTGAGTAGCGCGTGCAGGCGCGCCGCGAGCTCATCGAACGAGAAGGGTTTGACGAGGTAATCATCGGCGCCTGCGAGGAGGAGCTCGACCTTGCGGTCGGTTTCGCCACGAGCGGTGAGTATGAGAATCGGAGTCGTAACGCCCTCGGCGCGGGCAGTCGCGCATACTTCGAGTCCGTCCTTCCCGGGGAGCATGAGATCAAGGATGATGACGTTATAGTCGTTACGATGGAGGAGGATACGGGTGAGCGCCTTCTCGCCATCATCGATGACGTCGACGGTATAGCCTTTGTGCGTGAGGCCGCGCGAAAGCGCATCTGCAAGCCGGGCTTCGTCTTCAACTAAGAGGACTTTCATACGAGTAGTGTATCAAGCGCATATCCCGCGCTTTTTATAGTATCTCTATTGAAGATGAAGATTTCATGATGAACGTGCTGGAGGACGTGCATAGATTTTGGCAGGCGAGTGGGGTAGAGTGGCGCGAGTCACGGGGGATTCCCCGTTTCTTGTTCTGTCACTGGAGGATTCGGATGAGGAATAAGTATGAAGTGGGCTACGGAACCCTTGATGCGTTTAAGCGAGCCGCACAAGCAGCGGCGAGCCGCACGGGCGCGAACATCGAGAGGTTGGACGCACGGGTCGTGGAGTGGTCGCGTGGCGAGAGCGTGTTTCTTGTTGAGTACCCCGATCACTACGCCGGACATGTGAACGAAGGGCTTGGGACGAAAAACATCGTGGGCGATCACTATGCACTCGATCTCGCTCTTGCTGAAGATACTGATTGGAGGCACGACGGCTGCTCGTACGACAATCTTGCGCAGTGTACGGCCGCGATGATTCTGAACGACATGGCAACGCTCGGTGTCGTCCCGGTCTCGCTCCACATGCATCTCGCTGTTGAGAATGCGTCGTGGTTTGAGCGCGCTGCCCGGGCGGAGGCACTTGTAGGAGGTTGGGAAGCGGCGTGTCGTGAGGTTCGGTGCGCGTGGGGTGGTGGCGAGACGCCGGCGCTGCGCGATCTCGTGTTGCCTGGCAGGTCGATTCTTTCGGGTTCTGCCGATGGAATTGTCACACCAAAGGGGAAACTGATCCGCCGCAACATTGCAGATGGAGATGTCATTGTTCTTCTCGAGAGTTCAGGTATTCATGCGAACGGACTCACGTTTGCGCGTGACCTCGCAAAGGAAATGCGCAAAGGATATCTGGCGCCCCTTTCGAATGGCGAGTATTACGGAAAGGCGCTTCTCACGCCCACCCATCTCTACGGCCCGTTTATCGAGGACTGCATCAATGCGCACATCGAGATTCACTATGGTGTGAACATTACTGGGCATGGGTGGCGGAAGCTCATGCGTGCTCCGGAGCCGTTCTCGTATGAAATCGGTGTCATTCCCGATCCTATGCCGCTTTTCGAATTCATCGAACAGAAAGGTGGAGTGAGTCGACGGAATATGTTTGCCGACTTCAACATGGGCGCGGGATTTGCGCTCTACATGCCAGAAGAAGACGCACGTGCTGCACTGCAGCTCTTGGCGAAAGGTAGGTATCCTTTCGGGGGATTCATTGCTGGCGAGATTAAGGCGGCGCAGGAGCGTCGAGTGATCATTCGTCCTCTGGGCATTGAGTTCACCGCGAGCGAACTCGAGGTGCGGTAGAAGAAATGAGAAGGGCCCGACGCAACATGCGCGGGCCCTTTCAGTTAGACAGAAATCCCTAAAAACCGGCGTTGATACTCTTCGAGGGGGAAGCCGGTGAGTTTTTGGAAAATCGTCCGATAGATGTCTGCGGTTGCTTGCAGCAGCTCCTCTGGAACGTCCAGATCATGAACGTGCTTGACGTGTTCGGGGTTCGTAGGATCGAGCGTATTGATGCCGCGCTCGATACCCCACGCCCGTACCATCTGCTTGTCGAAGGGCGTTGGTGCAGTGCGGCTGTTTGCTTCGCGCGAAGTGATCCACGCATCAAGGTCCCAAAAGCGCGAGGAATCCGGTGTACCGAACTCATCGCCGATGCAGCCCTCTGTATCAAGCTCGCCCTTACTATCAGCAAGTACGATGCCCTTACTCCACGCTTCGGCCGTTATTACAGCAAATGCGTGCAGAAAGGTACGCGTTGCTTCTGGATACTCACTGCGAACGTACTCTTCACTCATCGGTTCGTCGTGTCCCTCTTCTGCTTTTGTCGTCGGCGTGAAGAGAGGTTCTTTGAGCCTGTCACCGTCGTGCAGGCCAGCTGGCAGAACATGACCGTATACGGTCCCCGATTTTCGGTACTGTGATAGGGCCGAGCCGGTCAGGCAGTTGCGCGCGATGAATTCGATCGGAATCATCTTGAGATTTCGCGCTACCATCGCACGTGTCTGTAGCTCTGTGTTGCCCTGTATGGATTCGGGTAGGTATGCGTCGATTCGCGCTCCTGCGGCGATCATGTGGGTCGCAATGCCTCGTGACTCGAGGAACGCAAGCCAGTGGTGGCTGAGTGCGTTCAAGATCGCTCCCTTGCCGGGGACGAGCGCGTTTAAGACGAAGTCGAAGATGCTGATTGCGTCGGTTGCGACGATTAGCCGGCGATTGCCGAAGAGTTCATAGCTATCGCGGACCTTGCCGCGATGGGCGAGATGCAAACCGGCGAGCGTTGGAATTGATTCGCGCATTGGCGAGAGATACGCCATGATTTTTCTCCTTCTCGTAGAACAAAACTTGGAGCTTTGTACCACGAAACGAGTGCAATTTCTATCGCTACTGCTTCAAGCCAAGGCCGGTGCGGATGAGATACCAGTTGAGTGTTACGAGGGCGACCACCATTGCCGCGAGGATGCTGACGGCGAGTGTGAGAGAGACGTCTGAAAAGCCTAAGAAACCATAGCGGAAGCCGTTGATGAGATAAAAGAGGGGATTAGCGTACGTGATTGCCTGCCACCAGTCGGGCAGGGCATGCACTGAATAAAAGATGCCGCCGAGGTAGACGAGTGGGGTGAGGACAAATGTGGGGACGATGTTGATGCCATCAATTGATTTCGCATAAATGCCGTTTACGAGACCAGCGAGTGCGAATACGAGACACGTGAGGACGGCGAAGCCGAGGATGATGATGAGGTTATGGATCGAGAGCGAGAGTCCCGTGAAGAAAAGAGAAACGAGAAGCACCAGGGCGCCCGTGATAACACCACGCACGATGCCACCGCCGACGAACCCCGCGATCATGAGCCATGGTGGCGTGGGTGAGACGAGAATCTCCTCAATATTTTTTGCGAAGAATTTGGAAGCGAAAAAGGTGAATGACGTGTTCGCGTAGCTCGTAGTGACAATCGCGAGCATGACGAGCCCCGGGACAACGAAGGTCATGTAATCCACGCCCTGCATTTCTCCGATGCGTGAACCAAGAACGGTGCCAAAAACGAGAAAGTAGAGAGAGGAAGTGATGACCGATGGCAGGAACGTCTGAACCCAGATGCGGAACATACGAACGACGTCCTTGCGGATCATGGTGTAGAAGGAAATCCATTGTTGGGAAGGAGACATACAATTTTCAATTTGACAATTTGCAATTTGCAAATGAAATTCCAAATCGCATGCCACAAATGTTCGTATATGTTTGTAATTTGTTCATTGTGATTTCTTTTGCGAATTGATCTTTGAAGCTTGCAAATTAATTCTCCTTCGTGAGCTGGATGAACACTTCCTCAAGCCTGCCGCCTTTGTAGCCCTCGCCGCCTTTATCTTGGTGCATGCCGAGGATCTCATCCATGGTGCCGTTCGCGACGATTTCGCCTTTTCGGATGATGGCAACATGCTTCGCGAGTTGTTCTGCTTCTTCCAGATAGTGTGTAGTGAGTAGGATCGTAAGGCCTTCGGACGTGAGTTTGCGTAAGTAATCCCACATGCCGCGGCGGAGTTCGACGTCCACCCCCGCTGTTGGTTCGTCCAAGACGAGGAAGCGCGGCTTGTGTATGAGGGCGCGGGCGATCATGAGGCGACGCTTCATGCCGCCGGAAAGTTCCATGGATTTGACGTTCATCTTTTCGCCGAGCCCCAAGTCTTTGAGAAGTTGCTCAGCGCGGGGAATCGCCTCCGCGCGGGGGATGCCGTAGTAGCCACCCTGATTCACGACGATATCAATCGGCTTTTCGAACGGGTTGAAATTAATCTCTTGACCGACGAGACCGATCTGCGCTTTCGCCATCTCAGGCTCTTTGTCGATGTCGTATCCGAATACCGAAACCGAACCCTCGCTCTTGTTTACGAGGCCAGTTGAGATGCCGATGATGGTCGTTTTCCCCGCGCCATTTGGCCCGAGAAGTGCGAAGAAGTCTCCCGCAGGCACTTCGAGCGAAACGCCCTTGAGGGCTTCGGTGCCGTTGGCATACTTCTTTTTGAGATTCGTGATTTTGAGAGCGGGGGAGGACATGCAACGGGATTATAGCAAATGAATAAAGCAAAATTGTATTTGACAGGATACACATTATTGTATTATAATCCTACCTCGTCTCCAAATGGAGACGGATTTTCGATCTTTGAAAAAGGAGGTAAATCAGCCTAAAAACTACTTACTGTCATAACGTCAACTAGTGTCAGAAAGGAGACGGCCATGACATCATGGCTTAAATCGATTCAGGCTGAGCTCGCTAGGGTTACGGATGAGGATTCTGTCGAGCCTGATTACGAAGGGTGCGAGCACGATACTCCTGTCGGCATTGCCGACCAGGATATGCGCAGGCTCTTCTTCCTCATGCTCGAATACCAGAAGAAGTCCAAAGAGGCGGCAGCAGCCGTCCTCATGCTCCGAGGAAAGGAGCGCGAGGAGAAGTTGGCTGAAGCTGCATACTTTGACACCCAGGCAGATGTCCTTAAGGACATGTTCTGGGTCTCGTGTCGCCATGCTTTTCCTGAACTGTGGGCGAAGCCCAACATCGGTATCAGGAAGGGTTGGAAAGTCGTTTGGACGGATCACGAAAATCTTGTCGGCGTTCTTGATGGCGAAGGCCTGAAAGAATTTCTCGACTCGCTTCGTGAACGTTTCGGCGGCACTTCCGCGACGGGAGAAAAACCATCGACGCGTCACTAGGAGGCTGCGATGAATGCAAGACATCGCGGCTTTGTCAGCGGGTCTCATCTCGCGGCGGTCGGACGAACAGTCTGGACGGTGCGTGTGAAAGACTATGCTAGCCAATACGACGGACGCAAGTTCGTCGTGGCTTCAGTCCGAGGAGGATTGGAGCTCGCGCGTGGACTCAACGTCCATTTCGCCATTGGTACTGTCGATGATTCCGCAGGCAATAAAGTTCCGAGAGCAGTAGATGTCTGCCTCGAGAATGCCTGAGGATGAACGTCAACCTAACGTCAATCCAAACAAACGGAGAAGTCAACATGACTAAGCTTAAAGGAAACGAACGCGCCATTCTTGAGAAGATCCTCGGTCGGGGCTCTGATTCGCAGGCGGCTCTCATGGCTGCCATCGCGGCATTTGCCGGCGGTGGCGATGAGAAAGCCTACAATCCGTCCGTCGGGCGCGAGGGCGACAAAATCATCTTGCCCGAAGGTGCGAAGCTGCGCGATGTGATCGATGCACTCGAGCGTCAAGACGACTTCGAGCAGCAATGGACCCAGATCCACGTCACCCTTCCGGTGGCTCCGTGGGATGGGGCTCATGCACTGAAGAAGGCGATCACGAGCGGACTCGGGCTTTTCAACCAGATGAGCTCGATCGACGGTAATGCGCACCAACTCGACGTCGAGGTCGAACTCGGCAAGACCGTTCAGATTCCCTGGGGCCAATTCGAGCTTCCGGGTATGGACGGTGCCACGGTCAGGACCGACACTGCCTTCGAGGATGGTCGCATCGTCTTTCAGTGCCATGTCGAATGCAAACGCCTCTACGAGCAGCGCATTCGTCGTCTGCTCGAGAAAGTGCGCGAGATCGCGACGAAAGAAAGCCTCCACAAGGGGAAAGCCTTCTCGATCGCGTTCCACGACGCACAGGGTCGGCCGGATCGGATGCCTAAGCCGAAATTCTTCAAGATCACCGGCGAGACTCCGATCTTCCGGCAGGACCTGCAGAACTCCATCGACCGGAACGTGCTCGTGCCGATCAAGTATGCGGCACAGCGCAGGGCGCAGGGTAAGTCGCTCAAGCGCGGCGTGCTCTTCGCGGGCGAGTATGGAGTCGGCAAGACCTTGCTCGCGAGTTACATCGCGCGCGAGTCGACGGCCGCGGGCTGGACGTTCATTTACGTCAAGAATCCGGCCGAGCTCCCGCAGGCTCTGCAGTGGGCGGTGCAGTACCAGCCGGTCGTTGTCTTCGTTGAAGACATCGAGCGCGTGGCTGGGCTGGATCGCACGAAAGAGGTCAACGAGCTTCTGAACCAGCTCGATGGCATCGACGGCAAGGCCTCGGAAATCCTAACGGTGCTGACTTCGAATCACGCCGACAAGATCAACGCTGCTATGCGGCGTCCTGGTCGTATCGACTTGGTCGTTCCGGTGCATGCACCGGACGCCGACACTGTCGTTAGGATGGTGGAGATGTTCGCGGGCAAGCTCCTTGCTCCCAACACCGATCTTTCGGGTGTCGGGGCAATCCTCGCGGGAGAAATCCCGGCGCGGGTCAAGGAAGCTGTGAACCGAGCAGAGCTCGAAGCCAATCGGCGCACCGGCGACGTCAACGCCAAAATTACCGGCGCTGACCTCGAAGCCGTTGCCCGTGAGGTGAAAGCTGAGGGTGAGATGTTCAGGAATCAGGTCGCCGGTGGCAACACCAACGACATGAGCAAGCTCGCCGACGGCCTCGTGAACGCCGGACAAGCTATGAAGCTTTCGTTCAACGGCGCGGGCAAGGCAGCTCACGGCTAACCTTCCGAAGTTCTTTCAGAAAAAGTCCCCGACCGGCGTACGCTGGTCGGGGATGTTTTTTGTCTGGACGATGAGGTTGGAAAAAAGCCCCGTCGAGACGGGGCTTGCAGTTTGGCTTCAGATCAGACGCCATGACCGAGAACCACGCAGAGAATTTTCGTCGGTTGCCACGGTACTGGTGGAGTTGCACAGACATGACTCCCGAGATCTGGTGCAGACTTGTTAAGGATTTTCTCGGGCGGCACTTTCATCCAGTTGCCGTCAACCATGACCTCGATCGTTCCGTCGGCATTTGCACGATGTTCGGTTGGGCGGCAATCGCGGTCGTTGCAGCACGAATGGCCTTTGTGATCGTAGAGACTTTCGTACCACGGGTGATACGTGCTGTGTCCATGGCCGTGGTGGCCATCCTGCGCCGTCGCTGCATTCGAAACAGTCCAGCTCAGAAGCACTGAGAGTGCAAAGAACGTTTTCGTCATGTCGCGTCCCTTTCACTGCTGACGATGTGTGCAGATTACGCCTCCTACTCGGGTTCTGCAAGAAATGGTGTTAGCCCAGGAGCGATGCGAGATATGCAAATGTTTCCTCGGGGTTCTTGACTGAGTGAGTGGGGATGACGCCGATCACCGTTTCGTCGTTCCCGCCGGGGAAGAGGGCGTCGCCGATGTAGAGGCATTCTTCTTTCTGCCAGTTATTATTTTCGATAAGCTTTCTGATGTTGTGACCTTTATTCTTGCCCTTGAGAATGAAATCGATGGTTGTTGAGCCCGCCGGCATTGCCTCGATACCTGCAGCATGCAGGTGTGCCATCTCTTCTGGATGCGCGGCGAGAAGTGCACGTCGCTTGGATTGATCAGGATCGTACGCGTACTTGAGCTCATTTTTCGCGTGGAAACCGAGCGTGCTGTATGCGAGTTGGCTGCCACGATTCTCGAACAAATCGTTCGAGTCAGATACCTGAAGGGCAAGTTCTGCGGTAAGAAGATCGGCAAACGCGCGAACAGCGGCTTCTTGTTCAAGAGTGACCGTCTCATACCACAACAGCGTGCCGTCTTTCGCCACGGCGTAATTACCTTGCTGGCTCAACATTGTGAAATTGCCAGCGCTTGGAAAGGGGATCTGCTTTTGTATTTGTTCTTCGGCGCCGCCCGTGACGACTACCACGTCATGTCGTGCGCACAGTTCTTGGAACATTGGTACATGGCGCGGTGCCATTCCCGCACGGCTTAGGGTGAGCGTGTTGTCGAGGTCAAAAAAGAAATGCTTTGGCATGCCGCGATTCTAGCACGGTGAGTTGTGCCACCCCCAATGCAGCCGTCTTTGCGCATACGATAACTCTATCCGGTCGGGTATAGTTATCGTATTAAGAAAAATCGATTGGTACCCGGAGTGATGCGTGATATTAGAGCGAGACGTTGAGACCGCCGGAGACCTCGAGTTCTACTTTTGAGCTGCCGGAGGTGTCGCTTTTCCCGTCATCGTCAGTATTGTGCTCATCGTCGCTTTCCTCGTTGCGCTTTTCATCTTTTTGATCTCCGGAACCCTCCTCTTGGCTTTTTTCTGTTGTCTCTTTTCTGTTTTCTTGTATCTGACTTTCATTTTCCACCTTCTCTTTTCTACTCTCCACCTTCTGATTTTTATTGCGTGCTTTTTGGAGGATTGTTGCGGAATCGAGGAAGACACTCACGCGCTCGCTTTGTTCGAGTGCGGCGCGGAAGGAGAAGAATGCGGCGGCGTAGTCGTCATCGCCCAGGTGGTCTTCGCCCTCTTCGAGAAGGTTCTCCGCGATCTTCAGATCCTCGCGGGCTTTCTCGGATTTGCGCGCCTTCTTGCTCACTGTTTTAAATTTGTTCTCGGCAGAGGCGTGCATGCGCTCAGCCGTCGCCCGTTCGACGGCGGGTCCACTTGTTGCAGCGGTTTCTGTGGTTTCTGTTGCCATATCCGCGGAAAGGGTGAGGGAAATTGCTTCTTGCGTTGTGGCAGCTCTTGCAGCCATGGTTATGGTTGCAGCCGCTGGGGCGGCAGCCTCTTCGAGGCTGCCGCCGAGCGCAGGAGCCAGTGCGAGACGGACTTCGGAGCGTTCGCGCAGGAGCGCCACGCGCGAGCTTGCGGTCCGGATCGAGCGCTCGACGCTTTTTTCGGAATCTCCATTCTTGCCTTGATGACGAACCTCGGTGAGGACGTCTTCGCGGGCGCGGAGGCGCGTCTCAAAGCGTGTGGAGAGCTCGGCGCCCGCGCTCGCGTCATCCTCGTCGATTTCTTCCATGATAGTTGCGGCCGCTTCGGCATGTGTATCAAGAGCGATTGCGAGCTTAGCTTCGGTAATCTCGTCGAGGCGATCGTCGGCCGCGAGTGCTGTTGCCTCTGCGATGCGGCGTTCGGTGAGTTCAATTTCAACCTCTACCTTTTCTGCTGCGGTGGAGGCAAGTGCGACTTTCACGGGTTCGTTCACACTCGTCTTGATGGTATAGAGCGCGTCGCCCGGAAGCGCGCCTTCGGCGGCGTAGGACACGCCGGAGCCGACGACGAGCACGAGGACGAGTGAGGTCGCGATAGGGCGATAGAGGAAGAGTGTCCAGTCGCGCGTCACTGTGTAGGTGGTCACGGGTTCTGGTAGGGGATGGAAGCGCATGTAGCTTTGGAGCACGCTTTTCATGCGCGCTTTTTCTGCGTCCGAAAGATGAACGCTCGCGCCCGTGTGCTTGATATGTTTTTCAAAGTTATTCATATGATTCATTACTACACAATTGCTTGAGCTTATTGACTCCACGATGGATGCGCACGGAGATGACGTTCTCGCTCTCCCCGAGCATCTCCGCAATTTCTTTTGGCGAGAGCTCGTCGATGAAGCGCATGGTGACCGCCTCACGATACATCGTGGGCAATTCCTCAATCTTTTCCCGGATACGCGCGCCGATCACTTTCTCATCAAGCTCGGTTTCTGTCTCGACACGGCTACCCTCTGACATGCGTGCCTCGAAAGCGCCGGTATCGTCTTCGAGTATTTCGTCGAGCGAAGAAGATTTCTTCTTTCGATACTCGTCGATGATGAGATTATTCAAAATGCGATACAAAAAACTTTTGAAATCGCGCACGTCGCCCCCCTTGCGCAGAAAGTCCCAGGTTTTGAGAAACGCCTCTTGTGTGAGCTCTTGCGCGCGGTCCCGGTTTGAGAGCCGGAAGAATGCGTGGCGGAAGAGTGCATCTGAGTGCATTTCAAAGGCCGAAAGATATTCTGCTTCGTACGAGGAGCCTTTCATATAAGACGCAAAGGCCATGCTCCTCTTACGAGGAGTGCCTTTATCTATTGTATGTGTGGGGCTCATGGGGGACAAGGCGGTGCGGCAAGCTCCAATGGAGCTTGCCGCACCGAGTGCCTGTGCATTTAGCGGAGGCTCAGCCAGACCTTTGAGCGGATCCAGTCGCGCCACTCGTGTCTATCATTACTGCTCCAACTTTCGTTGTCATCGTTATCATCATCGACGTCAACGGACTGCGCCGTCATGACCGTGGTCGATGCATTGAAGAAGCCTTTGATCTTCACTGCCGCATTCACGATGAGATCAGAGAAGGAATCTGCGTCGCCTTTCCACTGTGTTGAAGAGGATGTTTGCACGGTTGTCGTCGAATCATTCTTGATGACGGTGAACGAGCCGAGTGTCGCGTTTATCGAGCTCACAACGCCTTCGAGCGTGCGCTTGGTCTCCACCTGACTCCAGTCCTTCACGATCTTTGCGTTCACGGTGAGTCCGGCAACCGCCTGATCAAGCGCGCCGCGGAAGGAAATCGTATCGCCCACGGCGATGCCGGAAAGGCCTGTCGCTACGCCATTCTGCGTCGTAAATTCCGTAGAGCCATCGGTTTTAACCACCCAACTCAATATGGATGCGCCGATGGAGGTGTTCGCGTTAATCGTCGAGGACGAAACGCCGGTGACTTTCGCGCCGCGAACCAAGACGCCACCATTCGAGCCGATGTTTATTTCAACTCCCGTGCCACCGAGTCCTTTTGAGGAGCTTTTATTCTTATCGCTATCGGCATGAACGCCGAAGGGAAGCGCCGCGAGCGCGAGCAGAATGCCGACGAGTGCGAACTGATAATGCTGTAGTGTGATGCGTGTCATATGTATTAGGAGGGGGTTAGAGTAATTCATGCCCTCGATAGATATGACGGCTAGCGCGAAATTGACTTTCCTAAGGATTATTGCCAATTGTTCGATTGAAGATGCTACGATGTGTGTATGAGTGGTGACACAGTTGCAGAGAGTGAGTCAGTGCCGGAAGTCATGCGCGTGGAAGAAGTGGCGAAAGAAGAGAGTGTGGTTGCGCCGGTTGAGGTGAGTGTGCCGGAAGAGGTTATCGCGGAAACGACACCGGATGCAAAAGCTGTGGAGGTTGAGACTCCCCAGGAAACTGCGCCAGTGTCACCAATTGAAAGTGCGCCTGTTCCCGCTGCGACGGCAGTTCAGGAAGTTCCTGTCGCTGAATCGCCAGAAATTGCGCCGGCCGGGACTGAAGAGAAGATTGAAGAGAAGAAGGAGACGCAGACGAGTGCTCAAGCCGTGTCACCACCTGCGCCGCCACCTTCGTCTCCACCTGTCGCCCTAGTGCCTCAGATAAGTAGTGCGGAGGGACTCAGGGCGCGGCGCGCGAAGCGCGCCGCGAATCTTGAGCATATTCTCGCGCTCGCCCGCGAGCGGGGAACTATTCAGGCGCGCGAGGTTGCACTCGCACTTCGAGTTTCTTCGGCAACTGCCACGCGATACCTAAACACCCTTGTTCTTGCGGGCAAGCTTCGTCGCACCGGCAATCGCCGCGCTGCCCGGTATCGTGCGGTCTGAAAACCATAATTTCCTCATTTCGCCCGAAATGAGGAAATTGCTTGCAAACCACGGTCTTGACAAAACAGCAAGTGTAGTGTATATTTTCGGCGTCAACCTGAAAAAAAGGGAGAACTGCTGATGCAGATTCAGGTCGAGACCCGTCGCGGCGGGCGTATCGTTGATTCGAGGATGATCGTCATTCAGGCGCCGATGAGGCACCCGAATGGCGTCCGGCAGATCTACCGGCCGGAGGAGGCTCTTCCTGCGTTCATCACCGACCCGGCGCGTTCGCGACAGGGAAGCTGGTGTCGGCGTTGGCGCCGCCCCGGCAACTACCACTAATCTCCCAACCACCCATTCACGGGGACGGGTCGCTCACCAGGCGACCCGTTTGTTTTGTATTAATCAAAAATTCGCGACAGGTAGAGATTGATCTCCCGCTGGTCGAGGTCGTAGAAGAACTTGTTGTCATGGTAGAGGCGGGTGGCGAGGGCGACGCCAACAAAGCGCCAGTGCCACGGCTCGAATTGGAAATAGGTGTTGTCTTTTGGATACGAGAGCACGAAGCCATATTCATGCGCGTTCCGCACGAGCCAGCTGTATTGCACTGAGGCGCCGAAGAGTGCGAGGCTTTCGGGATTTTCCGCGGTCGTGAAATCGACCGTTGTCCCGAGTTGGTGCTCGGAATATCCTTGATCAGCCGAAAATGCATTTGCGCCTGTGCCATATTTGCGTGTGTAGCTCGATTTGAGTGAGCTCTGTTCGCCAAAAGAGCGATACGAGGAAAGGACACGGAGCGGTTTGCCATCTTTTTCTGCCGCCTGCATCATCTTTTCGAGGTAGGGAAAGGCGCCGCCATGGAACATAAAATTTCCCGGACGTGCGAGAAGTTCGTCGTTAATAGGCGCCAAATTTTCCGGCACATAGTTTTCATTCAAAAAATACACGGAAGAATATTTCTGCAAAAGCTCTTCGTCCGTCTTGAATATCTTGTCGAGCAACGTGACGCTCCCTGCAAGCTCGTTCACGCGCTCGGCAAATGCAGAATTTTCTGCGGCAGCGCGTTCGAGAAGCGAGCGCAGTTCGGCGTTGTGCGCTTCCGCATCGCGTAGACGCGTTTCGAGTTCGGCGTACGAGGCGCGCGCCGTTTCGGCTTCAGCGCGGATTCCACTGAGCGAACGATGCGAATCCCACAGAAAATAACCCCCGATGCCGAGTGCAAGGGTTAGGATGCCCAGAAGCAGGATAGGAAGGCGCTCAAGGTTGTGAGTCATTTTCACTCGGGGATTGTAGCAAATCTCCCGTTAGGAAGTCACGGGAAGCAATTTACTTGCAATGAGAGTGGTTATCTCGGTGCGGGATGGGAGCCGCTCTTTCGGGTGTTTTTCACGAAGGTGCCGGTGGAGCATGCCCTCGCTCCATCGCTCAGAAAGAATCCGCACCGCTTCGCGGCGTGTTGTCGCCTCGACTGATGCGACTTCTCCGCATGAGCACATGATGGTGAACGTTTCCATATTGCTCGATCCCCCGATGGAGAAACCCGCTTCCGCGGGCCTCTCACCGAGCTCATTCGTTCGGGAATTGAAGTTCTGATTTAGCGTTAAGTGGGCTCCCAGTCGGATCCCGAAAGTGCTCTTGAGAACCATCCCGAAAGAACAAACTTCAATTTCTAGTCTGAGCGAAAAGAAAGAAAAGTCAATCGGCATTTTTTCGCTTTTTCGGGGAAATCAAGTGCGAAAGCTGTGTATAACCATGTGAATAAGAATGACGTTTCTGTGGATTGCGCCCTATGCGCGTATCGCGATACTATGAGTGAATGATCGAACACTACGCTGCACGTACCCATGAAAAAATGCGCGAAGTTTTGATGGTACCGGATGCGCCTGGGCCGAATATCCACTACTACATGATTCGCGGCGGGAGCGATCAGCGCAACGTGACGGTCTGGGAGCCGGGCACCGTGGGCGGCGAGTACATTAAGACCTATGGTCACTACCACATCGGGCAGCTCGACGAGACGTATTGGGTGCTTCTTGGCAAGGGCGTCATTCTTCAGCAGAAACTTTTCGACGAAAGTGATCCTGCACGTGTCGAGCTTTTCCGTGCGATAGTCGTAAAACCAGGAGATTCAGTTTATATGCCGCCCGGACATGGGCACCTTGCGGTGAACATTGGGAAAACCTATTTCGTGACCGCAGACGACTCGCCCGTAAACTTCGATGAGAAGAACCCAATCGCGATGCCCGGACACGCCGATTACACGATGGTGCAGAAAATGCGCGGCTTCGCCTACTACGTCGTCGAGCGCGACGGCAAGCCAGCACTTCTCAAAAACTCGCTTTACACGGAGGTACAGAAAACCGATTTCGGCGAGCTGCCGATCGTAGAAAAATGAGTGGTACAATTATGTTATGAAAAAGAAGCGACCCGCAAAAAAGACGAGTGAAATAGGGGAGCTTTTTACATTTGTGCGCGATCACGTTGCTCATAAAAGCGATATTGAGAGATTAAAGCACGACATCGATCAGATACGACAGGAAGTACGTGATGTAAAAATGCGAATCAAAGATATCGAAAGACAGACTTCAGACCACTCGGGTCATAGTAAGGAGATCGATCACGCACTTGAACGCATTCGTGCTCTAGAAAAGCATGTCGGGCTTCGGTAGCATGGAACGAAAATTCCCCGAGGGTTTCTACTGGGGCGCCGCAACGGCGAGCTACCAAGTCGAGGGGGGTATTGAGAACTGCGATTGGGCGGAGGCGGCACGCGCAGGGCGCGTGCCGCCGTGCAACAAAGCATGCGATCACTACAATCGCTTCGAAAGCGACTTTGATATCGCGAAAGAGCTTGGGCACAACTGTCACCGTATCTCTATAGAGTGGGCGCGCATCGAGCCGGAAGAAGGGAAGTTTGATGAGCGGGAGATAGGGCATTATCTTGCGGTCTTGGCTGCGCTCCGCGAACGGCGTTTAAAGCCGTTTGTTACGATGTGGCACTTCACGCTCCCACAGTGGTTTGTGGAGAAGGGTGGTTTTGAGAATCCAGAGTCACCAGAAATATTCGCTCGCTACTGTGCGTACGTCGCGAAGAAGCTTGGGAACGATTGCCGCCATTTTGCCACGATGAACGAACCGACGGTGTTTGCATCGCTCGGATGGATACGTGGTGATTGGCCGCCATTCCGAAAGAAAAACTATCGCGGCTACTGGCGCGTTATGAATAATCTCACGCGCGCACACAATCTGGCGTACGACGCAATTAAGGCGGCTGCCTTCGGTGCCGAGGTCGGTATCGTGCATCACACCGTGTATTTTCATGCGAACGGGAACCCGATCAACAAGCTCCGCGCGCGATTCATGAACTGGATCTCCACGCACCACGTTATTTCGCAGGTCTACAATAAATGCGACTCCATCGGAGTGAACTACTATCAGCATAAAAAATTCGGCGACACAAAGATTTACGAGAAAACCGACATGAATTGGGATGTGTATCCTGAGGGGCTCTATGGCGCCCTCATGATGCTTAAGCGCTACGGAAAGCCTCTGTGGGTGAGCGAGGCGGGGGTGGCAGATGCGAAAGATGCGATTCGTGCTGATTACATCACCCGCCTCGCGCGTGCGATGCATGCAGCGCTCCAGCGAGGTGCAGATGTGCGCGGCTACATGTATTGGTCGCTCCTCGATAATTACGAATGGGCGCAGGGCTTTGAAAAGCGCTTCGGGCTCGTTGAAATAGACTACCAAACCCTCGAGCGAAAGATACGTCCCAGTGCCTACGTGTATAAGCAGATCATCGAGCACAATGGGTTGCTAGAATAGAGGAATGTATCTCGCGCTCGCGATAGTGGCACAGTTTCTCTACGCGGTCTCCGTCTTGATTGATCGCCACATTGTTCTGCGTGCAACGCACATCGGGCGCCCAATTGTCTACACGTTTTATGTTTCTTTGCTTTCGGGTTTTGTAGTTGTATTTGTTCCGTTCGTTTCCATCCCCAGTGTGCATGCGCTCGCGCTTTCCTTTATTAACGCAGCCGCGTTTGTCGCCGCCATTTTCTGCCTCTATTCGGCGCTTACCCATGGTCGGGCCTCAGACGTAGCGCCGGTCGTGGGAGCCGTTTCAGCGATTACGACACTCGTTTTTGCCGGGCTCTGGATCGACGACGACATCACAACCGCGTTCGTGCTGCCTGTTCTTCTGCTTGCGGGAGGAACAGCACTCATCTCTCACTTCCATTTCTCTCGGAACGCGCTTTCCTTTACGCTCCTTTCGGGCTTCTTTTTCGGGCTGGTTGCGTTCACATTTAAGCTCGTATTCTTTGAAGTCCCGTTCATTGATGGATTTTTTTGGACGCGTGCAGCAAACGTGGTCTTAGCGCTCGGGCTTCTCATCGTGCCACCGTGGCGCGCAGCGATCACGCACGGTGGCAGACACTCATCGTCTCGCTCAAAGGGGCTCGTTATGGGTAACAAAGTAATCGGCGGTGTCGCAAGCATACTCACGGCCTTTGCGATCTCGCTCGGCTCCGTGACGATCGTAAACGCGCTCGCCGGTTTGCAGTTCGTCTTTCTGTTTGTATTCGCGATTTTGTTTGCAAAGCGCATGCCAAAGCGGGAGGGTTCGCGCACGCATGGGCATGGCGGCACAATATCCGCGACGGGCGTCGGCCTCATCGTGTGCGGTCTCGCGCTGCTCTCGGTTGGGCACTATCTCAATCTATGAGTCGGTGGCGCGCGGTGATCGTCGGCATGTTTCTCGTCGGCTTTGTGCTCATTGGACTCTCATTTCGTGAAGCGCCAACGCGGATTCAATACGGCGCGACGTTCAGCCCCTTGTATGCAGAAGAATTAGGTCTTGATTGGCGGGACGTGTATCGCGCGGTACTCGAGGAGCTCGACGTGAAGCACCTGCGGCTCGCTGCATACTGGGAACACATCGAACGCGAGCGCGACATCTATGATTGGTCCGAGCTCGATTTTCAAATTGCCGAGGCAAAAAAGCACGATGCCGACGTCGTTCTCTCCATCGGTCGCCGTTTGCCACGCTGGCCAGAATGCCATATTCCCGCATGGGTTGGATCCATGCCGTGGGATGAGCAGAAAATCGAGATTATGCAGTATCTGACCGCCGTCGTAGAGCGCTATAAAGAAGAAGAAACCATCAGTATGTGGCAAGTGGAGAACGAGCCCTTTCTCCGCGTCTTCGCCGATGAGCATTGTGGTAAGGTTGACGCATCGTTTCTTGATGAAGAAATTGCGCTCGTGCGCACACTTGATGATCGTCCCGTTATGCTCACCGACGGCGGCAACACCGGCACGTGGTTCGAGACATACAAACGGGCGGATGTGTTTGGTACGAGCATGTATCTCTACTTCTGGAATGAAACGGCGGGCGCCTTTCGCACGGCGCTCCCCGCATCGTACTATCGGATTAAGGCGAACCTGATGCGTCTCATGTTTGGCGAGCGCGACGTTATTCTTTCTGAACTTTCGCTCGAACCATGGTTTGGCGCTGCGATAGAAACCGTATCGATCGAGGAACAACTCCGCCGCATGAATATCGAAAAAGTTGAAGAGATTCTCGCGTACGCGCGCGCTTCGCGCCTCGGCATCCAGTATCTCTGGGGTATTGAGTGGTGGTATTACGTGCGCGAAAAGGGGCATCCAGAATTTTGGGAGCGGATGAAAATACTGTTTGCAAACAACCGTTCCTGACCACATACGATAACTCTCTCCGGCCGGGTATACTTATCGTATGGGTGATCTTGAAGATAAAAGCAAGAAACGGCGCAGAAATGAATCATTGAGAGCGATTCTTCTGGGTAGCGTTGCGGTTGCAGGTGCGCTTTCTATAGCACTTGTCGCGCCGAATGTGCTCGGTGGCATGAAAAGGCTTGGCCTCTTTCCCAAGCCACGCCAAACTGAATACATCGCTGCTGCTCGGAGGCGCCTCAAAAGGCAGGGGTATCTTGAGGAACAGAATGGTCACCTGTATCTGACGAGCAAAGGTGAGAAATATTTGAGGTCACTCGCATTGGTATTTGCAAAGGTTCCTCCGCCGAAGCGGTGGGACGGGAAATGGAGAGTGCTTATTTTTGATATCCCAGAACAACGCCGACACATTCGCTTTCGGATTCGAGAACATCTGCGCGAAATCGGTTTCGTTCATATGCAGCATAGTGTGTGGGTATATCCCTACCCGTGCGAGGAGTTCATCGCTCTCTTAAAAACAGAACTTCGTGTCGGCCGCGACATGAAATATCTTATTGTCGATTCAATCGAGGGCGACGGAGATCTTCGTTCCACATTTAAGTTGGCGAGCGCGGAAACATCGCCGCTGCGCACACCCACAGCACTTGATCCAATCCTCGACGTCATTTTGCCCAGGAAGTAGTAATACGATAACTATAACCGGTCGGTCATAGTTATCGTATACACAAAAAGGGGTGAAAGTGTGAGATACTATGGTGCATGAACATCGTATTCGACATCGGCGGGACGAACATGCGTGTGGCCGCCGCCGAGGGGCGGGAGCTCGGTGAGATTCGCAAAGTGCAAACGTTGCAGGATCCGAATGAGGGGATTGCGGTGCTTGGGCGGATTGCACAGGAACTTGCACCGGAAGGTGTCGCGGCCGCTGCGGGCGATTTCGCCGGACGAGTGACGCGTGGCGTCGTGGATCAGGCGACCAACCTACCAGCATGGAGCGGACTACATATAGAACAAGAGATCACAAAAATTGTTGGCGTTCCGGTAAGCGTCCTCAATGATGCCATCGTCGTTGGGCTTGGCGAGGCAGAGCAGGGTGGCGGAAAAGCATTTGATCTTATCGCATACATCACCGTTTCAACAGGTGTAGGAGGCGCTTTCATCAACATGTCCAACCTCGCAAGCAGTCCGCTTCTTCAAGTAGATTTTCCCGAAC
Organism: uncultured Candidatus Saccharibacteria bacterium; assembly: GCA_964434285.1. Classification (GTDB taxonomy): domain Bacteria; phylum Patescibacteriota; class Minisyncoccia; order Phycocordibacterales; family UBA2100; genus UBA10103. The sequence continues at coordinate 241,446 of CAYSUJ010000001.1, read as the reverse complement.
TAAAGTCGCGGCTCGAATCACAGATATCGGGCACCGCAGTCAGAAGAAAGTTTGGCATCGAGCCCAGGGATCTTGACTCACTCGAAGAGCGACATGCGCTCGCTGACATACTTGCCGACGGGCTCGCAGAGATCGCGACTATTTGGAAGCCGGATGTATTCGTGATCGGCGGCTCGATGATAGTCGGGAGAAACCCAATACCGCTCGACCATATTGCAGTGAGGTTCACTGGTGTGCCTGTAAATATGGCTCAACTGGGCGATAACGGGGGGCTCATCGGGGGAGCTATTCTTGCAGAACGAATGCTCCAGACGCACGAAATACGTTAAGCTCTTCGTGTGTATGCGCGAAAACCTAACTTAGTCATTTCGACGAGCAGAATATTGAGTGCAAGCCAAATGACGATGAGACCAAAGAGTGAGAGTGAAAGCGGCGCGAGCGAGAAAATATCTCGTACGAATGGGATAAACATCGTGCAGGCAATAAGGGCGATGCCAAAACCAGAACTGAAATTTAATGCAGTGTTCTCAAAGAGAGGCATGGAAAAAATAGAGGTGTGTAGCGAACGGAACGAGTAGGCAACGACGAGTCCGTAGAGAGCGAAGCACACGAAGATCGTGCTGCGCGCAGCTTCTAGTGCAACGCCGAAATGCAAGAGTGCCCAGTACATCCCAAATAGAAGAATTGAGGTCAAGATGCCGATACCCAAAGTGAGCGCCTTCACTTCCGTCGTGAGTATCTCTGCACCGCGCCCATGCGCACGCTTCGCGTATTCTTTCTCAAACGCGAATGAGAGCGCGGGCAAGCTGTCAGTGAAGAAATTCACCCAAATGATTTGCAGTGCGGAAATGGGCAAGGGTAGACCGGCAATCAAGGCTCCGCCAATGAGAAACACTGCATCAAGGCAGGTCGACGTGAGATACACGAATACTTTTCGAATGTTCTCCAGAATGCGTCTGCCTTCTTCTATTGCACTCACGATGGTTGAGAAATTGTCGTTGAGAAGCACGAGATCCGCGACACCCTTTGCAACGTCGGTTCCCGAACCAAGTGCGACGCCAATATTTACTGCCTTCAAGGAGGGTGCATCATTCACGCCATCTCCCGTCATGGCGACGATTTCACCCCGTTTTTGAAAGAGACGTCCAATGCGTAATTTATCCTCTGGCGTTACGCGTGCAAATATGCGGATATCATCGAGTTTCGAATTCAGAGCTTCATCAGGAAGTCCACGCAATTCTTCACCCGTTAAAACAGCGCCCTCATCAACATCCCATCCGAGTTCGCGCGCGATCGCAAGCGCTGTTCCCTTGAGATCCCCGGTGAGCATGACGACGCGCGCACCAAGATGCTCTATCTTCTGAATTGAATCTGCGGCGTCGGCGCGGAGTGGATCTTGAAACACGAGTACGCCAAGGAAGTGAAGATCCGCGGCATGCTCAGCGCGGGCGCTGCCTTTCTTCAGGTGCGCGGAGCGCTCGCGCGGCACACGCGCGACGCCGAGTAAGCGCTTGCCCTCAGCGCTCAAGCGATTCACCTCGCTTTCCATCGCAAGAAAATCTTCTTTCGTAAGGCGACTGCGCTGCAAGAGAATGTCCGGTGCACCCACAACGACGTATACCTCTTTCTCATGATTGCCCGAAATAGAAAATTTGTTGGTCGAATTAAAGGTGAGAAGCGCAGCACGCGTTTTGCTTGTTGCTTGCACATCAATGTCGTGCTCGTGTGCTGCACGTGCGATTGCAACCTCAATCGGTCTGCCGCTAAATGTCCATGCAGAACGCGGTGCCTCAGGATTTTCAAGCAGCACATCTGCGCCCCAGAGTGCGTCGGAGAGAATCTCCTTTTCTTCAGGTGCGAGGTTTGTGATGGCCTCACGGGGCGGCGGCACCGTAATGAGCTCTCGATATGTACGGACATCGACGAGGCGCATGTTCGCCTCAGTCAAGGTGCCTGTCTTGTCTGTCATGATGACAGTCGCACTTCCCAGCGTCTCTGCCGCGGCAAGTTTCCGAATAATGCCTTGCTTGCCTGCGAGGCGTTGCACGCCAACTGCAAGAATCACGGTCAAAGCGATGGGCAGGGCCTCGGGCACGGCCCCCACAGAAATTGCAGCGGCCATGAGCAGCATTTCGAAAAAGGGAATCCCGCGCGCGAGACCAAGAAAGAATATAATCGCGACCAAAACGGAAATTCCCGCAAAAATGACCCAGCCCAAACGCGCGAGCGCACGCTGTAGGGGTGTCGGTTCATGCTCCGTTTCAGCGACGAGCTGCGCAATTTTCCCGATTTCCGTTGCGGCGCCGGTTGTTGTAACGACTGCGAGCGCTGTGCCTTCCACCACCAAGGTACCTGCGTGCACCATGTTCACGCGTTCGGGCAACTCCGCTCCTTCGGAAAGTACCGCGTTTCCTTTTCGTACTGCGAGCGATTCGCCCGTTAAAACAGACTCATCAACTGCAAGCTCGTTCACTTCGATAAGGCGCGCATCTGCCGGCACGCGCGCACCGTAGGAAAGGCGAATGATATCGCCCGGCACGAGAAGTAGGGAATCAATCTCTTCCTCAACGCCTTCGGGTGTTGAAAGTGAGGCAGAAGAATGCCTAATGACACGGGTGCGTTCTTTTACGTAGGTTGTCAGTTTTTCAAGTGTCGTTTCTGCGCGGTATTCCTGAAAAAAGCCGAGTCCGGCATTGACGAAAATGGCGAGCAATATGACAGCAGTATCTATCCATTCCCGCAGCGAAATAGTGAGGATGGCCGCTCCAATAAGTATGAATATCAACGGAGAATAAAACTGGCGCGTGAGAATGCCAATGACAGTGAATCGACGGGTGTGAGGCAGTGCGTTGCTACCAAACTTATACAGACGCCGTTCCGCTTCAGGTTCTGCAAGGCCCTCGCGCTCTGTTCCGAGCCTTTTGAGCGCAATCTCAGGCGTGAGTGACCATGCAAAGAGCTGCTTCGTGTCTTGCATCGTCTTAAGTATTGCACATTTTTATGTCCGGTTGCTTCAGATGTGTATTTCGTGCAGGATAGATACAGAGTGGTTCTGGTAAATGCAAGAGGAGAGGCGAATGATTCGTTTTATTGCTATCGCACTGTTCATGCTGTGCGCGAGCGTGGTTGCATCTACGGCCGACAGTCGATGTCGACTCGGTGAAGACGTGCCTGAGCGCATTGCACTGGAAGGTGTGTACGTGATAGTTCTTCGCGAACCGCAGTGTTTCGGGGTCTATGAAAACGGCAAACTTTCTGTGCGTGGTGTCGGACAGTATCTCTTCGGATACGCATCGACAGGCAAGGCAGGCAAAGAGACGCCGTTCTCAGATCCGGCAGTAGGTCCATCGAGAATCTTTCATGCTGATCGGAATAAAATCTCGAGCATCTACAAAATGCCGATGCCTTGCGCACTCTTCTTCAATGGAGACATTGCGCTCCATGCCGGTAGCGACCTGAGGCCATATCGCTCGAATGGATGCGTGCGTCTTCCCAAGCGGGCAGCGTGTGCTCTTTTCGACCGTTTTCGGCACAGCGACATCAAGGTCATCGTCGTGAGCGGTAAAGAGGATCTGCGTTCTTGGAAATGATGGCGCATGCAGCGCGGGGCTTTGATCCCGCGCTGCGCACCTTTTTTACAACCTTGCAATTTTGTCAATTATGTGTTAATAAATGTGCGGGTTATACCCCTGCGCGGCGCCCGCCGGGTGGGTAGAAAGGCTCTAAAAAGAAGGATTTGAGCCATGAAAAGCACCTTGAAAATCGCAGCCCTCGGGCTGCTCGTCCTCGCAGTGCTGCCGGTCTCGGCCGAAGCGAAGTCGAAGCCGAAGCCGTGGAAGCAGCAGACCTACTGTGATCCCGTCGACGTCGCATGTCAGATGTCGAACGGGCAGTTCAAGTCAGCTTCTTCGAGGCGAGCTGTCGTTCGTCGCGGTCCTGACTGCGGGCAGAGTGACGCTGATACTGCTCGGGGCCTGAGTGCATTGAGCAACATCGCCGGCCTCGCACCGGTGCCTGGCATCGGTATCATCTTCGGTATCGCTGCCGGCGAGGCGTCGGCCCAGGCCGAGAAGAAGCAGTGGAACTGCTTCGAGCGCAACGTGAAGTCGCAGCTTGCTGCTAGTGTTAGAGGAATCGAGCGGCAAGCCATAGCGTATGTCGGCCAGATTGAGCGGCAATACGCCGCGGAAGTCACCGAGATGCGTGAGGTCGTGGTGCAGATGCGGCAGCGTATTTTTGCTCTGGAGAACCAGCAGGCGCTGGCCGATCTGCGCCCATCCGAATCAATGCGTCAAGAGATGGGGGGGTTCTGTGCAAGGAGGAATGGCGTGATTTCTCTCTGCGCGGGATTCGATGCTGCGCCTCAGCTTCTCTCCGCGCCTCAGCCGGCAAAAAGGCCTTCGCCGATTGCTCCGAGCTCGGCCCCGGGTGCCCCCGCACTCGATCCGGCCCAGCAGCATGAGGCATCTGTTCCGTTTACGAGCTACGCTGGCAGGCTCGGTCAGTACCTCCACCAATTGGCCCAACGATAGTACTCAACCCCCGCGACCAAGAATCGGTCGAGGGGGTTGTCTTTTCATTAAATACGTGGTAAAGCATGCTCAGTCTGCCTACTTTCAGGTGGGCTTGTTCAACACAGGAGGAATGAAGCATGAAGTGGAAAGAACTTCTCATCATCGCGATAGCGACGATGTTTAGCGGTGCGATGATCATCGACTCGGCCGAGGCTGGACGTGGCGGCGGAGGAATTCGTGGAGGAGGGGGTGGAATCCGTGCCGGTGGCTTCCGTAATGGCGGCTTCCGTGCGGGCGGTTTCCGAGCCCACTCCTTCGGGAACTTCAATCGCGGCGGCTTTGGTCGTGGCATCCGCATGTCGCGCGGTTTTCTCGGTGGTGGTCGAGGCATTCGATCGGGCACCTTCACGCTCGGTCGCGGCCACTTCGGCGTCCGCGGTCACCGCGGCAACTTCGCTCATGGAGCTGGTTCCATTCGTGGATGGCGTGGCATTAATACCCACAGCAATCCTCGTGGACACGGAAACGTCAACCACGGCAACGGCTGGGGCGGCGGTCATGTCGCTCATGGCGGTGGTCATGGTTTCGGTGGTCCGCGTGGTGGCTCTGGTCCTGGTCGTCCTCGTTGGGGCGGCAACGGATCCGGCGGCAATCACGGCAGTGGTGGTCATGGATCCGGTGGTCA
>CAYSUJ010000001.1:0-236147 GCA_964434285.1 uncultured Candidatus Saccharibacteria bacterium | reverse complement strand
GCGGCAACGGATCCGGCGGCAATCACGGCAGTGGTGGTCATGGATCCGGTGGTCAAGGCGGTGGTGAAAATCATGGCAACGGCTGGGGCGGCGGTCATGTCGCTCATGGCGGTGGTCATGGTTTCGGTGGTCCGCGTGGTGGCTCTGGTCATCCGCGTGGCAACACCGAGAACGACGGTCCGCGCGGTGGCGGCCATGGCGGCACCCACGGCAACGGCTGGGGCGGCAACGGCACGGGTATCGGTGTTGGTGTGGGCCAGGGCGGCAACGCTAGTGCAACCAACAACAACGTGACCGAGGTCTATGTCCAAGGTGGCTCTGGCGGTGGTGCCGATTTCAGTAGCCTTATCGGCATCGTCGGCGCGTTCGCCCAATCCTCCGGCGGCAACGGCCCGTATGCTGCATACGCGACGAGTGCTTGCTCGACGTGCGGCGGCGATGGTGGTGGTCAGACCGTCTACCACACGCGTGAAGTCGTGAGAGAGTCTGCTCCTGCACAGTGCAGCGAGAATTACGAGGGTCGTGACGGCAAAGTGTACAGCCGCCCCATCGACTGTCGTGATGCGGCTCCCGAGAATCGGCAACCGAAGCCCATGACCAAATAATCTCTCGTACTCAGAAGCCCCGCAGCCACCAATCGGCTGCGGGGACTTTCATTTGACATCATCTTATAAATAGTGTATAAAGCAGTCCTTATGAAAACAGCACTCATTGCCGCAGTTTTAGTCATTATCAGCCCGCTTGCTGTGAACGCCTATGTCGAATACGGCGCATGGTATCAAGGTCCAGCGCCATACTACCAGCAGTACTATCAGCCGATGTACGCATCTGCCTACGCGCCCTCGCAAAACACCACGATCTATCAGCCGAACTACCAATCTCAGCCACAGTTCCTGTCGATGAGCTATCCACAGTATGGCTATCAGAATTACGGCTATGGAGGCTACCAAAATTACAGCTACTACCCGCAGAACTACGGCGGCTACGGCTACCAGGCGCAGCCATCGCCGGTGCACCCGGGGTATCGAACAGGGGAAACCATGCCATGGCTCGGCGGTGAGCTCTGCACGTTCCCCGGCTACGAAGGTCGCGCAATCTGCGGCTCGAATCCGCGTCAATACGTCTACGACCACTGGACAGGCACGTGGTACTAACAGAAAAGAGCAACTTTCGAAAGCGCCGCCCAAGGGGCGGCGCTTTCGTGTGCTAGCATAAAGCGATGCCTGAAGGCACTGAGGAGCAACGCGCGCACATCATCGCACACCTCGAGCGACTAAACGCGAATGTGGAGCGGCAGATGTCCCTTGCCTACGGTCTGCGCAACGGCGTCGTATATGGCCTTGGTTTTGTCATCGGATCAACTCTCCTCACCGCAGCAATTGTAACGTTCGGCCTCACATTTTTCAGCAACACACTGTTCGGTGATGTGATTGCGTGGATCGTTGCGACTCTTCGCTAAGAGCTGCTAGAGTCTGAAGAGCCGTTGTAGCATGGGAAGAAGGCCTGTCGGCTTATTGAGAGTGGAAGGTACGTCAAAGATCGATGGTTCGACATTCTCGCCTCGAATGTGGCGAGCAATTTTTGTTGCACCATAGATGGAGGGAAGAATACCAATGCCATTGCAGCCGAGGTTATAGAGCAGGACCGGATTCTCTGGTTCAGGCCCTACGAGTCGGACACCGTTTCGTGTGTAGCCCATGAGCCCGTGCCAGGTGAATACATATGAAATGTTCTTGGTGGGATCCGATTCATAGGTGCTTCGCACGAATGTGTCGATATCGTGCATGTGCTCTTCTGGATACTGCGACTCGCGATCGTAGGAAGTCGTATCTTCAAGAAAGAATTCCGGACCTCCAATCGAGATGAGGTTGTGGTGGACGCCTCTCTCCGATTCATATGGCCGGCGCGTGAGGTAGTAGTAGGCATTCTTTGGATCAGTGCCTGGATTCGTGTGATAGCTAATCGCGACAGGCGGCTTTCCGGGAGCTTCGAGATATCCCGACATGTAGCCGGTGACTCCGCTCACCAAATAATGGTAGCGCGCGTCTATTGCGAGCCCATTTTTATCGATGATGTGTAGATTCTCGAAGCCATTGGTACAAAGGACGACGCGCGACGCGCGCACGGTGTGTGTTTCGACGTCGAGCGTCGCATGTTCGTGATTGAGGATAATCTTCCGCACCGGCGCGTGCTCGTAGAGCGCAAAGCGTTCTGGGTAACGTTGGAGCATGTACGCCACGAGTCGTTCGCAGAGGAGGGCACTGTTGATGACTCCTTTTGGATAGGCATGCACGGCCACGAAATCGCGGCGCTCCGTTTCGAGCATTGCCCTGATTTTTTCCGCAGGAACCCGCGTGAAGAGGCCAGTGTAATGCCGCGGGATGCGCTGTGCGAATGAGGCGTCTTCATCGATGTATATGCGCTCGGGTGCAAGTCCTCCTTCGACGCGGAGCCGATTCTGCTCAAGTCGCACCATGGTCTGCTCCTCGCTCGTGAAGCCCGAGAAACCTTCACATTTGAAATACGGAATGTCGAGCTTCGCGTCAAAATACATAGCATCAAGTGTGTCCCATGCTCGCTCGATTGCATCCTGACCTTTGATAGCACGTGGGAGGCCGAATTTTTCCGAAAGATTTTTGAGCCCTCGTTCAAAGTGAGCAACGACCTGTCCTGCATTATGTCCGGTTGCACCATGCGCGAGGCGGTAGCGCTCGAGCAGAACGACGCGCTTCGCTGTGCTCTCGAGAAGATGATAGGCGGTCGAGACGCCGGCTATCCCGCCGCCAACAATGGTCACGTCGGTTTCGAGATCTTCCGTAAGTCGCAATGGTGCGCGTTCCGGAAGTTGTCGGAGCCAGGGGGAATCATTTTTCAACATGCGTGTGTATTATAAACGCCGCCGCCCCGAAGGGCGGCGGCGCTTGTGAAAAACAAATCAAGAAACTAATTCGCGGTCACGAACGACGACTGCGAACTTGTCGCCGTGTTGCCCGCAGCATCCTTCGATTCAACAACCACGTAGTAGGTCGTTGAAGCAGTGAGGCCGGAGAGGCTGAGCGAATGTGCAAGCGTGAGTGTCGAGTTGAACACGCTCAAGGTTGGGTTCGCAATCGTGAGTGGTGTTGAGGTGCCATACCACACGCGGCTCGAAGCCGATTCGTTCGTCGTCCAGATCACCGTTGCCGTTGTTGAGGCGGGCGTGATCGAGAGTGCCGAGATCGCAGGAGCAGTTGTGTCAGTCGGTGGAGTCGTTGTGGCGCCACTTCCCGCGCAGACGCCGACGGTATCCCCGTGTGCGAGGTGTGCGCCGAGCGCCGAGACGGCAATCACCAATGTCTGCGGAGCAGAGCCAGCTGGCTTGTGGCAAAGAGTGACAAAGCCTTGCCCGGGTGTTGTCGAGCTCGTCTCAAGCCCAAGGCGTGCGATGATGCCGGGTGGAAGAGGTTTGCCGAGGTAAAGTGCGAGAATCTTCGCCTGTGTTTTCGGACCAAAAACGCCAATCGCGTCAATGCCGTGCTTGCGCTGGAACTTGCGAAGTGCCTCTTCGGTCAAAGGGCCAAAGAAACCAGTCACATTGTCGGAAGAAAGAATAGAAGGATCTTGCGCAAGAAGTTCCTGGAGATCGCGCACGTCGTCACCTCTCATGCCGCGCGAGAGTGAGCGCAAGAATTTAAGCTCGTTTTTCGTCTGCTTGATTTCAGACTTGAGCGCGTCGCGCACTGCTTTGTTTGAATCGTCTGAATCATCGTCGGAATCATCAGAATCATCATCGAGCGCTTCACGCTGAGCCTTTAAATTTTTGAGCATCTCCTGCAAGCTCTGAATCTGAGCCTGAAGAGCGCCCGTGGTCGTTCCTAATGCGGAGAGGTTGAAGGGAAGAGAGAACGACTTTTTGTCGTCATCATTTCTGCCCTTGCCTTTCCCCGAATTGTCGCGGTCATCATCGGCAAAGGCAAATGATGCCGACATAAGAGCAAGCACGAGTGCTGCCCCGATACTCATACGAAGTGAATGCATAGGTAATGATACTGTTAGTGTGTATAAACAAGGGAATTATACGCCCTTTGGGAGTAGACGGGCCGACGAGTGGCAAACTTACTCGACGTATCGGGATTGCCGTGGTCTATTAGGCATTCCCATATCTGACGCTTTGGCGACCCGTGAAGGGGATGAGGGCGTCAATTTCAGCAATCTGATTTCCTTGACAGCGGGGTCAAAATATGCTAAATTTGGCTCTATATAAGGATATTTTCCTTATTTACACATGAATCTTGCATCGATAGCCCTAACGGGCTTTTTTGTTTGGTCGAGTGTCGCCTCGTCGCCGGTCTTAACCAGCCCAGCGCCCGAGGAAATGCTCCCCGAGCCCGTGCCGGCCCTTGCGGCGGCACCAGCGAAGACCATACCCGTTCGGGTGACGGGCTACAACGCCGTTCCCGAGCAAACCGACAGCGACCCCTTCACGACCGCTTCCGGTGCCTTCTCGAACCCCGAAGTGGTGGCTGCTGTATCGCGCGATTTGCGTGGTGCGCTTCCGTTTGGCACCGTCATTGCGCTCGAAGCGTCAGACAATCTCACCGGGCAATACTGTGGGTGGGAACTCGTCGAACATTTCGTCGGCTACCGCGTGATCGCCGACACCATGAACGCGCGTCACACAGAGCGGGTAGACATTCTCTTTGCAGAGGATGCGATGGTAAACGTGCATGTGAACGGCGGTGTTAAAAATGTGAATGCAGCGAAAGCGCTCGCGAGCTGCGGAGGTATCACCGCACGCGTCGTGGGCAAAATCGAAATTAAAGACATCCCCGAAACTCAGGCAGAACTCGCGATGCGCGTCGAACAAACCCTCGCGGCGAAGTAATCCTCGACGTCAATTCCTTCATCGTGTAGGGTGTCAGAAGTTCACCCACTTATAGGAGATGTGTAATGGGAAATGCAGCAGATGATCGGCTCAACGAGCGGTCGCGACCAGCGTCGCAGACTGAAATCGAGTTTCCTCAGTATCTGATGTTTGTCGATGGGGTCATGGAATTTATGACACTCAGAAGAGCTGGCTTCATGTTTAATTCGGGCTGGTTCGTCGTCAAGATCCACGGGCTTGTTCTCGATGGACATCTGAATCCCCGCAACATCACGGAAGAGGAGAAATTAAAGATCTGGGATCTTGCCGATAGGTGCGATGCAGATCTTTGAACGAAGAGGTGCCGGTCTTTCCCGGCACCTTCTGTTACCTCTTCACCACCGCCTTAAATCCACCGTACGCCATTTTGTTTGGATCCATTGGCATAGGGACGCCCTCCCATTTCTTTGATTCCTTCTCCATCTGAGTCATGACTTTCTTATTCACCGCGTCGCGGTGTTTTTTGTCTTTGAAGACGATAAACGAAAACCAGACAGTGTCGTTCGGTCCCGCTTTCGCGAGCTCTTTGAAGGAGCGCTGCTTCATGTCGCCCATCGGCTTTGGCACGAGATCGTCGCCCTGACACTCGTAATACGCGAGCGCGCCATGCTTCATCCACGTGCGCATGCCCCACTCCGCCATTTTCTTGTAAGCAGCGACTTTGTTCTTCGGAATCGGAAACACAAATCCATCCACATATGAGCCTTTCATAGTTTGTATCGGTTATTTCGTAATGTTCTTAGCATAGCGCTTTTTCATGTCTTTGTATCCTTTGGTGACAAGTGCCGCGAGGGTGGGCATATGAATGTCAGCGAGGCGCTTGATGTAAAGGCACGACACACTGTGTTTGTGTTTTCCGAGCTTTTTCAAAAGCGCTTCGTAATCCTTAAAGCCCGGCATGATGTAGACCGTGAGGTTGCCTTTGCGCGGGGCGAACGCGGTGAGCGGCCAATCGCCTTTCTGCGCGCTCCGCTCGGATTCGTAGTGGTATTCGCCGAAGCCGATGATACTGGTGCCCCAGAGGGCCGGTTTCTCACCCGTCGCTTTCTTCATGAGCGCAAGCAAGGTCTTTGCATCGGCGCGCTGTTTCGGATCAGCAATCTTCGCGAGGAATGCCGCTACGCTCGCTCTCGTTTTTTTCGTTTTCAACTCAGCCATATCACACGGCAGCTTTCTCGAGCGCATCAATGTCGATTTTCTGCATCTCAAGCATTTTCAAGAGAGCACGCTTCGCTTTTTCTTGATCGGGATCGCTCATGAGTTCCATCAAGCGTTTGGGGACGATTTGCCAGGAGAAGCCGTACTTGTCCTTAAGCCAACCACACTGACTCTCCGCGCCGCCGTCTTTTGTAAACGCATCCCAGAAATAATCCGTCTCTGCTTGATCCGCGGTCTCGATAGCGAAAGAAATGCCCTCATTGAAAGAAAATTCGTGCGCGCCGCCGCCGTCCATCGCGGAAAACCACTGCCCGGCGAGCTGTGCCTCCGCAAACATGACGCCGCCCTCGAGGCCCGGCGGCGAGCCGGCTTGATAGTGTGCGACGGTACCCATACGTGCGCCGTTCTTGAAAGTGTCGACGTAGAACTGAAATGCCTCGTGTGCCTTTCCGCTCATTTCTTTCGTGAAGAGAAGTGAGGGGACGATCGCAGGGCGCGGCTCGCCCTCGGGGTTCGTGAGCATGAGCTGCCAGGAGAGCCCAAAGCGATCCTCAATCCAGCCGTAGAGTTTGGAGTACGGGTATTCTTGAAGCGGCATACGCACCGTGCCGCCATCAGAAAGTTTCTCCCACATCGCACGTAAACGTTCCTCCGGATGCGGCTCGCGCGAAGGATCAAAGTTCACGAAAAACGAGACCGAGGGGTTCTTGGTAAAGTGCGGTCCACCATCAAGTGCTTGAAAAGTGTAACCATCGAGTTCAAAAATTGCCGTCAAGATCTTGCCATCCATGCCCGAAAGTGGGCCTTCCTGCACTCCCACAGGATACCGCTTGATGGAATGAATTTTTGAATTTGGGAAAAGGGCGACGTAAAAATTCATCGCTTCTTCGCAGTTTGCATCAAACCACAGGCACGGAGTTATTTTTTGCATGCAATTAAGTGTGACTCATCTTGTATGAAAGGGCAATGAGGTCTTGAAAGAAGTCACCGCGCGCACCGTCTATACTACATACCTATGCGCAGAGGAATTGTTGTTGCGCTTGCCTTGTTTCCACTTGTGCTCTCCGCACAGGCGCTCGAAGATGATGATCCAAACGACCGCCGCTATTGGGGACACTCATCCCGCTACTCCTCACTTGTTGCCGATCTCAGTACGACGCGCGTCGAGAATCTTCCGATTCCGGTGCTCTTTGGCGTTGAGCTCAGCAATCTCACGAGAAATTTTGGCGACGCGCGTGGCGGCGGCACGCGCACGCATCAGGGGCTCGACATCATGGCGAAAGAGGGAACGCCGATTGTTTCTCCCACCGAGGCGATTGTGCTCCGCACCGGAAACGGCACGAATTCGGGTCTCTATATACGCACCGCGAATCCGGGAGGAGAAAATTTCGTCTATATGCATTTAAGCTCGATCGCGTCCGGCATCGAGGCGGGCGATCGTGTTGCGCGTGGTGAGATTATCGGATTTGTGGGGAATACAGGCAACGCGTCCGGCGGTCCTGCACACCTTCATCTCGAAATTCGCTCCGGTGGCTCTGCGACAGATCCCTATCCGCGTCTCGCGAGCGTGTTTACTGAAGACGAAATCAAGACGGCGATTGCTGATGCAGAGGCGAAAGGCATTGCGCTGCCGCGTGCCCATACTCCCACTGCATCGGGAACTACTTCTCTCTCGGAGCAACCGCAGAGCGCACGTGCGTACCGCGCGAATCTCGTCTTCGGCGAGACGAATGCAGATGTGCGGGAACTCCAAGAATTCCTCATTGCAAATCCGAAGGGAAGTTCGGGCGCACGTCTCGCGAACACTGGTGCGACAGGCCATTACGGCTCGCTCACGCGCGCTGCTCTGATGGAATATCAGGCAGCCGCAGGGCTTTCCGTGAGTGGCATTATTGATGAGGCAACATATACCCTTATATTCGGACAGTCAGGTGTCATGGCGGCTTCGACCCCCAGTGAAAATGGATTCTCGCGTGATCTCGAACTCGGCATGGAAGGCGCCGATGTGCGCGAACTTCAGAAATTTTTGAATACGAAGGGATTCACTGTTGCATCTTCGGGCGCAGGTTCGCCGGGCAATGAATCAAATTACTTTGGTGCGCGCACAAAGGCCGCGCTCGCCGCATTTCAAAGAGCGCACGCGATTGCGCCAGCTGCTGGTTACTTTGGTCCGCTCACGCGTGCTCGTCTTGCGGCGCTCTAACTTCATCCTCGCTTCAGTAACGAATGCGTACGATGAAAGGGATTACTGGTAACACTTTTCGCGTATGGGAATTATTGCATTCTTAGTCTTAGGTGGCATTGCGGGGTGGCTGGCGTCATTGTTGATGGACACCGATGCGTCACAAGGAATCGTTGGCAACGTCATTGTAGGCATTATTGGCGCGTTTATCGGAGGCATGGCATTTAACGCGTTTGGCGGCGCAGGGGTCACTGGTTTTGACATCTACAGCCTTGTAGTCGCAACACTTGGCGCCGTGATTCTCATCTGGATTGTGAGGATGTTACGCGCGTAGGTGCGAAGGGAACATTATAAAAGCGACAAGGCTCCTTGCGGAGCCTTGTACGAGATGATGGTAAATTTATCGGCGCTTCGCGCGCTTTGTTTTCTTCGCGGCGAGCATGGTCGCTTTTGTGGCAAGACGCTTCTTCGTCTTCCGCGAGCGCGACTTCTTGCGCATGATCGGCGAGATTCTTCCTTGTCCCATGGCGGCGATTATACACGTTTTTCGCGCTTTCGCACGCACGCTGTGCACTTGCACCCCTTCGGTTTTAGGTGCTTATCAAAATACTCCTTTCCATAGTCATAGGTGAGCTCTTCGCCCGCCTTAATAGCGCGGCGCGCGATGATAAAGATGCGCCCCTCGGGGCCGTCGGCTTCACAGTTCGGCGCACAAGAATGATTGATATACCGGGCTAGATTCGAGGAAATGTTCCCGTTTATCATCGTCGTCTTTCCCGTCCAGAAGAGATATTTGCCTTCATCGCGCGTCATTTCTTCAAGCGTTGCGGGGCGCCCAGTGTATTCAATAATGCATGCGCCTCTAGGAATTGGTTCTTCAGCAAAAAGCCCGCGCCCGGTGGCAGATTTGCGCACGCGGAGTTTAAATTCTCGTGGAATCCACCGGGTCCTCGCCATTAGTGCTGTTTAAAGTACACCCAACTAATATATATGCCTGCAACAAGCGAGATGGTGAGGATGGGGAAAAGGTACTGACCAAAGAATTCGTGCCAATATGCGCCGACAAGAACACCAAAACCAACGGTTGATAATTTAAAGACACCAACCTGCCACCATGTGAACGTGCTGTTCGAAAAAATGTTCATTATTTCAGTATACCAGAGCGAAAAGATGCAACAGCGTGATGCGCTGGAAAGAGTATGAAAAACGTGGTATTATGTTGAGAACGTGGCAAAGAAAAAGAAAGGCTCAATCGGCCGGAGATCGTACCAAGCAACGCGAACCTTTTTAAGGCTTTTTCGGGGGGAGAAAGCACCAGAAGTCCTTAAAGCACCCCGAAAATTCAGGGTCGCCTTCATTCATAATGAAAAGAAGCTTCAAACAGGAGCCAGTCAGATAAACGATCTGATCTCGAAAGCGCTCTCCAAAGAAGGGGTGGACGTACAGCACATTTTTCCGAAGCAAAAGCTCTTCGAAACACCTTCGCATTTGAAAGGCATCGCGAACATCCTCTTCTTTTATTCTCTCCTCGAATATAAAGACAAAGTACTTGCTGCAGACATCGTGCAGGGCACAACCTATACGCCGCTTCCGTTTACACCATTTCAGACGCCCACGGTGTGTCACTTTGGTTCGACGAGTCGCGGGTTTCTAAATTCAACACCTTGGACACTGGATTTGCCTCAGGCTCAAAAAGCTGTGTTCAAACATCTTTTCCGACTCGGAATTATACCGGAACTCGATTTCAAGACACTTCGTCCCATTCAGGATGTAGCCGACGTGGAAGAGCTGACAGCCCTCAAGGCCTCCGCCTGCATCGCAACCTCAAAGAAAGTGAAGAAGGAACTGATGGAAGCCGGTGTTCCTGAAGCAAACATTCATGTGATTCATAACGCGATAGAAGATTATTGGTTCAATCATGGACGTCGTACATCCGAGGTTATAGCAGAGCCGCACCTCGTCTTTCTTGGTCGCCTCGGTGGTGACATCTATACGCTGAAATTAAAAGGCTTCAGTCGATTGGTGAATATCTACAAGGCATTTCCCGAAATGCCCAAAACCACTGTGTGCATGACGACGAGCCGTAAGCTTAAAGAGTGGTTGAAAGTCTCGTTCCCCAAACACCACATGTTCGTAAATATGCGCAAAGATTTTATTCCCGGGGCACTTGCGCCTCTTCGGGGGAGCATTCTCATCGTCTCATCGCGCTATGAAGGCTTTTCCCTCTCTTTAGTCGAAGGTATGTCGCAGGGTCTTATACCGGTTACGTTCCCGGTTGGTGTTGCGCCTGAGATCATTCGTGACGGAGAGAATGGATTCTTGGTTGGAAGCGAGAAAGCAGCGATCGAAAAGATTAGACTGCTTCGATTTGACCCCGTGCTCCGTGAAAGAATGGCTGAGGCAGCTGAGAAAACCGCCGAGCAGTTTAAGAGTGAGAACATCGCGCGCGAGCTGCTTCGGACATACAAACATATTCGTGCTGAGAAGAAGTAGGGTGTACCGTTAGTACTGAGTGTATGCAACAGATTATGAGAGAACTCTGGCACTTCGGGATCGCGAACGCACGGGCGAGCCAGTTCGGAGCGTTTCTTCTTGCAGTGTTTTTAGTAACGGAGCTTATTGCAGTACCTGGCCTCGCACGGTACGACGTCATTTTTTTTGCTGCCGTTGCATTTCAAGCGAGTGCGCTTCTTTTTCGTTTCGAAGAGTTTCGGGAGTTTGCCGTCATTCTTATTTTTCACGTGCTCGCGACTCTGATGGAACTCTTCAAGACACATCCGGATATAGCGTCTTGGGTATATCCCGGTCTTCCCGGTACCTTTTTCGCGATAGCAACCGTGCCGCTCTTTACGGGCTTTCTTTACTCTGCTGTCGGGAGTTACATTTCTCGTGCGTTCCATTTTCTTCGGTTGCGCTTCGAATGTTTTCCGGCCTACTACCACCTTTGGGTGATGGCTGTGCTGATATATTTGAATTTCTTCACACACCATTACGTTCTTGATATCCGCTATTTTCTTTTTGGTTATGTTCTCTTCATTTTTTGGAATACTCGCATCTATTTTCAGGTGTATACGAAAGAGCGTGCGATGCCGTTTCTCGCGGCAGCACTCCTCACGGCATTTTTCGTCTGGGTCGCCGAAAACGTCGGTACCTTTACCCACATCTGGCTGTATCCGAGCCAGCTTTACGCCTGGCACCTCGTTTCCTTTGCAAAAATTGGTTCGTGGTTCTTGCTCCTCATTCTGAGTTTCGCACTCGTATCGCTTATATATCGCGACAAGCTGCGCTCGTTCTAGTATACTGCGACACATGGGCGCACCGCTTGAAATGAAATACTCAGTCCTCATCATTGAAGACGACGAAACTCTGCGCACGTTGAGCGCCGAGAAACTCACGCAAGAAGGTTTTACCGTCACGCAATCTGCCGATGGCGCAAAAGGCCTTGCGACGGCGCTCGAAACACACCCCGATCTCATCATTCTTGACAACCGCATGCCAAACATGACGGGCTACGAGATGCTGAAGACGTTGCGGAAGAGCGGGGAATGGGGACAGCGCGTACGCGTAATTTTTTTCACCAATATTGCGCCCGAAGATGAATCTGCGGCTGCTGATATCGAGGCTATCGCTCCTCAGCGCTACTTGATGAAGAGCGAGGTGAGTCTTGAAGAACTCGCGCGGATCGTAAAAGAGCAGCTCGGCATTGCGTCGACTTCGTAGCGTATGCACACTTTGCCCAAGGACTTGAACGCGGCGCTCTTAAAATCGCCGCGAGCAAAAGCCACCTGGGACTCCACAACACCCCTCGCTAAGAACGAGTGGATTTGTTGGGCCACTTCCGGCAAGAAGGCAGAAACGCGCGACATTCGCATCAAAAAAGCGATGTCCAAACTCTCCGGCGGCATGCGCCGCCCCTGCTGCTGGGCCGGCTGCCCGCATCGGTAAGCAAATTTTGGTACACTTACGCAATGGAATTCTTGACATACATCCTCGATTTCCTCCTGCAGTTCTTCACGCTCATCGTGACGTTCTTCATCTCGATCCTGAGCCTCATGCTCTCCTTCGCGCAAGGCATCGTCGGGATGGTGCGCTAGGCTTTCCGAAGAGCCCATTTCGCGGTAGTTTAGATAGGTGAAATACACCATAATCCTCTTCTATAAGTTTGTGAAAATCGACGACCCGGCGGCGTTTCGGGACGAGCAGATTGCGCTTTGTAAGCGTTTCGGACTGAAAGGCCGCATGCTCATCGCCGGCGAGGGCATAAACGGCACCTTCGAGGGGACCCATGAGGCAATCGAGACGTACAAACAAGCGCTCTGGAGCGACGAACGCTTCCGCGGTCTCGTCTTCAAGGAGTCCGAAGGCACCGGGAGTGCCTTCCCACAGCTTCGCATAAAGGTGCGGAAAGAAGTGGTCACGCTCGGCGCGGGGGAATTTGATGTGGCAAAAGAAACGGCGCCGGAAGTGACGGCAGAGGAGCTCGAAGAAATGTATGCGCGCAATGACGACTTTGTCGTCCTCGACCTCCGCAACGATTTCGAAATAGAAGCAGGGCAGTTTGAGCGCACTATCGATCCGAAGCTACGCTTCTTCCGCGATCTTCCGAAAAAGCTCGATTCGATCGCGCATTTAAAGCAGAAGAAGGTGGTCGCGGTCTGCACCGGCGGCATCCGCTGCGAGAAGGCAACCTGCCTCCTTCAGAAAGAAGGCTTCGAGAATCTGTATCAATTGAAAGACGGCATCCACACCTACATGCAGAAGTTTCCCGGGAAGCGCTTCAAAGGCACGCTCTACGTCTTCGACAACCGCCAAGTGACGCCGGTCGTGGAGACACCCAATCGTGAAGTCATCTCGCGCTGCGCGTTCT
Organism: uncultured Candidatus Saccharibacteria bacterium; assembly: GCA_964434285.1. Lineage (GTDB taxonomy): Bacteria > Patescibacteriota > Minisyncoccia > Phycocordibacterales > UBA2100 > UBA10103. Next base: position 223,037 of record CAYSUJ010000001.1, on the reverse strand, counting down.
GCAAAAATTCCACCGAAGATTTCTACAGCGATGATTCGGTCCATCCCTCGCGCAAGGTCATCTGTTGCTCCAACTGTGTCACGGATCATAAAGAGCTGCGCAGTTGCGTAAATTTAGTATTGGCTGCGATCTCCTGACCGCTGAATAGTTTGCTGTGCGGTAATACTGTCGAAAATGGGCGAGTGGGGGGGCAGAATTAGCGACGATGGCTATACACAGTATGTGGTCATCAACGGACTCCAGTGAGTTGACTGTTGCTAGAATAGATTCACTATACTATGAGCACCGTAACCAAGGGTCAGAAGTTTTATTTATTTATTGTAATGTGTTGGGTTATCTTTTTTGCATTTCGAGGCGTTGAGGCACAGACGAACATTGCAGACGAACTAAATAACGTAAGTAATAATCCAGACATCGTCGGTGGTTCAATGCTTCCTGCGGGTGCCGTGTCCTGCTTCGACTACTATAAGTTTGGTTCAGTGGAGGCAGATCTCGCTGTTGTAACTCCAAACACTGTCTCAGGTGTTCCCATACAGTTCAACGGCGTCTTGCGGAACAAGAACCCGTACCCAATAGTGGAGGGAACGCTTTTTGTTAAGATATTTAAGACGCGAACCACGCAGAAAGATATATACGGTCCCAACGTCGTGGATCAGTATGTTGCATTAGATGGGGTCACTATTCCTGCAAATGGCTCAGTACCAGTGTCGTTTACTTGGAGTGTACCTGCATATGCTGAGTCGGGAGAGTATGAGCTTGCAACGTTCTTCTCTGTAGATCGTAAATTTAGCATGCTCGGCCTTTCATTCACCGATGACATTATCGGGAACGCCGTCTCCTTTGGTGTAACGGGGAATGAAAAAGGTCCTATCGCAATCGACAAGGAATCGGTTACTGTAGCCGGTGATGCTTATGCCTTTGCAGCATTTCCACCGGTTTTGTCTCCGACGGAGCCGGTCGAGGTACGGGCGGTAGTCAGAAATCCACATGCGTCAGCAGAAGCGGTCACGGTCACGTGGTTGGTCTACCAGTGGGACACGCTATTGAGGCAGAATATCGTGCAGGAGAAAACGGAAAACATCACAGTGCCCGCAAATGGATCCGCTCCGATAGCAATAACCGTAACGGATACCAAGTATTCCGTATATGTAGCGCAAGCGACGGTTATCTGGAAGGACACGAAATCAGTTATCGGCGTGCGATTCGCAAGATCGGGTGTCAATCAGCCAAGAATTCACTTTCCTAGCGTCATGTTCTTCCCGCTCGTAGCGGGACAGGAGAATACGTTATTTTCATGTCTCCATAATGCGGGAGAAAAGGACGTGGTAGAGAATACCCGCTTAGAAGTCGTGCTCACCGATGAATCGGGGCAGCTTATCCATGAAATCGCATATGAGGGAGCGGTAAGTAGTGCAATGATGGCGGTTGCTGACTCGTTCACTCCAAAGAGGAGTTACGATCGCTTCACGCTTGACACTCGTCTGTTTAAAGATGGCAAACTAGTCGATGACTCTCGGTATGAATACGACTGCAAAAACATCGACCCTCAAAGCTGTGTTGGTCAAAGCGGTTCAAGTGCATCGCAGAATGGTCTATCTACCGCTATAGGCCTTGGAGGCATAATGCTACTCCTCATCATTGTGAGTGCAATTGCACGACGTGTACTCTCACGACGCGAAGGCACTGTACCGCCAGCACCATCCTACTAATAACTTTTAATCATTCTATGAAAAAAAATAACATCGCAAAGGTTTTTGTAGGGATCATGGTATTGATAAGTGCGCCACTTGCGGTTTGGGCATACTCAGCCTCGTATACCGATATTTTCACAGGCACGCTGAGGACGGTTCCCACGGGAACGCAATCAAAATTATGGCAAACTGTTTTGTCTGGTAGTGTGTGTAATTATTGCCACTACGGCAGATTGCATATAAACAATCCTTCAATTTCTGTGCAGTATGGCGTCCAGGTGGTGGATGCAGCGACAGGAGTCGTTATTCCCTCAGGGGCAACGGTCCCGCAGGGCACGCAGGTGCGTCTCCGATTTATGCCACATGAATCACGCGACATCTATTGGTTTGCAACAGGGTCATTTGCTTCGTCCCCGTATGGCGACTGGATAACGTCGCAGAAGTTGGGTACCGGCGCTACTGTCGATAAGGTCCCCTCAGAGGTAGGGGCATCACTAGAGTCTGTCTGTACTGAAAAAAATAGAATTTTTTCTATCAATGGAGACAGTAGCGTAAACTACGGTTCACTCTCAATTAACGCTCCTGTGAAAAATGTAGACGTCGGCACGGGGTGGAATTGTACTCCCGTTGCGGCGACTGGAGGCAGTCCCGCAACAGCACAGATCGGCAATCTAAACGGCGGTGGCTATGACTGTACGCTTGACCATGTTGGCGCCTTTAACCCAATATTTTCTTTCGATTCCACCCAAGGTCATTTCTACACCATCATGACGCATGACAACGTATGTGGCTATGGCAACTTGACGACGCGCGGTGCTGCACAGGGGGCAAGTAACGTTGTTTCTTTTTCGATTCCCGCGCAGTCGATTGGTGTTACATATGAAGGATCAACCTACACACTGGATATACCTGCTCAGACGCTTGGTGAAGAGATTGAGAGTCTAACAATACCTGCTCAAATAGCAGAGTCGGGGGCGTCGTATGCTGGAGGCCTTGGCGGCGGATTCTGGTCGTGGGTGAGCAGTGTCGTTTCAACGGCAGGTGACAGCGATGGGCAAGGTGTGGCGTTTCCTGGAGGGTCATTGCAAATTAACGTCATGGGATCGAGTATTCATGTTCCAGCTCAGACGATTGGGAATTTTGCAATCACACCTGCAACATTCTATGTAAATACTAGCGGCGGTTCCAGCGGGATATCGACAGTAACTGTCCCCCGTCAAACTGTTCCGTACACAATCAACGTAACGGAAGCAGAAGGCAATCCGCCCGGTTCTCCGACGGTTAACGCGGCTGGTGCGGGTCGGTGTGTCGTCGGTGAACCATATACGATTCGTATGAACGCGACAGATCCGGAGGGTGATCAAATACGATACGGCGTTGATTGGGATGCGGATGGTAGCATAGATGTATATGTGCCAGGCAGTGGGTATGTTGAATCCGGTATTGAACAGTCTGCAACTCGTGTTTTCTCTGAAAGTGGTTCGCACACAGTGCGGGTGTTTGCTCAAGATGAAGATGGATTTACATCTGCATATACATCCTTCTCTTTCGTATGTGGCGGAGATGCAGATGATGAGACGATTAGTGTACTTGATGGTCCTATCAATGGGGATCCGGATGGTGACGGTACGGGTGATGGGAATGGTTCAATTGATTTGCAAATACGAACGATTCCGTCGCTTGTCTCGCGGGGTGCAACTACTCAAGTTAATTGGTCAGCGGAAAACGTCGAGAGCTGCACTGTTACAGCGCCCAATGGAGATTCCTGGACCGGCATACATTCTCCCGTCGGTGGTGAGACGTCTGCACCAATTCAAGCGCGGACAGTCTACACACTTACATGTGAGACAGCTGGTGGAACGCGAACACGTAACGCAGCAGTCGACATACTTCCGACGTGGCGAGAATTTTAGGAGTGCTTCCTAACCCCTCAATACATCGTGGGCATTCCTCATAAAGTCTACAAAGACGGACCCGGTTACGGTCTGAAACTACTCACCTCGACCGCACCGGCATCTTCGAGAGTCGCTGCGACATGCGTCGAGGAGTCTGCGTGGACACCAACCATAATATTGCCTTCCGCAACCATGTCTTCGTAACGCTTGGTCGATGGTTCGCTAACACCCATGGTTGAAAGTGCGCCGATTATGCCCCCTGCCGCTGCTCCAGTTGCTGCACCTGCGACCGTCGTCCCGAGCGCACTTGTGCCAACGCCAAGAGCGGTACCGAGAGAACCCGCAGCCACGATGGGTCCAACGACCGGGATAATACCTGCAGCTGCAGCGACTCCCGCCAAGGCTCCTACTCCTCCACCAATGGTGGCTCCTTGAACGGCTCTCTCACCAGCGGTCTTTCCTGAGATTTCTTCGGCGTCCATTTCCATCATCGTGCCATCGCTCGAGCGATATACATATGATATTTCATCCTTATCAACGCCGAGTTTTTGATGGACCGCACTTACCGCGGCTTCTGCGTCTGAGCGCCGTTTAAACATTCCAATGGTGTATTGCTTCATAGATATTGTGACTATGCTTGTAACATATCGTCATCATATACAGAGGCGCGTGAAGTGTGTGTGAATGCGTGCGAGTCGTTATTCGCAGACGATTGAGGCGACGTTGTGGGACCTGCGGGTGAAAATTCATGTGTCTTTCACCATGCTCTGTCATCCTTATTGTATTAGCATCGTAAAACGCCTCAGGCGCATACACATATGAACATCGTGATATGGATACTTTTTGGAGGTTTAGCAGGATGGATCGCAAGCCTTATTGTGGGAAATGCTGCCTCTCTTGGTGTTATTGGGAACATTGTTGTCGGTATTGCGGGCGCCTTCGTCGGTGGATGGCTTGCTGATATGTTCGGATTCAGCCAAACGCCAGGCGTTGACCGGCCTTCGGGCATCATGAGCTTCATATGGGCCGTCATAGGCGCGGTCGTATTACTTTTCCTCGTCAACCTGCTTTTTGCGTAGTTGCTTTCGCCGCTCGCATACGCAACCTCCCTGTGGCGCTGTTGCTCAATCCGGATTCATCATATCTTCAAGCGCTGTGTGCAATAAAGAGGCATGGTTGAAGGATCAGCTCTTGAGATTTTTGCCCTTATCGCAAGCGTCTGCGCGGTCGTTCTCACGCTCGCGTGTATTGTTGTTGTGTATTACGTCGTGAGTGCCGTTACAGAGCTGCGAGCACTGCTGCGTACGGCACAGCGGGAAGCCGAACGCGTTACCTTTGCGCGAGATTCATTAGTGCGCCGCCTTCGCGTCATCGTCCGGAGCGCGGAAATTTTTGCGAGACGAACGCTCGATCATGGCGCAAGAAACCCGTCTCAGAGCCCTTTATAAATTATCAATAACAAACAATCTATGAACCATAATTATAATGACAGGTATAGAAATAATTATCTGTGGCCGTTTATGGCGGGCGCCGCTTTAGCGAGCGCCGTCATTGGATACGTACTGTACGGCCCTGGCGGGCGAATCCGTCGAGATGACATTGAAGAATACGTTGATGACGTCACGGCCACACTACGCTCTCAACTCGCAGACCTCGGAGAATATTCTCGCGAGACATATGAACGAGTTGCCGACGAAGTTGTGGAAGATTACGGAATCGCAAAAGATCTCACAAAAGCACAGCTGAGAAGACTTGCTCACCGCATGAAGGCGGAGTATCGGCACATTCGTGCCCGAGCCGAGGACAGTATTGAAGCGGCGCGGCGAGAGGTGGATGATGAGACGCGTAGGAATAGCTGAACTATGGCGAAGAAACATAAGGGAAAGAAATACGGTCCGAAGGCTCGAAAAAAAATGCGCAAGACGATGCGTGAATTCAAAAAAGGGACACTGCGCTCAGGTCGAAGCAATAAAAAAGTAACGAGCAGAAAGCAGGCGATTGCGATCGGCATTAACGAGGCGCGAGAAAGCGGTGCTCGCGTTCCTCCAAAGCCGAAAAGAAACTCCCGCGCTTCACGGTAATGTCACGTGCAAAAGAGTAGAGTGTACGTATGGGATTTATATTATGGCTTCTCGGAGTTCCGATCGGGGTACTGATCATCCTCTATCTTTTGGACTTCCTGTAGAGTCGCAGGCGTTGAACGGCATGCGCGTGGCGGAAATGAAGTAGAAACGCACTTCAGGGAGCGACGAGTTGCAATCCAAAGCCACGAGGAAAGAGTGGGAAAGAGGAATCACTCGAGGCACCCTCGTGAGTCAGTGGGAGTTGATCGATCGTGCGTGGCCAGGTAAGTGGGAGTTTGCCCGTGGTCGTTGCGCTGAAGAGCACGTCGGCGATCCCCGCGCCTTCTGACCCGGGAAGCCATGCGGCGATGAGCGCATCCCACTCTGCCAACTCATCGGTAATGATGAGGGGGCGACCCGAGACAATGATGACGAGGAGCTTGTCTGTTGATTCCTTCAGGCGAGTGATGGCACTCAGATCATCATCAGATATCTGCGGGTGTGCAGTGTCGCCCCAGCCCTCAGCATAGGGTCGCTCTCCCACTATCGCGATCCCGACATCTGCGCGCTCATCACCATCAAAAACGCCGTCTGCTGAATACTGCACCTCGCGTGCCCCTACAGACGCGCGTATGCCACTGAGAATGGAGGTTGCGCCGGGAAGCCAATTCCCGTCGATACCCTGCCACTCGACCGTCCACGCACCCGACTGCAGCCCCACGTTGTCTGCCGCAGAGCCCGCGACGCGAATGGTACGCGTGCTGTCGTCGATTGGGAGCACCGCATCGTTCTTGAGAATAACAGCCGAGCGTGCGACAGCGTCGCGGGCAAGAGCGCGATGTTCTCGGGATCCGATCGTCTCAAGCCCTGGCAGCGTTCGGGTCTCAAAAAGGCCGCGTTCAAATTTGACGCGAAGAATTCGGAGGACCGCGTCGTCGATTCTTTCTTCCGGAATCGCTCCACTCAAGACGGCATTACGAACATCGCGGATAAACTGTTCATATTCATAGGGCAACATCACCATATCGATGCCTGCGTTTATCGCGGCAACAGCCGAGTCGTACTTACTTTCCGAAATTTCATACACACCATACCAATCGGAAACGACGAAACCGTCAAACGCGAGCTCACCCTTGAGGAGGTCGGTGACGAGGTATCTGTTCGCTGACATTTTTTCGTCGCCCCAAGCGTTGAGTCCGACCATAATGCTTTTTGCACCGCTCGCAATCGCGTCCTCAAATGGCGGCAGATATGCAGTGCGAAGAGCAAGCTCATCGCGCGGCGTCACTCCCTGATCAATTAGAAAGCGAGGGTTTGAGGATGATCCCCAGATCATGCTGCCCGCGCCCAGGTAGTGCTTCGGTGTCGCGAGCGCACCCGCGCTGTGGAATCCGCGTACCTGCGCCGCACCAAGCGGTCCTGCAATTGTGGCATGTTCGGAAAACGCCTCATAGACACGCCCCCACCGAATGTCTGTCGGCAGATCGAGCGAGGGCGAAAAGATCCAATCAGCCCCCGTTGCGCGCACCTCTTCTCCTGTTGCGTGTGCGATCTTTTCCGCGAGTTCTTCATCTCCCGCAGCACCGAGTCCGATCGCGTGAGGAAATATGGTTGCGCCGGGCACATTGCCATGTCCATGGTTCGCATCGATTCCGTAGAGAATGGGAATGCCCGTCCGTGAACGACGCGACGCGTCTTGAAACGCAGTAATCATGGTGCGCCAGCCGAGAGGGGTATTCTCTGAGGGCTTGCCGCCCCCGCCTGAGAGGAGCGCCCCTAACCCGAACCGTGAGACGACTTCCACATGCGGGACACTATTTTTCTCGACGAGCGCCATCTGCCCGATTTTCTCGTCGAGTGTCATGTGTGAAAGCAGATCGAGTGCACGCTCCTGTGGCGGGAGCGACGCATTGTGAAAGCGCGCGTTCAAGAGCGACGCGTCTTCTGTTTTTCGTGATGCGCTGCCGAGAGAAGCGATTATCATAAAGAGAGCGATCGTAAAAAGAAGAATCCGCACATCTGAATGCATATGATGAGTATATACTGTGTATTTCATAAACTATTGAATTCTTATGCGGCGGTGTACGACGTAAGGCACATTGTTGAAGTCATGTTGGGCGACGCGACACTTGAGTCGTCCCCTCGTATTGAGCGAGCAAATGTTCTTGCCTCTATGACCACTTCAGCGTATAGTAATAAAGTCAGTAATGACTATGAATGAGGGATGTCATGAGCCAAGAACTGATTCATACACCACATGCGTCGATGGAGTACCCGAAGGACTGGCATAAAGAAGTAGTGCTCAGTGATCAGACGCGAGCAACTATTCGTTTTGCACGACCCGGGGATGCGAATCTTCTCGTATCTTACTTCGATGGATTTTCGGAGGAAGAGTTGTATCTGCGATATCTATCGCGGATGAAGAGGAAGAGCGTAAGCCGGCAGCGTGCGATCGAGTTCTATAAGGATGCGATCAACAATGAAAATGCCCGGATTATCGTGCTTGTTGCAAGAGATGGCTCGCTGCAGGGTGTGTGTCGAGCGATGGAGCGTCTTGAGCGCTATCGAGGCACAGGTACCTTTGAAGTTTCGTTTTCCGCAAAGGTAAAGCATCGCGGCGTCGGTACGCTCTTGATGTCTGAGCTTTTGAGGTGGGCGAGAGCAACGCCGACAGTGCAACGTCTTGAAGCGGTGACACTGCGGAACAATCGCCCTATGCGAAAGATCTTCGACACGGCAGGCTTCAATCTGACCTTTGATGCTGATGATCCGACGCTGGTGCAGTACATGCTTCAGGTCCACAGTAACTAGAAAAAAGCCGGGCACACCTGTGCCCGGCTTTCATTAAAAGGCTACACACATAACCGATGCAGTGTGACGGGATAATGGGATGTCGCGGATATGTACGTAAGTCCATAAATATGGTATACTGTTAACTGGCTGTTCTTTAGCTTGAAGGCGGCCTGCATACAGAAAGGGGAATGGTGAATCATGAGACGGAAGGCAAAGAAGATTGCCGGTACTGTCGGCATTATCAGGAATCTCATACAGGACCATGTCAATACATACGGCTCGTGCCGCGTCTTTGCCCCAGGCAATGGGGCGACGATTGAAAGGCTCGATTCGTATCTCAGTGAACAGTCGACGAGGTTTCCGCCAAGATCGGTGGAGTATGTGCAAATTCTCCCCGTTGGTCAGCCCAAATGGCGATCTCGTGGTGGCATCGTTCCGGTGACACCCTTCATCGGCAGTGCGAATCGTGAGGCGATGAATAGCGGCAATGGTGTATTTATTGCCGATGATTTGTCGCGTGCAGTTCGTTCAATGGCGGGTAAGTGGGGTGCCGACATCGTTATTGGTCACGCCGCTCCCGCACGAGATGGGCTCTACGCAATGACACTCGATGGAAGCCTTATGCTCTCTGGCTTCATGGGTGCGAAGGGAGGGTACGCCCTTCGGGTGCTCGTGGTGAATCCTAATATGCCGCAAGCATACACGGGAGGCATCGCACATACCTGGACTGACCCGGTAACTGGCCGGGAGACCGTACTGAGGGCTGGATGTGCAGTGCATGAGGACGAAGTTGATATCATCATTGAAGAGAACCTCCCACTTGTGGATTTTCCACTGAAAGGAGAACTTAATCCGGCATGGGAGGCAATCGCTCGTCACATCGAAGCACAAGGCCTCATTAAGGATCGGCAAAGCTCGATCCAGGCTGGTATCGGTGGGCCGGGCGCGCTGTGGAGAATGCTCGAGGGGTATCGTGATCTCTCAGTAGACACAGAGCTTGCGTCGGATAGCCTAGTCGACGCGATTGAGAAAGGTGTTGTCACCGGGCGTAACCGCTCCGGTGCATTCCATGGTAAGCACGTGATGGGCATTATTGCGGGAACGAAGAAGATTCGTGACTTTGTTCACCGCAATCCAGACGTGCTCATCCTGCCGCAGGAGTGGGTCAATGGTCGTCGCGAGCGTCATCCGTACTCGTTTAGCCTCAATGCGGCATTCGGTTTTTCCGCGTTTGGAGAAGTCTACGCCACAATGCGAAAACGGGTTGATGGCACTGTCGAAAAGTACTCGGCGATTGGCGGACAACGCGAGCTGATCGAGGAGATTCGACGTACTGAGTTCGGTGTTTCGGTCATTGGCACGCCGAGCATCTATCGGGATGATCGCGGCACGATCCGAAGCAGTATCACTGCTGCCGTGCCCCGGGGCGTGAGTGTCTCGACGCCGTCCGAGCTAGTCGATTACCTTGCGACGGAGCATGGTGTGGTGCATATTGCGCACAACGATGAGGCCGTGGTGGTCGAGCGAATCATCAGCATCGCTCATCCCGACTTCAGGGATAGTTTGAGGAAAGGGGTAACGGAGCTTCATCCTCGACTACTCCCTAGGCTCTATCCGGGTCATGCAATTGAATATGTAGCCTAAAGGAGAACGACCCTGGCCATCCTCGGCCAGGGTCATTTATTACAAAGAAAAACCTCCGGCCTTAGCTGGAGTGTACGTTTGAAGGGAGGGGCGTATGCTAACGCCGTCCGGTAGGACGGCGATTAGCAACTAACCATTACGTTCGGCATGCAACACAAACGTACGATCCGTACATTATCACACTGTTTTTACGATATTAAATACTACATAGTCTGGACGCCCAAGTACCGTGGCGAGGTACTGAATGACGAGACCGTGAAGCGCGAACTCCGCAGAATGTTCGAGTATATTGTGAAGTGGAAACACTGGGAAATCATCGAGTTCAACATGCAGGTGGACCACATCCATCTCGTTCTTCTCGCCACACCCAAGGATTCCGTTTCCTACATCATGCAGACACTGAAAGGAAAGTCGTCCGCATGAATGAAGAAAAAGATCAAGCGCGTATCCGGTCTCTACGAAAAACAGTCGCTCTGGGCACGAGGCTACTTCGTCTCGACCATCAGTCTCGACGAACACCTGATCCGTCGCTATGTCAGACACCAACATCACCATGCAAAAGTCGATCAGCCGTCACTCCTCGACAGGCTAACCTCTCGATGACCATCGCCGTCCTGCCGGCAAACACAAAGCCACCGACCTTTAGGCCGGTGGTCGTTTTTTTAAAAAGGAGAAGATTTTTGCAGTATTCTCTCTGATGAGTCGAAAAAATACAGTGGAGTCAGATTCCACTTTAAATTGAGCGAGTTCAGCCTGTCTGGCCAGGGAGCTACTGACCGGAAGCGGGCGCTATGGGAATTGCATGCGATACGTGCTCTGTTGAGCAATGCATCGACGTGTGGAAAGAGCGAAAAAACACGTTAATTAAAATTAAGCGCGAAATTGTACATTCCCATGCTGCAAAGCCCCTGAAATGTTCCGGCTTGCGGAGTGCCTAGGTCTATTATTTCTTCTCCGGTATTAGGCAAGATTTTCTGATAACCGATTGACCTTATGACCAATGAAGCGGAACAGTCGTATGTGCCGTTTGTTTTCACGATTAATTTTGTCGGAATATTCGCTTGTGCGGTAGACACTTTGGGCGAGTAGCCGCCCCGCGCATTGATGGTGACATACTGAACTCCGTCTCGTATTTCAACGTTTTGCACCGATGCAGTTCCGCTGGAGCCAGGGTTATTTCGTGACTGTCCCAAAAACACAATGCCGACACCAATCACAAGCGCGACCGTTATGATTATTGAAGCGGTTTTATACATACATTAGGTACATTAGATATTAAATAGCGGAGGAATAATTCCAAGTCCGGCAAGCCCTGCGAGAAGCGCGAACAGTCCGAGGCCGATGACGACTATTCCGGCAGATTTGAAGAATAGTGGGGCGTGCTTTCCGTGAGCAAACGATGCAGAGCCGAAAGAAAGAAGTAGAAGCATCGGTAAGGTCCCCAAAGCAAATGCGAGCATGATAGTAAGTCCCGACATGAACGATCCGCTGCTTAATGCCTGAACCTGCATCGATTGCGTAAATCCACAGGGCAGGAAAAACGTGGCAAAACCGAGAACAAGTGGGGTAAATGTTTTATGCTCGATTCTACGGAAAAAATTGAAAATTCCTGAGGGCAGAGCGATCTTATTTTTTTCAAAAATTCCGACCAAGTTCAGTCCCAAGAGTAACATCACCACCGATGCCAGGATGCCCAAGATTGCCGTAAACGTGAAATTAATACCTATCGCGCTACCGATTGCCCCCAAAACGCCGCCCAACACCGCAAAGCTGGCAAGCCTGCCCACATGGAAAAGTGTGAACGTTTTTGCCTCGCCCGTCCGTAGCCTCGCGCGAAGGCGGGTGTCGCTTATATTGTCCTGCGATATTTTGGCCGAAAGCGATAAGACCAAGCCGCCAACTATTGCGAGACACGATGATACTGACGCAATGAGACCGATAATAAAACTGGTGACGGGCAAAATCTCCCCGCCGAGTCCGAGATTAAGAATGCCGGACTTTTGCAGTAAGAAAAACAGAATCAGAAACCCAAGTCCGATCGGCAGTGCTTGCCAAATAAGCCCCTGACCATCCTTCTGTTTTACCATTTTCTCGCTTGCCCGTCCGTAGCCCTGCGGAGGCGGGACTGAAAGAGCGTATCCGTTGCGTTTAATTTTTTCCGAGAGCATATCTGCAAGTTGTTGCTGGTCTTCTTTAAGGGTTGTATCAAACGATACGGTTTCGTTCTTCAGATCGACGTTTGCACGCTCGATACCAAGCTGCTCGTTCAACGTATCTTCAATGAAGATCTTGCATGAAGCGCAGTGAGTGCCGGAAACGTGGAATGTATATGTATTCATAGTTATATTTTTTTAGCTTTAATTCTCAGTGAATTCGACACCACTGACACGCTAGATAAAGCCATCGCGAACCCGGCAAAGACCGGATTTAAGAGCCATCCTCCAAGCGGATAAAAGACTCCTGCCGCAAGCGGTATGCCTACGATGTTATAAACAAATGCCCAGAACAGGTTTTGCTTGATGCCTCTCATGGTGATTTTGGACAGCCTGATAGCCTTCACCAACTTTGAGATATCTCCACCAAGAAGCGTGATACCAGCCGACTCAATGGCCACGTCCGTGCCGGTTCCCATGGCGATACCGACATCCGCCTGGGCGAGTGCTGGGGCGTCATTCACGCCGTCGCCGGCCATGGCCACAATTGCGCCTTGCGACTGGATCGCCTGTATTTTTTCGAGCTTGTCTTGCGGTAAGACATGAGCAACAACATCACCAATTCCCACCAGAGAGGCAATGTATTTTGCGGCCTTTTCGTCGTCGCCGGTAAGCATGACCACTTTGATTCCGAGCTTATACAGATCAGCGACAGCTTGCCTTGACTCCTGTTTTATCTCATCGGCCACCATCACAAAGCCGAGTACCTTATCTTTGGTGGCGAGAATGACTGGCGTCTTGCCCTCCGAGGTAAACTTGTTCAGTAGTGCAGCGTCAAAGGCAAGATTGAGGTCGCTCACGAGTTTTGCGTTACCGACAAAATATTCAACTCCCATGAACCTACCTTTTAATCCCTTGCCCTGTATGCCTTCAAATTCCGAAATTTCTGACAGCGCAATATTTTTCCCCTCTGCATAGCTTACGATCGCATGTGCAATCGGATGCTCGGACTTCTTTTCTAACGAAGCAATAACCGACACCAATTCGTTATCATTTAGATCGGAAAGATTCTGAATATGCACCAGAGTCGGCTTACCTTTAGTGATTGTTCCCGTTTTATCAACCACTACCGTATTGACCTTGTGAAGCTTCTCAAGAGTCGCCGCATCTTTGATGAGAATGCCTTCTTTCGCACCCTTGCCCACGCCAACGATGATGGCGGTCGGTGTGGCAAGCCCCAAAGCACACGGACATGCGATAACAAGGATGCCTACAAACGAGACGAGGCCGAAAGAGAGTGCTTGTGAGAAGCCAAGATACTGTGAGCCGACAATGAGCCAAGTGCCTAGCGTAAGGAACGCAATGACAAGAACGATTGGCACAAAAACCGCAGAAATTTTGTCAGCCAATGCCTGAATCGGCGCCTTACTTCCTTGGGCAACCTCGACCATTTTTATAATCTGGGCGAGCAAGGTCTCCGACCCGACTTTTGTAGCCTTGAAAGTAAACGAGCCGCTCCCGTTGATTGTTCCGGCGACGACAGAATCGCCGATCTTCATATGCCTCGGCATCGGCTCGCCGGTGACCATAGACTCGTCGATAAAGGAACCGCCCTCGGTTATTACGCCGTCCACCGGAATCTTTGCGCCGGGTTTGATAATGACCACATCACCATGTTTAACGTCGACAGCTTCAATCTCGACTTCTTTGCCGTCACGGATGACAAGCGCGGTCTTGGCTTGGAGATTGAGCAATTTCTCAATTGCATCGCCCGTCTTTATTTTTGAACGCGCTTCAAGATACTTTCCGAGAGCAATAAACGTAATGACTACAATCGTCACGTCGTAGTATTGATACTCAACATTTATAAAAGGCCGAAGCGCTTCTTCAAAAGCGCTGACGGCAAAACTGTAGAGAAAAGCGGAAACGGTCCCGATTCCGATCAGCGTGTCCATGTTTGCCTTGCCATAACGAAGGAATCTATAAAAACCGAGCAAATAGGGCTTGCCCACTACAAAAAGGATGTACGTCGCGAAAATAGGAAGTAAGTGGTGAAAAAATTCCGTCACCGCGTAATCCATTTCTGCCACGACTTTGTATTCCGCAAGAATATCCCAGCCCATGATAAAAGCGGCAATGATGGCAAGGGGAATGGCCGAGAGCACCTTTGTCTTCATATCCGCAACTTCTGCGAGCTTTTCCTTCTTTGATTGGTTAAGCCCGAGGTGAGCTGCATGCTCGCTTTCACTCATACCCATTTCTTCAGCACTCATTGGAATTTCCAGAGAGTAGCCGAGCGGTTCAATATGTTTCGAGAGATCGTGCGGGTTTGTTTTTGACGGATCAAACGATACCTTGGCCTTTTCTGTGCCGTAGTTAACTTCCGCTGATTCTACCCCCGTGACTTTCTTAAAAGTCTTCTCGATGACCGATGAGCAGGAGGCGCAATGCATTCCTTTTACTTTGTAGGTCTGTGTATGCATATTATTTCCGCTTTAGCTTGTAAACTTTGATAATTTCCTCCGTGGCTTTCTTTGTTTGGCCAGATTGGACTTGATGAAAAACGCAATGTCCAAGGTGGTTTTCAAGAAGCATATCCTCGACATTAGACAAGCCCTGCTTTACTGCCGATGTTTGGGTAATAACGTCGATGCAGTAGGCATCGTTCTCAACCATCTTTTGAAGACCTCGAACCTGACCCTCCAAAAGCTTGAGGCGACGGTTAACCTTCGCCTTATTATTTTCGTCCATGTATTTCATAGAGTATGAGTATACCCCCCTGGGGTATACCTATCAAATACTTTTGAATTCATGAACTTTCTACGATCGAACTCGAACCCCTTTCAGCTCACTGACGGACATCGTATGTTCGTCAGTGACTTTTCAATTTCGGACCACTTCTCCAAACTGCAGGGTTTCAAGATCAAGTTCAAGCCACATACTTTTGCCAATCGAAGGTTGTGCAGACATTGGTTCATCAGGATTTCTGTCGGCGTAATTCACCACGATGATATTTTTGTGAGAAGGATCGAGACTCAGCGCTGTTGTTTGTGGGGCTATACGGTCTCCCAGGAAAAGTCCGTGCGAACCTCGCCATCCATCCTCTGTATTGAGCGCTGCAACAACATAGAAAAAAATTCCCGTGCCTCCCGTTTCTTGTGTGATGAGAAATAGCGCATCTTCTCGTCCATCGTCATTTAAGTCTGTTCGTACCTCGTTACCAAAATACCTCGTTACCACTTTTGAAGTTGAGGCCGGAATTGCTTCTTCAGAAAGACCATCTTTCAGAGCATATGGTCTGCCATCAATCACATATGTCGTGTTGAGAGGATTTGAGCCACCCTCTTGTACTTTTTGCGTCGAGTTACTGTCTGTGAAAAGGTACCAACCGCCACTAAAAATCAAGACGACGACACCAATGATGGAAAGCTTTTTCATTTTTTTCATTGAAAACACTCAGTCGGCAGAAGAAACAATACTACACCTTGTCACGACTCAATAGTCTTTCCAGGATAATAAAGGGGACAGGCACAATTAATACCTCCTTTGCGTACCCGAGGCCCAAAGGGAAATAATTGTGCCTTCTCGAAACTGAAAGAGATGAGGGAGTAGTGGTCTGAGTGCTAGTGTGTCGCTCGGGTAAGCGCACCGAGAAGTGCGTCAGGCTCATCGGTGCCGATGCGATATACGTCTCCATTTTTCATAGTGAGCTCCACTGCGTCAAAACCAGAAACGTTGAAAATCCACATCTTGGGCCAGAGCCAGAATCGGATTCCCCAACCGTAATACCAATGATTTTTGGTCTTTTGAAATGTTGCGATGTCGGAGAGGGGAAACCGTTTGTGGAAAATGCCCCAACCGAAACGAATACGGAGAGACTGTTCGTCAAGAGAGATGGTCAGTGTCGAGAGTGACCCGAGGACGACGAGTATCAATGCCATCACAGCAGTCACCAAAAGATTCGTTCCGGAATCGGGGGAAGGGGGTTCGGCGCGCGCCGTCATCTGCACCCACACGAAGAGTGTGAGCACCAGAAGTGTGACGCAAATCATCAAATAACCAATCTGCGTATGTGTGTAGCTTTTCATATCCCGAACTCACACCTTAACATGGCGCAAGTCTGCTGTATGTATCTATGCTCCCAGTATAGGTCCACACACCGTCGATGTGAAGCAATCCAAAGGTTTCTTGGTGATAGGTTCTGACGCGGACGGGTCGCTTTGGGTCAAAATGTAAATACGACAAATGCGACACGACTCTCGCGTTTTTAAGCTGTCGACTGGGAACGTTATCTTCGTTGCACTCAGATGTCAGTTACGCTAGGGTGTATGCAGTCGTGGTGAAAATAGGAGGTTGATGTGAACAAGACCCACAGACGTAATCTACGGATCGTTCTCATTACTGGGGCCTCTGGGGTGGGGAAGAGTACGTTGACAGAAGGTCTGCTACGCTCGATGCCTAGATCGATGTTCATGACATCGACAACGACGAGGAGACCTCGTGACGAAGATTTTTCCGGCGAGTATGAGTATATCTCGAAGGGCGAGTTCGAAGCCGCGGTAGCCCGTGGAGAGTTCTTCGTGTACACGAAGTTCTCCCGCAACTATTACGGCATGCGCGAAGCGAGTATAAAAGCATCGCTGGAGCGCAAATCTCTATCCATCCGACCCATCACGCCTGGCAATATTCCTCGCTGGTGGGAACGTCTCGGCAATCGGGGAGCGTTCTTGCATATCGCGCCACCTCCCGAACCTGAGATTCGGAGACGTCTTACTGTACGAGGATCTTCTGCGCGAGAGATCACAAGACGTATCCGCGAGGCTCGGAACTGGGAGAAACAGATAGCTGGTTTTATTCGAGACGGCCTGCCCATTCGAATCGTCACCGGAAGGAATCGGGCGGCGAAACTCGATAACGCTCTGCGGATTATCGAAGCAGCTCTTTGAACGGCAATTCGTGGTTGAGAGCATTACCCGCTTTCAACCACGTTTTTCACGGCTTTGAGGATGCAGATAACTCGGCTATCATTCTTCTCATGAGCAATGGTTCATACTACGAAAAGTTGCAGAAACTCGTTAGCGACGGGCGGCTTTCGATACATATTATCATTGCGCCGCCCAGGACAAATTCTTCCCTCATTGAGCACGTCGTCGGCAATTCGTCCGATATACAACATGAATGCCACGAGCCGTTTCTTGGCGCGCGGCGGGACGATTTCGATCCCGATCACGGCTATAAGCAAATTTACGAATCAATCGGCGGAGAACAATTCGAGCAGTCCGGAGAAAGGACAAGTGTAGCCGTGAAGGAGATGTCTCATTGGATCGGAAAGAACAAAGAATACGTGCGGTTAATCGAACTCACGCACAATCCCGTGGTCGTGCTGATACGCAACCCGCTATTGTCCGTCGAGTCTCGGATACGGCGCGTGTTGACGACGATTGACATGCGCTCAAGCATCGATCTCCAGCGATATTTACTCGATTATGCTGCGGCTGAGAAAGGTTTTTCAAACTGGGTAGCGTTCTCGGACGCTGTGCAGAGCGGGACTTACACCGAACCGCTCGACTTTCTGCACAACGGAGAGAATCTTGAACGTCTACAAGATACACCCGTCATGACTGTACAGAACGAATTATTGGACTTCATGGCTCGCAGGAACGGATATATAAACTGGCGGGATCTTGTCGACAGAAAATTGTACGCCGAGCGCGATTATGCGTTTTTTGAGGGCGTGTTGAAAGCAAATCCGCGCCGGATGAATTTTGAGAAGGAGGAGTTCAAGAAACTTGCAGAGGAAGTAGCGTATCTTGAATCAACAGGCAAATCACATATCGTGTTCGATACGACTGATGTACGAGCCGCGCCGGAGGAGTTGCTGCGTGAGCTCTGTGCCCGCATGAGTATTGCGTTCTCAGAGGAAATGCTTGATTGGGGTCAGAAACCAGTCGATTTCCATACCGAACAGACGCAGGAATTCGAGAAGCTATGGTACGACACGTTATTTTCAAGCAGTCGGGTGAAGCCTCCGACCGAGATCCCGCCGCTCCTCTCGATGTTTCCGAAATTTATGCGTCAGTATCTCCGAACGAATAACTTGCGTACGTATGCCGCATTGTCGAGAAAAAAGATACTCCGAAACGATCTGAAACATCAATTGAACGAACGCGAGTTCAGGTTGTCAGTCACTGCGGGGAATAGAGAGTTGATGCGCAAACTCGGTGTTGTAGAGGATGCGACAATCGGCGAAGAAGTTTCTGTGAAGTTGAGGCATATAGACCCAGTATACGCGGTTACGAACGAACCAGAACTTTTTAAGGATCCGGAATTTCGGAACCTCAAGGCGAGCTACGCGAGTGAATTGAAGATTGTGTCCGATATCACCGCCCAACATGACGAACACGCACGCGAATGGAGGGCTCACAAGCGCGAGACAAAATTCCGATAAAAGTGTATGGCTGATTCCGAGCAGATTGATATCGTCGACGAAAACAATAACGTGATCGGGACGACTGATGCGACGACGGCGCACGAACTAAAACTCATGCACCGTATTGTCGGGGTTTTTGTTTTTGATGCGGACGGAAGCCTTTACGTTCAAACGAGCAACAAGTACGGCAAGTACGATCTCGCAGTCGGCGGGCATGTCGGAAAGGGAGAATCGTATGATGATGCGGCGCGGAGGGAGATGTTTGAGGAAATAAGGTTAGACGTTCCAATCAAGCACGTCTCCACGTTCCTGCCAGAAAATGCTCGCTTCAACCACTTCTGGGCTATTTACGAGGCTATGGCTCCTGTGGGATGGAAATTTATGGAAACCGAGGAAGTTAAATCACTTGAGAAGATGGCGGTATCGAATGTCATCGCGTCTTTGAACACCGATCCGGAAAGATTCACTCATGGTTTTTTGAACGCTATGCAAGAATTTCTTCGCACGAAAAATAGTACTCCTATTATGAGCTCCACTCCACGATAAGCAGAGACTCAGGACTTAACCTGCACGCGAGAGCCCCTTCGATGAATTTGAGTTGGGCTTTTGTCAGTGTGCAGTGAGTCCTTTTTCCTGACACTGCTCTCTAATGACGTGTGTGTAGTGTAGCAGCGGCGTGCGCGAGTGCAAATTGATGTGGCGGCATCTTGAGCGCAGAATGAATGCGCTCGGTATTGTAGACGTGCATGGTCTCGTAGATTGCCGCAGTGAGTTCACCCAGTGAGTTGAAGCGTGAAGGGTCGCCAAGATCGTTCTTGAACTTGTCGTAGAAACTCTCTTGATACCCATTCTCCCACGGGCAGCCCTTCTTCGAGCATGAGATGGCGATGTCGAGGTTCACAAGGAGCATGCGAAACGATGCGGCATGATACTCGCTACCATTGTCTGAGTGGAAGATGGCCGGTCTCCCGTGTGCGAGGAGTGCGTTGCCAAAGGCGCTTGTAATGAGCGGCGCGCCGTGCTTCGTGCCCACCGCGATGCCGACAATCTTCCTCAAGTACACATCGAGCACCGTGGCCACCGATACATCAATGCCTCGGTAGTTGAGATGGGTAAAGTCTGCAACCCAGACACAGCCAGGATACGCTGGTGTGACCAACTGAAGAAGGTTCGGATACACTTCATTCTGCGGCTTTGCTCTGCAGTATCTCTTGCCTCGTCTTCGGTACGGCTTCAGGCCAAACTTGCGCATGACTCTGCGTGCGCGCTTTTCGTTGATGCGGAGTGCGACGGCTATACGGCGGTATCCGTAGCTTCTCCCTGCGCGGGTACGCAAGACACCCTCAATATCACGCCTGAGCGCGTGATCCTTGTCCTCCATCTTGTGGTAGTAGTAGAGCGAGGCACGAGAAACACCGACAAGCTTTGCGCGCGCACTCTTTGTGAGTGCGTCCATGCGTGCTACTTCTTTTTTTGGGACTCGCTGAGCTTCATGGTGAGGATCCCGATCATCTTGAGGAGCTCTTCGTTCTCCCTTCGGAGTTTCGCGATCTCCATCACTGACGGACCTCCTTCCACCTTCGCCCCGATCCAGGCGTATATTGTGGATGTCGTGACGCCATGTTCTGTGGCAGCCTGTTGCACCGAGACCCCCTCGTTTTTGATGCGATTGATAATCTGCTCCTTTACCTCAGGAGCTATGCGATGCTTTTTCATACGTGGTACGTATGCTAGCGAATAATGGTGTCGCTAGAAAGCGTGTCTAAGATTTGGGACTCGGGTCAGCACCAAACTCCACACGTACACGATTGTGGACGCCATCGCGGATAAAAATGTGCTGCCTTTCAAGGTAGATTACGTCTCCACCATCCGTGAAGCGGAAGACATAGAGGACAAACAAGTGAGTGGTATCGATCGTGAAGCTGCTCTCGCCTCACCGGAACGACTCGAGAATATCGTGCGCTATATACGTGAACACTTCGACCAAAAGACGAAGCGCAATAGCTTTTACAAGCTGAAAGATCGACGGCTCGCGGGCTTCAATTCAATCTTCGCCGTATCTTCCATTGATGTCGCTAAGAAATATTATGCGGAGTTCAAAAAACAGCTTGCAGAGGTGCCGAGTGACAAGAAATTAAAGATTGCAACGATCTTCAGCTTCGGGGTTAATGATGAGGATGCTGACGGAATGATCGATGAAAACTCCGAAGACACCAGCGGGCTTGATGCGAGCTCGCGGGACTTCTTGGAGAGCGCCATTACCGACTACAACGAAATGTTCGGCACGTCTTATGACACCTCGTCTGACAAGTTCCAGAACTATTACAAGGATGTGAGCGAGCGCGTGAAGAATCGCGAGGTTGATATCCTCATCGTGGTCAACATGTTTCTAACGGGCTTTGATGCGACGACGCTCAACACCCTATGGGTAGACAAGAATCTGCGACTCCATGGATTACTGCAGGCATATTCTCGAACTAATCGCATCCTCAACAGCATAAAAACCTTTGGAAATATTGTCTGTTTCCGCAACCTGGAGAAAGCGACGAATGAAGCAATTGCGCTCTTTGGCGACAAAGAAGCGAGCGGCATTGTGTTGCTTAAGGCGTATGAGGATTACTACAACGGCTACAAAGAGCGCAACAAGGAAGTGCGCGGATATAAGAGCTTGGTTGATGAGCTCTTGGCGAAGTTCCCTGTGGGCGAGCGCATCATGGGTGAACAGAACCAGAAGGACTTCATCAAACTGTACGGTGCTGTCTTGCGTGTGCGGAATATCTTGGTGACCTTCGATCAGTTTGTAGGGAACGAAATACTCTCCGCGAGAGACTTACAGGATTACCACAGCATGTACATCGATCTGTACAACGAGTTTCGCACAAGCCTCGACAAGGAAAAGGAAAACATCAACGACGATCTGGTGTTCGAGATGGAGCTCATTAAGCAGATTGAGATAAATATCGATTACATCCTCGCCCTCATCAAGAAGTACCACGAAGACCATACCAAGAATAAAGAGCTCCTGATCGACATCAACAAAGCAATTGATTCGAGTGTCGAGCTGCGCAACAAGAAAGACCTCATCAATAAGTTCATCTCGTCACTCGATGCGAATTCTGTGGTCGACGAGGATTGGCAAAGGTATGTTGAGGAAAAAAAGATAGAAGAACTGGATCAAATCATCAAGGACGAGAACCTTGACCATGACGCCACCTACGCGTTCGTCCAAAATGCCTTCCGAGATGGTGCCGTCGCTACCACGGGGACAGCGCTCACGAAGGTGTTGCCGCCGGTGTCTCGCTTCTCAGCGAGCGGCGAGCGTTCACAGAAGCGGGAGACCGTTCTCAACAAGCTCACAGGCTTCTTTGACCGATTTTTCGGCATCTCAAATAAGGCAATGAAATAGTGAGACTCACGATTTCATCAGTTGTAGCCGTTTGATATCTGCTGGTTTGTACCACGTCACTACCCCCTTAACATCAACGGAAAAGACATGGAGGCAGGTCGTTATCGCAAATTGGTAAGGGATACGTCTGAGAGCTATCGAGGCTGCTTGAGTAGGGAGCGCTATCCCGAAATAATATCGAGCTTTCAGACTTTTCATTCGGGTGACGATCTGTCCCAAAGAGTACACGAAAGCCACTTCCGCGCCGCTTCTGCCGTTTGAGGAACCCTTAACTTCAATGAAGAAAGTTCGTCGATATTTTGCATTCGTCACTTTTATATCCACTCCATGCACGCGAAGGTCGTTGTAATCGAGATTCTTGCTCCAGCCCTTGTTGGTCAGAAACTTGATTACGGCGCGTTTGACGGCCTCTTCGGATATTGGAGCGTGTTTGGTCGCTGCCATCGCTGCAGCATACTTCCATGCTCTTGCGACGGCAACAAACGACCATCCCCGTCCTTTCGGACGGGGATGGGTCGCTTTCACACCAACACCTTGCTCGCTTGGCAGGTTGCGTTCAGAACGTACGATTGGGCTAAAGCATTCCCTGACCCAGAGGTCGCAACGCGCCAAATACGTGGACTTTTAACATTGAGTTAGAGAAGGACGGTTTAATCGCGCACAGGGGCATTTTGTCGCAACGCAGGGCTTTTCCGGTGATTGTACTTGCGAAGATTTATACGAATGGGTTTGGCATATCAAAGGTGAGCCTTGGCATTTCGCGGATATGGACATGCTCGCCATATCGTTTCTGAAAAAGCTTACTCACACCGCAAAAGAGAGCTTGCGACCAATCAAAACCCGCCTTTTCCGATGCCTCCTTCATGTCTTCCTCGGAAGTACCCTCGACTTCCACGAACGGTTCGAAGAATGGCCATGAATCAATCGTGATTTTCGCATTATCGAGATGCCAAAGCTCGCGGCGGTTTTCCTGATAGGAGCGTGGAGTGCAACCGAGTGCTTTTACTAATGCCACTGCCTTATCAAAATCGTCGGCGATTATCTCGATTTCTTTTGGGTGATCAACTTCGGTACCGGAGAATTCTTTCCACGTAATCGTGACAATACCACCCTCGTCGCGCACGCGAGCAAAAACATTTCTTGAATGGATAGCGGAAGGTAAATCAAAAACCCATCTGCGCTGTGCGAATTCCGGTCGCTTGAGCGTTGCTCCGACTGTCTTCAATCGTGTCCGAACTTCGTCTTTGTCAACATTGAGAAATTTCGCCTCATATTCTGTTTCCATGCAGCCATTCTAGCAAGTAAAGCGTATTGGCGCTTTATCCCGAAAACGGTATGCTGGCGGGTATGGAAAAGCTGTTCATCCAAAACCGAAAAGGGCAGAAAATGGCGATCATACTCGAAAAGGCAGACAACCAGAAAGGATTAGCCTTTGTAATGCACGGCCTCGGAGGATTCAAGGAACAGCCGCATATTGAGACTTTCGCTCACGCATTTCTTGAGAAAGGGTTTACCGCGATCCGTTTTGACACGACAAATACCTTCGGCGAAAGCGACGGCGATTACAGCGACGCGACCACTACGAACTATTACGAAGACCTTGAAGATGTAATCGCGTGGGCCGGAACGCAGTCGTGGTACCAAGAGCCATTTGCACTTGCTGGACACAGTCTTGGCGGCATCTCAACAGCGCTTTATGCAGAAAAGCATCCGGAAAAGGTACAGGCACTTGCACCAATCTCAACAGTTGTTTCGGGTGCACTCAGCGCACAGACGGATAAACACAAGAAGGTTGCTGATGAATGGGGGCGAACCGGCTGGCGAGAGGAAGAAAGTGTCAGCGAACCGGGGCGGATAAAGCGGCTTAAATGGTCGCATATGACTGATCGCTTGAAATACGATCTTCTACCGGACGTGGAAAATCTGACTATGCCAGTGCTTCTTATAGTTGGTGATGTCGATGATTCGACGCCTCCCGAACATCAGAAAGCATTGTTCGATGCGTTGCCTGGCCAAAAGGAAATGCAAATAATCAAAGATGCGCCGCACACCTTCCGTGATCCGAAACATCTTGCCGAAATAAGAGAGATTTTCTTGAGGTGGATTGATTCATTTGTTGTATGAAAACCATCCTCGTTGATGCGGTAGACTGCTTTGTCTCGGATACCGGAGAGATTTTCAAGAAGATGTACGACCTGTTGGAAGCGTACTCGAATCGGAAAATCATTCTCACTGGGGCGAACGACGAACAATTCAAGAAATTCGGGCTCGATCAGATGCCATACGAAGTCTTTACCCTCAAACATGATCCGGAGAAGACTGACTCTGCATACTTCGAGAAAATGCTAAAACACTTCAACTTGACTGCAGACAATGTGGTCTACTTCGAGCATAATCCGGCAGCCGTCAAAAGCGCAGAAGCAGTCGGCATATCGTCGTATCATTTCGACCAAGAGAAACGAGACCTGAAAGCACTAAAGGCCTTTCTTGATGCGAATCTGTGATATGAAAATCCCGCGACCAGAATCTAAGCAGCCAATCCCCTCGAACGCCAAGCTCGCATTTAAGGGAAGGCTTTTCGATGTGTACCAATGGGAGCAAGAGATGTTTGATGGCACGAAAGCGACATTTGAAAAGGTAAAACGTCCGGACACAGTGATCGTATTTCCAGTATTACCCAATGGGAAGATCTTGCTCACGAAACAAGAACAGCCGGGTAAACTCTCGTTTATCGGCGGTGCGGGTGGTCGCATGGAAAGTGGAGAAGAACCGATCGAGGCGGCACGTCGTGAGATGCTTGAAGAAACGGGATACGAAGCTGAAGAATTTGTTTTGTGGAATGCACAACAGCCAGTTGGAAAGATTGATTGGGCTGTATACACGTTCATTGCAAAAGGGGTGAAGAAAGTCGCGGACATGAATCCTGATGCAGGTGAGAAGATCGAACTCTACCCGGTCTCATTCGACGAGTTTCTTGCGGTCGGAACACAAGACAACTTCGCTGAGCGTGAGGTTGTGCCTCTTATCCTTGCCGCACTTGCCGATCCTCAAAAGAAAACAGAATTAAAAGCTATTTTCAATTCTCGCGCTTAGTATATGACAGACATCACCTTTGTAGACGAAAACGATAATATCCTCGGTGGCGGTACGAAACAAGAGGCGCTTGAGAAAGGTATCCGACATCGAATAGCCCGTGTGTTCTTGATCAACTCAAAGGGAGAAGTATTGATGCAGAAGCGAGGCCCGCATATCTTCTCTAATCCTGACAAGTGGGACCAATCGGCCGCCGGACATGTGGATCATGGAGAGACTTACGAAGAAGCTGCATATCGTGAATTGAAAGAAGAAGTCGGAGTTGAAGGAGTTCCGCTTACGGAAATTGGCTATTACTACAAAGAGGAAACCGATGAAGCGCGAGGCAAGAAACGCTTTAATCGCGTCTATAGAGGTGTTTATGATGGCGAAGTACATCCTGATCTCGACGAAGTCTCAGAAGTTCGGTGGATACCAGCGGAGGAGCTGGAGAAATGGATGAACGAGCGGCCACAAGAATTTACAGAGGGTTGTATGCTGGCATACCGCGAGTATATAAAGACCAGAAAACCCTGACGTTATACACACTCGGTTTTAGTAAAGCATTTCATGCGTCGTTTATCATTTACACTTATCATTACGACCATGCGCAACGAAAGGGCACTCGTTGATAAGCTTGATCGAATTCTGAAAAAAGAATTCGGTACCAATCTTGCGTTTCATGAATTCTCCGCAGGCTACGGCATCGCTGATCTCGTATTTGCGCCGGATTTCTCATTCAAAAAGAAAATCATTGATCGTACGCCACTAACCAGCTTTGGTAGTCTTCAATTGTTGCTTGGTTTGGAGAATGAGCGGATATATTCCTTCGGTGAACTACTGGAAATATTTCCAAACAGTGATGCGAGGGATATGCAAAAGCAGCTACGAGTGTTACTTGCTAATGAATATCTCGCAAAAGTTGACGATGCATATATTCGGACCATTGAAGAGTCGTTCAACCCGATTCAAAAAATTATTGCTGTTGAGGTCAAGTTGAACGATCATCGCGGCGGTTTGGTTCAAGCTCGTCGCTATCAATATTTTGCAGATGAGAGTTACCTTGCCATTCTAAAAGAAGCCGAAAAGAATATCGATTTTGACGAATTCAATAGACACAACATTGGGCTCATTCTTTTTGACGAAAAGACAAATGAAATTGAAATACGACATCCTCAACCCGTGAACCAAAATTACGAGACCACGGTCAGTCTCTACGCTAAGGAGATGATGTTGAACAGGTACATCAGCTATGCTTCTTGAATTGCTGGATCAGAGTGAGCCACATGCCAAGATGCGAGAAATCACCGACCTCAATATTTTCCTTCGATAAGGTTTTACTGTAGCTGATTGCCTGCGCAACTCGTTTTTCCATGTGGTCCAGGCGTTCCTCGGGCTTGAGCGCCTCTAGTTCCGCCAATTCCGCACGACGCACATGTAAAAAGTGCAATTTCATCGCTCGCGTCGAGAGTGACGCGGAGGTAAGGATGCCTTTGCAATGTGGGCATTTGCAGGAAAAGTTCTTACCGACACTGGAATTGGCAAGGTCTTTGAGTTTTGTCGTGACGCCTTTTTTGAGCGAGACCATCGTAAGAAGTTCGGGAACATAGTAGCGAGGATCCATCGAATATCCGTCTTGGGTATCGGATAAAATTCCTTCTCGGAAGTTATCGAGCGCGGCAATGCCTGATGAGAGACCAGAAACACCGTTGCTGTAATAAATGAGACCGAGACCGTTTACACGGCAAGCGATTACCGGGACTTGGGCCGATGCTTGTAATTTTTTGAGGAGATCGCCGTAGTGGAACAACTGGGTCAGGTTCGATTGGTTGCCGATCGGATCGCCGTATACAAAGAAGCCATCGGGAGCCGCTTTTACATAGTGGTTCAGGATTTTGTTCTTCTCTTCGTCGTCGTGCCAATTCTCAACATTCATGCAGATTCCTCCCCAGATTGGCATGTCAGGATGGTGTTGGTCGCGGTACGCGATTGCTTCTTTGAGCAGTTTCAGGTCGATACTAAACCAGTCATCATCGGAGTCTTTTGCAAAAAAGAAAGGCGCGGCAAGTTCGGTAACGCCGTTCGTTATCTGAAATGTGATTACTTTTGCAACGAACTCTTGGACCTGAGTGATGGAGTGGAAATGTTTCTTTTGTATCGGCGTCACCTCGTCCCCGGAGGAATAAGGAAGTTCCTGAACGCCCGCTGTTTTTGAGAAAGCGGTGTATGTCAATCGGTTTGTGGCCGGATCAGTGGTGAACGGGATCTTTGAATTCCGCAACACGTCCACGGTGTGGTGATAGAACTTGAAGAAATTTGCGGGAAAGATAACGCGGTCAATCAAGTTGGCTTTCAGTGCGTCTTCGAACAGTGTTTTTTCTGTATGTTGGAGACGAACAAAATATCGCGTTGAAAGATCAAGTTTCTTTGGCCGCTCCTCCGGAATCTCTTTGAGAGCGTTTACGACATCGGCGGTATTTTGAAATCGTCGATGAGGTGCTTTTTCGAGCAAGCGCAGGATCACATTCTCGGTCTGATTAGTGATGCTCGCGTTTCGCTCCGAAGGATTTTTCGGGTATACGTTCTTTATCTGGTCGATGAGTGCCGGCAGATTTGTCGCGTCGTATGGAGTCACGCCTGTAAGCATTTCGTAGAAAATAATACCGACTGCGAAGTAATCCGATCGCTCGTCAATATTTTTACTGTCAGTCACTTGTTCCGGCGACATGTAATAGTACGTGCCGACACGTTCGCCGGTTTGTGTAATCGAACTGTAATCGATCAGTTTCGCAAGTCCGAAATCAAGGATGATGGGCGTTCCACTTTTATCGATCATGATATTCGCAGGCTTCAGATCACGATGGATGATGCCGGTCGCATGCACGGAAGTGTTTGTATCCAATATGGATTCAATAATTTCAATACTACGCTCTTCGTTTACTGTGCCAACAAAATCACTCAACGGTTGTCCCTCAACTAAATCCATCACTGTGTAGAAGTACTCAAAGTCGTTCTCCTTGAACGTGCCATAGTCGTGGAGCTTCACGACGTTCGGGTGTGAAATCTTCTGTATTGCTTTGATTTCCTGATCAATACGAGACCTGTATTCCGTTTGCAGTAATTCCGACTGGAATACTTTGATAGCGTAAAATTTACCGTCCTTTTCAGCCTTGTATACAGAACCAAAAGTGCCTTTGCCGATGAACCACTCGGGCTTAGTTTTGTAGCCGTTGATTTCAGAAAGCATGGTGCCCATCAGCGTGCCACGAGGAGACGATTGAGTCTAGTGACAGACCTTACTGCACTAGGTGCAGTGATCTCCACAAAAGGTGCCCAAAGTCGCATTCCGCCAGAAGTACCGATGTGCTAAAAGTGCCCATGATACGTCCAGTATTTACGAGATTCGGGTCTGACTTTTGTCTACTTTTCCCACATTTTCGAAGAAACTATATAAGTGCCCATTGTGGATTTATGCGCCTTAGTACGTAGTACTGTAAGGACATGCGCAAATTACATCGAACCGCGGGCTACAGCATTCAAGAGCCGGGTTTTGAGGGCTTGGAAATAATGAAAACCGACAGAGCATGGTGGTCGAACAGCAGTAAAGTCCTGGCCATCATCATGGCGCGATGGCAAGGGCAGAATCTAAAACGTTGTCTCGCAGCAGCAGGAGTGACTAAAAAGCAGTGGCGGCATTTTGTCTTTATCCATCCGCACTTTTTGAAAGCCTTTAGAGAGGTAATATGGATACGTAGGCGCGTGGAAGCTAAACTCCCACCTCTTCTTGGTTATCCTCCAGAACCTGAACCCCCTTCTTATTCCGGCTTGGAACAAGAGTCCGATCTGCGTTTAGTGGTGCCCACGCATCTCGTCTAACTTCTTCTTGAGCTCGTAGGGGCGCTCGACGTTGCTGAGAACGATCTCCTCGGTCTTGGAGCCCGCCGTGTTCACTACAAGCGTTCCTGAGGCGAATATAAGGCGCTGGATGAGAGGCTCGAGGACTGTCACATCGGTAATCTTTTGATACTCCGTCGTGATCATGCGGGTAGATAGCCAGCCTTGATGGACCAGTACGCGGCGGTCGGTAAACGCGTACGCGTTCGCTGCTTTGAGGTAGAAACCGTAATAAAAGAGGGCGATCGCAATAATGAATATCGCCATCTGCCAGAGCCAGAAGAAACTCAAAAGACCGATGACTGATAAACCGACCAAACCGACCATTCGATACTGCGATCCCACCGTAAATTCGTACTTCACATGCTCGTTAGAGCCGAGAACCTTGTCCCAAATATGTTTGTGTTCCATGTTATCCCGAATAATTTTATAAATCCGGGCAGCAAAAAACCGCCACGGGCATATGGGTTTCCCCATACGGCAGATCATGCGAACCCCGTGACGGGTTTCTGGGCATGATCTGTCTTTTTGCCATGCCCGCCGTTTCCGACGAGTTTAGGCAAATCGCTCTGTGAGCGACACGGGCATTGTAGCAGGCTACCCGCTTGCCGCTAAGGGGCCGGAAAAGGTAGCATTCCGGCATGAACGCTCGCGAGCCACACAGCTCGGTTTTTCGCACTGATGAGCAGGTTATTGACGAGATCGCACGCATATTCCCGCAGGCGGATGTCGAGCGTTTGCGCGATCAGTTATTGCAGGATGATGTCTATCACATAACGTATGCAGCGAATCTCGACCTTCTGAAGGAGAGATTTCGTACAGTTGGATTTACAGTTCGCGACGTGAATGTTGCACCGATTTTCGACAGTTTCAGAAAGAGCGTGAATGAACTAGACGAGCTGTTGTCACTGCAATTCGGGCTCGATCCGCGCAAGGGAGTTTTTTCAATACATGCCGAGCGCAAGATGCTGGATGACTATCAAAGTCTGAAGGAAAAAATACGCAACGCCTACGGCAAGTTCCATCGTTACTATATGGATCTGCTGGCAAGTTCTTCCACTGCTCCAGAAGGTGCTCCGATATCCCTTGGTTCGTATCAGATTAGATATTCAGAGAAAGAAGGAGCAATCTATTTCGGAACAAAAATCTGTCAGTTGCCTCCAAATAGCAACCTGCGAGATTTTTGTTCGATCATGTTTGCTGCACCTGCGCGCAGCTCTGTAGACTGGTCAGAGGTCGCGGAAAAAATGCTCGGGCATGACCCGATGGACAAACAAAAGCGGCTCAAGAAATCCCTCTCCAAGATTGAGCGTACGGTGCGGGATACGCTCTACAGAGCCAACGAAAGAGTGCAAAAAAGTTTCGCCACAAATGACAAGCTTTTCACATGGGAACGAAAGTCCATTTCTCGCAATTTTTGAGACAAAACAGTTGGTGACTCTCAGGTGAGTCACCGCGCCACTGCTTAGACTGCGCGGGCTCGTGCTTGCCCGGCGGATGCTTTCGAGCGTTCAAATTCACCGGGCAGGAACGGGCTTGCATGGTCAGCCCGCACCTATCAGAAAAACTAAGAACAATACTCGCCGAAGACTACGGCCGTGATGTTTCATTTGAAGAAGCCGAGCAGATACTCGGTGATCTCACGGGTTACTTCGATACTCTCGCGCGGCTGCGCCACAAATCAGTAATCAAAAAGTCCGAACCGCCTATGGGATAGCGTCGGACCTTTTGATTTGGTCGAGATTATCAACCAAGCTGCACTGGTAATTATGTTCCTAAAGAAGTGTCGCATGAAGGTGCAAACTGTGCGCCGGGGAAAAGTGCTTGGAATGGCTGTCATCGAAATCGGTGATATGAAGGTCGACGGATTTCGCATCGTCGGCTTCAAAATCTTGAGAGGGATGTACGACGATACCGGACACTACGATTCGGAAGGTAATCCGATTTGGGTAGCTCCTCCTTCGTACGCGGATAGTGTTGGCGAGTATAAGAATATTTTCTTTGCTGCGCCCGAGCTCTGGAAGGAATTACAAAATAAAATCATAGAAGAGTATCTCAAAGTAACTTCTGCGTAAGCAGAAGTTGTATCGTCACCAATACTATAGCTATGTATTGCTTATGTAATCACTATGCTTACCGGTTATATCCTAAGCCTTACTGTGTTCTATCTCACATAGTGACGATACAGGATTCTATGCACTATAGGGGCGAAAAGCGGTCGATTTTCGCCCCACAGGCGCTTTACCCACACATAACAAGCCAATAAGGGCTCTAAGAAACAAAAAAGCCCGGCATAATAGGCATATGGAGAAATCGTTGGTGTACGCACGTGTGAGTTCGCGGGAGCAAGAGGAGGCCGGATATTCTTTGCCGGCGCAGGAGAAGCTGCTCGCTGACTACGCGGCGCGAAAACAGTACGAGATCGTAAAGGTGTTTTCGATCTCCGAATCGGCTAGCGGATCGAAACAGCGTGCCGTCTTCTACGAGATGATGCGCTACATGGAAAAGCACCAGATCAGCAATCTTTTGTGTGAAAAGGTAGACCGTCTTACGCGCAACATGAAAGATGCGGTCGCCGTCAATGATTGGATCGAGGCGGACGCTCGACGCAAAGTTCATTTCGTAAAACAGAATCTGGTCATTCACAAGGAAGCGAAGTCCGACGAGAAGTTTCGCTGGGATATCGAGATTGTTCTCGCGAAAAAGTATATCTCGAACCTCTCCGAAGAAGTGAAGAAGGGGCAGAAGGAAAAGATCGCGCAGGGCTGGTTGCCGACAAAACCGCCGCTCGGATACAAGACCATCGGTGAGAAAGGGCACAAAATCCATGTAATCGACGAGGCTCGGGCTCGGTTTCTCAGGAAAATGTTTGAGTTGTACTCCTCTGGAAATTACTCGGTCGTAAATCTCTCCGCAGCGATGTACGACGAGGGTTTGCGCAATCATGCGGGAAAGAAGGTCGGCCGCAGCAGAATGTACGACTTGCTTAGGGATCCGTTTTATTATGGCGCCCTCAGGTGGAAGGGCGATGTCATGCCGGCAAAGCATGAGGGTCTCATCAGCCGCGAATTGTTCGATCGCGTACAACTACTTCTCAGCCGCACGTTGAACCAGCCGCAATTCAATAAACACATTCCGGTATTCAAGGCGAAGATGTGCTGCACGACTTGCGGCGGCTCCGTCACATGGGAACGACAGAAAGGTCATTGGTACGGTCATTGCAACGGCTATAAGCGTGCGGGAATGGATCAAAAATGCGAACAACGTCACGTTTTCGTCCGACAGGAAAAGGTGGAAGAGAAATTGCTCCCGATGTTGCTCAAGGTTGCACCGAAGAACAAGCGTGTCTTAGATGTTCTGAATGAAGCGCTGAAAGAAAGCCACGTGGATGAGATAGCACGCTTCAACTCAAAGCTTGCGGAATTGAACATGACGATTGAGCGATCCCAGCGCCGGCTCGAAGCGCTGTACGAAGACAAGCTAGACGGCAAGATCAGCGTCGAGACGTATGACCGTCTCTTCAAGCAATACAGTGCGCAGAAAGAAGATGCAACCAATGAAATCGCACGCCTCAACAAAGGCAACAGGAAATACTACGAAGCCGGATATGCGATACACGAACTTGCATCCGTCGCCAAGGAAATCTACGAAAGCGAAGACGCCACGACGGATGATCGGCGGCTGTTGTTGAGTTACGCATTCTCGACCATCGCTCTTGAGGGTCGTGAGATCAAACCGGAGTACACTTTAGCGTTCGATTTCTTGGCAAATTGGGTGCCAAGGCTCAATAAGATTTCAGAACCGCGAAAAAGGGTTGCAAACATTGGACAAAAGGAGCCTTTCGGCTCCTCTCATCCTGTCGTGCTCCGCGGGTAGGACTCGAACCTACAACCAACTCGTTAACAGCGAGCTGCTCTACCATTGAGCTACCGCGGAATGAACTATTCCGAGCTTTGGGGCTGCGGAGTACGTCACTGCAGAGCAGTGACT
Organism: uncultured Candidatus Saccharibacteria bacterium; assembly: GCA_964434285.1. GTDB lineage: Bacteria > Patescibacteriota > Minisyncoccia > Phycocordibacterales > UBA2100 > UBA10103. The sequence continues at coordinate 190,006 of CAYSUJ010000001.1, read as the reverse complement.
GCGAGGCAGTATAGCCGAAAAGGTAAGGATTTCAACGGCAACGTATCCTCATTTTTTCTACAGAATCAATCTGGTACCATAGCGCCATGTTCATACGTGTCAAAGTAAAGCCCGACGCGCGCCGCGAGAAATTCGAGGAGACGGACGTGGGAGTATTTGCTATCGCGGTTAAAGAGCCTGCAGAGCGCAATGAAGCCAATGCCCGTGTGCGCGAACTTTTGGCCCGCCATTTTCGTGTCTCTGAAGGGAACGTTCACATGGTTTCGGGCGTGCGAGGGGTGAATAAAACCTTCAATGTGGTACACTGAGAGCCATATGCAAACGCGACTGAAGGCTAGAAAAGAGGTGGAAATGACGGGACTCATTCAGAACTATTTGGATAAGCGGCTTGCTGTCCTTGAGAAACTCTTGGGAGGGCAGGCGGATGTGGCGAGGTGTGAGGTTGAATTAGGGCGTGCAGCAGGGAAGAAGCACCAAAGCGATCATATGTGGTTTGCCGAAGTGCACATAAAAGCTCCGGGCGGTATCGATGCGTATGCAAAAAACCACGCAGCATCTGTGAAAGCGGCGATTGATGACGTGAAGGAAGAAGTTGAACGTCAATTGCGCAAGACGAAAAAGGCTCGAGTTTCAAAAACCAAGAAGCAGGGGAGAGAGGTGAAGCGAAAGCTGCGGGGGTAAAAAGAAACGCGCCCCAGGGTGTGGAGCGCGCAGAGGGTGGTGGTGGGATCTCAAAACGAAACCGCGTCGATGAAAGTGCCGTGATCGATGCGCACGCTCCACCGTTTGCGATCGTGGGTTTTGACGACCACTTCGAGTGTCCCCGGGGCGTCTGTCGCCATGTCCTGGCGGACATCGACGATTTTGATGGGCTTATTTTTCCGGGGCTCCCAGTTGTTGAGCGCAGAAGCAACCTGCTCCTTTACCGCGCGGCCTTTTTCTCCGAGTTTGCTAAATCGCATGGGATACTCTCCTCAATGAACATTTTCCCAGCCTTTCACACTGTTACTGATTTTTTTGAAAAAGTCAATCCTATTATTCACAATTACACAGGTTTTGCTCCCGAGCGTAGATAGTCACTAAGGGCAACTTCTCCCTTTCCTTCAGGCTTAACCGTTTCTATTACAAAGCGGTTACCTTCGCGATGTGCCCGAACGATGATGGTGCGAATACGTTTCCCTCCGCGATCGAAAAAGGTATATACCCCAGGCCAGCCATAGTATGCGCGGAATTTTCTGTCGAGTGTTTCTGCAGAATCAGAAAGACTCACCAGCCCGTCTTCTTTTACAATTTTTCCGCAGTGAGTCACTAACGATTCATCCTGAGGCTCTTCAGTTGGCGATCCTTCCATTAACTGAGGAAGTATTCGTATCAAACATTCTTTTGCAATTCCATTCAAACGAGCGCGGAGCGCTGGCGCGGTTTCAGTTTCTCCGATGTTTGTTTTTTCGAGTGCCACTAACGGACCCGCATCAAGTGTGTGCACCATGCGCTGAATGGCGACGCCAGTCTCAGCGTCACCCGCGAGTATCGCGCTCTCCACGGGTGTCGCCCCTCGCCAGCGGGGGAGAAGGGAATAGTGGATGTTGTACATCGGCATCATATCGAGAAGTGTCTGAGGTAATATCTTTCCATATGCAACTACAATAGCGAAGCATGATGTGTCGTTTGTAGACTGTAGGTTGTTGATGAAATCGGAATCCAACTTTTCGGGTTTGAGAACTGGGATGCCGCGGTCGCGGCCCCAGGCCGCGACCGCGGTTTCTTTCATATCCATCCCACGTCTTTGCGGCCTGTCGGGCATAGTCACGATAACAGCGGGCGTGTGCCCGGCATTCTCGAGTGCCTCAAGAATCTCAACCGCAAGTGCGGGTGTACCGAAAAAAGCAAAATTATTTTTTTGATCCTTCGTCATAGAGCTCTGTCGCTTTATCGATATAGAGGACGCCATCTAAATGATCCATCTCATGCTGAAAGATGTGGGCGAGGAGGCCTGACGCACCGCGGGTGAATTTCTTTCCGTGCTCATCGTAGGCGGTGATCGTCGCTTTCTCGGCGCGAGGAACCATGCCCCACTTGCCACGGATGGAGAGACAGCCTTCGTGTTTATCTTTTTTTCCGCGCGAGAGTTTGATGAGTATGGGATTAATGTAGATCTGATCGGGCGCAGCTTCTAGCTTTGAGCTTCTAGCTTCTAGGGAAGGTTCATTGACCCCGCGTTCCGCGGAGGCTTTCTCGCGTTTACCGACTGCCGCACCGGAGACAATAAAAAGCCGCACTGATTCACCCACTTGAGGTGCAGCAAGCGCGACGCCGTACTCTTCCTTAGCAAGCAGCTTTTTCATTTCCGCGATAAGTGTGGTCAGCTTTTTGCCTCCAAATTCTGATGATGGAATTTCTTCTGAGATCGCGTGTAGCGCTGCGTGTCCCTCCTGAACGATGATTTTCGCCATTGCAAGACTATATCGTGCACTCGGCGAAAGCAGAAGCGGCTCAGTCTTCGGAAAGACTGAGCCGCAATGGTGGGCGCGAACGCCTGCCAGACTCGAGAATTACACCCTCTCGGTCTCTCGCGGTCAGCGTTCGCGCTCCTCCCCACCTCTCTCGCGCCCGAGTATGTGCGAATCTGAGGCGGGGGTCCTGGGACCAGGTGGTCTCCATCCCAGGACTGGTTCCATAAGATGTATACCACACGATAGCGCTCGTGTACAATCCTCGGATGCAGCACATCGGGATGAGCCTGAAAGCGAAACGAAGCGCTTTGCGTCAGACGGAGCGTGGGGAAATCATGAAATATTTCTGCGACCGCCTGAACCCGAGTCGCATGCGCGACGGCCTTCCGAAAATTACGATGGCTCGAATGGGTAAAATTCTCGAGCAAATTCCGACCAAGGATCTTTACTACTTAAAGCGCGTGTGCGACGAGGCGGGGAATTTCTCGAAGAAGTTTTGGTACGAACTCGATCCTAAGAAACACGAGCAGAAATAGAGGGGTGGATAACTGCTTGCACACCCACGGGAGTCGTGGCATTGTGCCGCGCAGGCAGCATAGGAGGAAACGCAGATGGTGCCGTACAGAAGCAAAGACCCCATTTCCAAGAGTTACCGTCGTGCGCAAGAAGCAGAGCGTCGGGCTGAATGGGCTGACGAGTGCGGGGCGCATGACACTGCCAAAAACGCTCGCTTTGCTGCGGCCTTGCGCCGTGCAGAAGCGCAGGAGCATGAAGATGAAGCGCTCATTCCTGCTTATGCGGGAGAGTGATGAAGTGGCGCCGCGAGCATACGCGGCGCCTTTCCTTTTACCCCAAATTGCTTACAATCCGCATGATGTCTTTCTTTAAGCCGAAACTCGGCATCGACCTCGGCACAACAACAGTACTCGTCTTCGTGCCGGGCCGCGGCATTGTCCTCAATGAACCGTCGGTCGTCGCGGTTTCGCTCGCTGACAACCGAATTCTTGCAGTTGGCAACGATGCCAAAGACATGATCGGTCGCACACCAGACGCGATCCGTGCCTACCGCCCCATGAAGGACGGTGTCATCGCAGATTATCGTGTCACCGAGGCGATGCTTCGTTACTACATCAAGAAAGCGCTCGGCCCATGGAATCTTTTTCGTCCAGAAGTCATGATCTCCGTACCCGCTGGGGTCACCTCGACGGAGCGGCGTGCGGTCGTCGAGGCCGCAACGAAAGCGGGCGCGCGTCAGGCGTATGTTGTTAAGGAGCCGATTCTCGCCGCGATCGGTGCGGGCATTCCAATACATGAGGCGCGTGGGCACATGATCGTCGACATCGGTGGTGGCACTACCGACGTTGCCGTGATCTCGCTCGGTGGTATCGTGGCGTCTACCTCGGTCAAATGTGCAGGGAATGCTATTGATCACGCAATTGCAGACTACATCAAGAAAAATCTGAATCTCGCCGTCGGCGAACGCAATGCAGAAAGCATTAAGATTGAAATCGGGAGCGCGGTCCCATTGGAAGAGGAGCTGACGATGATGATAAAGGGCCGCGATTATGTGACGGGGCTTCCGCGTTCGATTGAATTGTCATCAAACGAGATAGTAAAAGCAATTGCGAAAGAGTTACGCATCATGGTTGATGCCATTAAGGAGGTGCTGCAGGAAACCCCTCCAGAACTTGCAGCTGACATCATCGATAACGGCATCATCATGACCGGTGGTTCCTCGCAGCTGCGTAACTTCACCGAACTCATTTATCGTCGGACGGGCGTGAAAGCGCAGCTTGCTGCAGATGCACCATTCTGTGTTGCAAAGGGGACTGGTGAAGCATTGAAGCACCTCGACGTTTACAAGAAGGCCATCATCTCAAAGCGCTAGCTTTTGTTCATTCGTTCGATGTTTAGAAGCAAGCGTTTCAAATCCTCATGAATTACATTGAGGGTTTGTTTCTGCTCATTCTTTCGCCGTTCTTCGGCAGCCTCCTCCGTTTCTTCATCTTCTGACATCTCTTCCACGTCTTCAGAGATTTCCTCGACATTTTCCTGCAGCTCCTCGACATCCTCTTGGATTTCTCCCACATCCTCGGAGATTTCCTCCACGTCTTCTTGAATCTCCTCGACGTCCTCGCTGACTTCCGCGATTGCCTGACCTTGGTAGTTGATCGTCATTTGAATGAATATCGCTAGATAGATCGCCTCCAAGGAGACGATGGTTGTAAGAACGAGAAGCATGCGATCAAAATCGATGAACCCCGAGAAGGCAAGCACAAAGCAGCCAAGGAAAAACAATGAATGCAAAATGATAGACGGCGGCGAACCCACCGCTCGGGTAACTTTGAGTGCAGTCTTTTCAAGGTCGCTCTGTACGCGCATGCTGCCAGTATAACCTCTCCGCGCGGTATACTCTCCGTATGTCGAGTGCACAGCGCTATGTTGGAGCGTATTTGGTTGCGGGCGGAGTCGGTGCGCTGCCTGTCCTCGTGGATCGTTTGGAGAGCGAAGGTGTGATTTCTCAGGGAAGTCCCGATCTCTTTTCGCGCGTGTATCGCGCATTCGGTGTCGCAGAAGCTGAGGAAATTCGTGCCCGTGCGCGCATGAAGCCCGTGCGCGATGATCACCGCGTGATTGTTTTTTTCGCTGCTGCGCCAACAACCGAAGCGCAGAACGCACTTCTTAAAACGATCGAGGATCCCGCAGGAAATCCACTGTTCTTTATTGTCACTCCATCGCCAGATACACTGCTTCCGACCATCCGCTCTCGAATGCAACGTTTAGATATTGAGGGTGCAGCGGGTCCGGATGTGTCCGAATTCCTCGCCGCAACGCGCGAGAAACGCATCGAAATGCTGAAGTCACTCTACGAACACGATGACGATGGTCGCGATATGGCAGGGGTGCGGGCATTTCTGCATGCGCTCGAACGACGCTTTGCCGAGGAGTCGAATCGAGCCGAGGCGCTCCGCGCCATCTACCGCGCCGAGAAATTTGTGGGGGACAAAGGCTCGCTTCTGAAGGCGCTCCTTGAGCAGGTGGCGCTTCTCGTGCCGAAAGTATAGTACAATCCGCTCATGGCATACGATTTTAAATCATTTGAGACAAAGCTTACGGGCGCGAAGGAGTGGCTCGGACGTGAATATCAGGGGCTGCGCACTGGTCGCGCTGCACCGGCCATTCTTGATGGCATTTCTGTGCAGGCATATGGCTCCATGATGCCCTTGAAGCAAGTGGCGACTATTGGCGTTGAGGACGCACGTTCACTTCGTGTACAGGCGTTCGATCCGGGCATCATCAAAGATATTGAGCGCGCAATAACGCAGGCCGATCTCGGTGTCGGCGTCGGATCAGACGCTTCCGGCGTGCGCGTCTCGTTCCCCGAGCTCACCAGTGAACGCCGAGAGCAGCTGATTAAACTCGCAAAAGCGAAGCTCGAAGACGCGCGCACGACGGTACGCCAGTCGCGCGATGAATGCTGGAAGGATATCCAGGCGCAGGAAGAAGAGGGAATGATTAATGAAGATGAAAAATTCCGCCTTAAAGACGAGATGCAGAAGAAGGTAGATGCGATGAATGATGATCTGCAAAAGGCGTTTGAGAAGAAGGAAGCAGAAATGCACAGTTGATACATGACCACCGCTCTTTTGGTTCTCGGCATCCTCGTCTTCCTCATCGTTGTGCACGAGCTCGGGCATTTCGTTGCCGCGAAGCTGTTTAAAGTGAAGGTGGAAGAATTTGGCGTGGGCTATCCGCCGCGCGCATTCACGCTTGGCACGTGGGGCGGGACAGAATACACACTTAACTGGCTTCCATTTGGTGGGTTCGTCCGTTTGTGGGGTGAACATGGGGAGACGCATTCGCGCGGAAGTTTTGCGGGTGCGCCGAAGTACGCGCAGGCGATTATTCTTATTGCAGGTGTCACCATGAACGCGCTTGCAGCCTATTTCCTGTTTGTTGGAGCGCTCACTGTTGGTGTGCCGCGTCTCATTACGGATCGATCGCAGATCGAACATGCACAGCTACTCGTCAACACCGTCGTGCCAGGTTCTCCCGCGGCTGTTTCAGGTCTAAAAGTGGGCGATGAAATCACGCGCATTGTTGATGAGAAGGGAAACGTGGCTGATCTCGTGCCGGGCACGGTCGTAAATTTCGTTGGTGAACGTGGGGGAAAGTCGCTAGAGGTAACGTACCGACGCGAACAAGAGGTATTCACGACGACGATGATTCCCGCGCATGCGGTTGTTGAGGGGAGTGCCAATAGGCCAGCGGTGGGGATTGGCCTCATGCTCGTCACGGACGACGCGCTCTCACTCGGCGCTGCTTTCAAAGAGGCCGGAGCGCGCACACTTGTTGCATTTAAAGAAACGGCACGTGGTTTGTGGAAACTCGCACGCGACGCCGCGGGTGGGCAGCCGAATATAAAAGAAATCGTCGGGCCGGTCGGGCTTTTTGATTACGTGGGCAATGCCTCACGCCACGGCGTGGGGCAGGTCTTGGCGCTCGCCGCGTTCATTTCAGTAAATCTCGCGATTATCAATCTCGTGCCAATTCCCGCTCTCGACGGCGGGCGACTCTTTTTGCTCGGTCTTGAGGCCGTCATCCGTCGCCCACCGCCACACTTCGTCGTGAACATCTTCAACACCGCAGGCATTCTTCTTATTGTCGTTCTTATGCTTGCCGTGACCTACAACGACATCGCCCGCCTCCTCTCGTAAAAGAAAAATGGCAAGGTCAGACCTTGCCATCTCCAAAGTTCGAATCAGGCCCTGAATCAGGCCCTGTACCACTGCCCTTGGGGACCTTCAATATACACTCGGTCCTGAATTCCGCCGAAGTGTTGCCCCCCCAGAACTTGAACTTGGCTGGGTTACTTCGAGTTCGCTGAGGCGCCTCCGTGCGGCTTCCTGAGCCTCTTGCTCGTTCTCGTACTGGCCGTCGAGATCGTAGTATTCGCCCTCAAACGTATCGTAGCCCTTGAGTCTCCATTTGGTTGTGCTCATGTTCGTTCCTTTCCTCTTCAGGTTCAGGGCGCACATTACTGTGAACATCGTAAAGGTAAAATCTGGAATGTCAAGTTTGGTGAATACGTAATCCCGCGTAGAATAGCCGTTAATGAGGCAATCACAGCTCTTCACCCGCACACGTAAAGAAGCCCCGAAGGACGAGGTGGCTAAGAATGCACAGCTTTTGATTCGCGCAGGTTATGTGCACAAAGAAATGGCTGGCGTCTACGCGTATTTGCCGCTTGGATTGCGTGTCGTTGAGAAGATAAAACAAATCGTGCGCGAGGAGATGAATAAGATCGGCGGTCAGGAAATTATCATGACAGCTCTGCAGCGCAAAGAGCTGTGGGAGAAGACTGGCCGTTGGGATGACGAAAAAGTCGACGTCTGGTTTAAATCAGAACTCAAGAGCGGTGGAGAAATTGGTTTCGGTTGGTCGCATGAAGAGCCTATCACCGAGATGATGACAAGCTTCGTATCGAGTTATCGCGATCTGCCAGCATACGTCTACCAATTCCAAACGAAGATGCGAAATGAATTACGCGCGAAAAGTGGGATCATGCGCGGTCGTGAGTTCGTAATGAAAGACATGTATTCCTACACGAAGGATCCGGAAGAGCACAAGAAATTCTACGACGCGACAATTCAGGCTTATCTGCGCGTCTTCGAGCGTGTCGGTTTGGGAGATCGTACGTTCCTGACTTTCGCTTCGGGTGGTGCGTTTACTGAATTTTCGCACGAATTCCAAACGCTCTCGGATGTTGGCGAAGATGTTGTTTATTTGCATCGCGGGAAGAAAATTGCCGTGAACCAGGAAGTCTTGCGAGATGACGTGCTCAAGAAGCTCGAGATTACGCGCGATGAGCTCGAGGAAGTGAAATCAATCGAGACCGGAAATATCTTCGACTTCGGCGGGATGAAGTCCGAACAACTCGGTCTGTATTTCACGAATGAGGCCGGGAACAAGACACCGGTACATCTCGGCTCATATGGCATTGGCATTACGCGCCTTATGGGTGCCATCGTCGAAATCTTTGCCGACGACAAAGGTATTATCTGGCCGAAGGAGGTTGCGCCGTACCAGGTACATCTTGTTTCCATCACGAGTGGGAATGCGGATGTGCAAAAAGAAGCAGATCGCGTGTATGAGATGTTTCGCGAGAGTGATATCGAGGTGTTATACGATGATCGCGATCTTCGCGCAGGCGAGAAATTTGCCGACGCCGATCTCATCGGCATTCCCCTCAGGCTGGTTATTTCAGAAAAAACGATCTCGGCTGGAGGATTCGAACTCACTAAACGAGGCGAGGGTAAGGGAACCCTGGTCGCGGAGAGCGACATTATCGACATACTGCATGACGCATAATCACCATGAACACCCTCAGGCGCTGGAAGGAAAAAATACTCGGGCTTTTCTCGAATGACATCGGCATTGATTTAGGGACGGCGAACACGCTTGTGCACGTAAAAGGGCGCGGCATCGTGATTAATGAGCCGTCACTCGTCGCGTTTAATCAGAAAACAGGACAGGTGGTTGCGGTGGGGCAGGAGGCGAAAAATATGCTCGGGCGCACACCGCCGCACATCGTCGCGGTGCAGCCCGTTGTGGACGGCGTGATATCGGACTTCGAGATTACGAGCGAAATGCTCGGCTATCTCATTGGCAAAGCACAAGCGGGGCACACCAAGCTCCTCGGGCCGCGCGTGGTTGTGGGGGTGCCATCAGGGATCACCTCGGTGGAAGTGCGGGCGGTGCGGGATGCGGCGCGCGCCGCAGGCGCGCGCGAAGTGCATATTGTGGAAGAGCCGATGGCTGCAGCGATCGGCATTGAACTTCCTGTGCACGAGCCAACAGGGAGTATGGTGATTGATATTGGTGGCGGGACGACGGACGTTGGTGTCGTTGCACTCGGGGGACTCGTGAACGCGCGAAATATCCGCATCGCGGGCGACAAATTCAACCAAGACATCATTGGTCACCTAAGAAACGAGCATAAGCTCTTGATCGGCGACAAAACCGCCGAGGATATCAAAATCGCCGCGGCGACGATTCTACGAGGCACGCCCATTTCTTTCACTGCGCGCGGACGCGATCTCGTGAGCGGGCTCCCGCGCGAGATTGTCGTTTCGGATCAGGATGTGCGCACGGCTATTGGGCATTCAATCGACGATTTAGTGGAACAAGTGAAAGATGTGCTTGAATCCACACCACCGGAATTGCTTGCCGACATCATGCAACGCGGCATCTATCTTGCGGGCGGTGGTGCGCACATTCGCGGGCTTCCGGAGTATCTGATCGCAGCACTTGGCGTACCTGTAATTGTTGCATCCGATCCTCTTACGGCTGTTGTTCGCGGTACAGCACTCGTTCTGGACGACATGGAGCGCTTCCGCGACACGTTGCTTACGAACGAAGACGAGCTCGTGCCTTCTGAATAAGCTATGCAGCCACGCCGACCAACATACGCGAGAGGGGTTCCGCGCGATTCATCCGCAATGCGCGTGTTTCTCGTACTTGCTCTTTTTGCACTCGGTGTCTTCGGAGCGGATTATGTGACGCAGGGCACGCTTCGTTCATCGATCCGTGAGGCGGGCGGTCTTGCCTCGGCGTCTCTTGCGAGCGTTGTGAACGCATTGCCGAGTGCACATGGTTTTGCAACTCGTGCAGCCCTCATTGCTGAAAATGAAGAGTTGCACGATGCGCTTGCGCGGCGCGCCGAGGAAGACACTCGCGCTACCGCACTTCGTGTCGAAAATGAAGAACTCCGCGCGCTCGCGCAGCTCACTGCCGAAGAAGAGACGGGGCTGAGCGCTGCGGTGCTCTCATCGTTTGCCACGTCTCCTTATGGCACATTTGTGATCGGTGCCGGAGCGCGCTATGGCCTCAGGGAAGGTGCGGTTGTGCTCACACCCGGTGGCTTTGTGCTCGGCACGGTTATTTCTGTGCAAGATCGTACTGCAACCGTGGAGTCACTTTTTGCTCCCGGCAAGGAGATCGAGGCGGCAATCAACGATGTTCCCATTCTCCTCAAAGGACGCGGCGGTGGAAACGCACGCGGGGAGGCTCCGCGAGAAGCTCCGCTTCGCGTTGGCGATGTCGTGACCATCCCACACCTAGAAAGTCGGCCAGCTGGTCTCGTTATGGAACTTGACTCTGCATCGTCGAGTGCAGCCGCAACGCTCTTCATTCGTACACCAACTAATCTCGATACGCTCCGTTTTGTCTATGTTGTTCAATAAAACGCGTCTCATTCTTTCTTCTCTCTGCGCCGTTTCCGCTCTCTTTTTTCCGTGGTGGATGACGCTCCTCATCGCACTTGCGCTCTGTGCCCGCTTTAGAGCATGGGAGGTCGTACCGATCGGAGTGGCGCTGGATTTTATGTGGCATTCTACCTTCTCTTTTTCACTGTACGGGTTGCCGCTTGCCACCATGACGGCTTTTGCACTCCTCATCCTCTTCGAGCCGGTCCGGCGGGAGCTTCTCGTGGGTCCCACGTTACCACGATAGCCACTTTGGTATAGTGCAGGTATGCGCTTTTTCTCTCGAAAAAGACGAATGTCCGCCGAGATCGCTCCGGAGGACATCTTCATTGATTCAACCAACCTTCCACGCCTCGACGAAGAAGCGCTAGAAGGCAGGGTTGAGCGCCCAATTTCATCGCGCGCGATAACCATGATTGGTGTTGTGTGCAGTTTGGCACTCTTGGTGTTTGCCGGGCAGGCCTTTCGTCTGCAGGTTGTTGAAGGGGCTTCGTATGCTGATATTTCTCGTAACAATCGCCTCGAACGCTCTGTCATCTTTGCGCCGCGGGGAATCATTAGCGACAGGAACGGCACGGCACTTGCCTGGAATGAACTCGAAACCGATCCCAATGCAACAACGACACTGCCATTTCCGCGTCGGCGGCATATTGATCTCGCGGGCTTTTCACACATTCTCGGTTTTGTGCGTTACCCCAAAGCAGATGCTTCGGGAAGATGGTGGAACGAGGAGCATGAGGGCATCGCGGGTGTTGAGGCTGCATTTAATCACGTTCTCGCAGGGGAGAATGGCAGTGTCATGCACGAGACAGACGCACGCGGAGGACTTGTGCGCACCGACATAGTTGATCCGCCGCGCGAAGGGGGAGAACTTAAGCTCTCGATTGATGCCGAGGTACAAGATGCTTTTGCTCGGCGCCTCGCCGAGCATAGTGCGGCAAATAAGTTTCGCGGTGCCGCGGGCGCTATTATGGATGTTCGCACGGGAGAACTCTTGGCTCTCGTGAGTGTGCCTGAATATGACACTGAGGCATTTGCGGAAGGCGATAGTAATGTGGTTTCTGCGGCGAACAACGACTCCTCGACGCCGCTCTTGAACCGCGCTGTCGCGGGCTTGTATGCGCCCGGCTCCATCGTGAAGCCCATGTTCGCTGCTGCAGCGCTTCAAGAAAATCTGATTAGCCCACAGAAACAAATCTTTTCGAACGGCTCCATTTCGATCCCAAATCCCTACATACCCTCAAAGCCCTCTGTCTTTAAAGACTGGCGCGCGCATGGATGGACAGACATGCGTCGCGCAATCGCCGTTTCCTCAGACGTCTATTTTTACGCGATCGGCGGCGGGTTTGAAGATCAGCGCGGCTTAGGAATTGCGCGTATTGATGAATACGCAAAGCGTTTTGGTTTTGGTGAGATTGCAGAATTTGCGCTTCCCGGTGGGCTCGCAGGAACTATCCCGACGCCGGAGTGGAAGCGGGAAGTGTTTGAGGAAGATTGGCGGCTTGGCGATACATACAATACTGCAATTGGTCAATACGGATTCCAAGTCACGCCGCTTCAAGTGGTTCGATATGTGGCGGCGCTCGCGAATGGCGGAACACTACTCACGCCGCACATCGTTTTCGATGCAGAGCCGGAAGGGAAGTCGATAGGCATTCAAGACGAGTATCTCCAAGTTGCACGTGAAGGCATGCGCGCTGCCGTGTTAGAGGGGGGAACCGCAGCAGCACTCAACATTCCTGGAATATCGCTTGCCGGGAAAACGGGTACTGCGCAGGTGGGTGCCAAAAATGAGTACATGAACTCGTGGGTCATTGGCTTCTGGCCGTATGAGAAACCACGCTACGCTTTTGCTGTCGTTCTCGAACGTGCTCCAGCTGGCACCCTTTCCGGTGCTTCACCGTCCATGAATCCCTTTTTCCTCTGGTTAAGAAACAACAAGCCGGAATATCTGGAATAGCTTGTTGTTTCTGAACGGACAGGGTACAATACCCCCGTACTCGACGCATCATATGATCGCCGACCAAAACACCTATCTCTCGCAAGAGAAATTCGACGAGCTCTCCGAAGAGCTCGAACATTTAAAGACCGTACGTCGCCGCGAGATTGCGGAGCAGCTTGAATACGCGCGCTCGCTTGGCGACCTTTCCGAAAATGCTGAATACGAGGAAGCGCGAAATCTTCAGGCTGCTACAGAGGATCGTATTCGCGCCGTGGAGACAGAGCTCTCCCGCGCACGCATCATCGAACACACGAAGGGATCGACCGTTTCCCTTGGCTCGCAGGTGGTTATTCAGAAGGTGGGGGAGAAAGAGGAGCACACTTACGAGATTGTGGGGAGTGCCGAAGCCAATATGCAGGAAAAAAAAATTTCCCACCTCTCACCGCTCGGCTCCGCCCTTATGGGCAAAAAGAAGGGGGATGCATTTACGTTTGAAACGCCAAAAGGTGCGCAGAAGTATAAGATTGTGGGGGTGAAGTAGATTGTACGAATTCGTCTTTGGTTGCATAATCACCCGACGCACCTTTAGCTCAGTTGGTTAGAGCGTTCGATTCACATTCGAAAGGCCTCAGGTTCAAATCCTGAAAGGTGCACCGCCGACGCGAAAACTGCCCTTCAGCAGTTTGAGCGCGCGGTGCAAGCCGGAGCGATGTTCCGCCAGCGGGCGGAACCGCGAGGCGGGGTCGCGGAATTTTTCGAGTGACGACGAGAAAAATATCTGTGACCGCAAGGCTTCTTGTACGTATAATTCAAAATAGACCAACGGCTTATAGCAACAAAACGAAAAAACGGACACAAGAAATTCTGGAAACTTGGGGTCGAGGAATTTAATACTGCACATTTTGACATCTCGCCCGATGGCGAGCTTGTGGTGCGCGAAGGGAACTACCAATACAACATCTTCAACATAGTCAAAAAATACGGAACTTCGACCGAAATCGTATTCCCAACCATCATCGAGAATCGTGTGCGTGATCTCATAGAAACATTTAATGCCTATATCAAAATTCTTGGGTATCGCGGCCGTTTCTATTATCACTACCCAATGAAGGTGAATCAGAATAAAGAGTATGTGCTCCCGGCTGTTGCCGAAGGGGCAAATCTGGATGTCTCGAGCCGGAATGAACTGTATCTTGTAAAGAAGATGATCGAGAGTGAGCGTTTTAACGCAAAGATTCGCGTCACTTGCAACGGGCCAAAGACGCCTAATTATATGGAGTTGATCGAGGAATTGCGCGGCAAAGGTCTGAATATCGTGCCAATTATCGAGGATTATGTGGAGCTTGAACGCATGAGAAAATTCGACGGTCCTGTGGGTATTCGTGTGAATCTTAACGTGAAAATAAAGAGCCACTGGGACAAGAAATTCAACCGTTTTGGTTTTACTGAAGAGGAGCTTCTCAGGCTCGGCAAGGTGCGCAATCTTACGATTCTTCACTACCATATCTCGAGTCAGATGGAATCCGTTGAGAGCTTCGTAAAGCCGCTGAAGCGCGCGCTCAAGCTCTTCCAGAAACTAAAGGAGAAAAATCCAGGACTCGATACGTTAGACATTGGTGGAGGAGCAGCTGTTCCCTATGAAAAAAAGCGACTCTATGTTGGAAAGAGCTTGATCCAGAGAATCGTGAAAACAGCAAAAGCGCACTCCGACAAACTTGGACTCCGACATCCGAACCTCATTGTTGAGTGGGGGCGCTATGTCGCCGCACCTGCTCAAATGACCATATACAAAATTCTCGCAGAAAAAACAATCGAAACAAAGAGCGACAAGCTTTGGTACGTTATTGACGGCTCCTTCATGAACGACCTGATTGATTCATGGGCCATTCATCAGAAATGGCATGTGGTGCCTGTGAATGCATTACATGCGCGAAAATTTGTAAAAACATGGCTTGCCGGTTCTTCGTGCGACAGTGACGATAAATACACAGCAGGTGGAACTCATATCTTGCTACCTTCTCTCAGCAGCGTTGAGGAGCTGTATGTCGCAATACTCGATACTGGAGCGTACCAAGATCCGCTAGCTTCGCATCATTGTCTTCTTTCGTCTCCTGCCAAGCTCATTGCGGGTAATGGCGAAATAAAGCTCGCCCGTAAACGAGAGCAGCCGGAAGATGTGGGGAAGTTATTTGGATGGTAAGACCAATCTTTGCTAAGAAATGAGCCCCGCACTTTCTGCGGGGCTCTCGATATCTTCCTAGGGCCAAAACTTTTGTCGCAATCTGTTCCTTATCTTGAAGATAAGTGAGGCTATAACAGCTTCGTATGAGTATGCTTTATGTGCTGGTCCCCAATGGACTTTTACCCGGTCATTGAAAGTCGGAGAGTAATCGGGCACATACAATTGGCATGTCGCATGAACGTCAGTTATACCGTAACGTCGCTGAAGAGTAGCCATCACCTTCGCGTAGTTTAGTACGCAGCCGGTCAGATTTTGCTCCTGTCCATCTGACCAAACAGGGACTGACGATTTGGCAATCAATAACTTTACTGGCTGGTTAAGGGAGGCACCGCCGAAAATGCTAGTGACCAAGAAGAAAGACAGCTTGTACACTGCTAGATCTGCAAACATGACGGGTTTCTTTCGTCTGGATGAATTCTCCGGAAACAAATCTAGCGTGCTTGACCATATATTTCAAAAAAATCATACAGCTCGTTCGGGCTGCCGAGAATCGAACTCGGTCTACATCCACCCCATGGACGCGTACTACCGGTATACTACAGCCCGCTCAATGTCGCGTGAGTATAACGTATACTATCCGCATGAACCACTGGAATTGTCGTCGGTTGATGTACCTTGTCGTATTCGTCTTGATCGCCCAGGCTGCCGGATTAATTGGTACCATTTTTACGTTTGATGCGATTCCGACGTGGTACGCCTCCCTAGCGAAACCATCGTTCGCACCGCCGAATTGGGTATTTGGCCCGGTGTGGACGACGCTCTACACGCTTATGGGTGTCGCGGCGTTCTTCGTCTGGGAGGAGCGTTTCAACAAGACACATGCTTCCCGTGGCATGAATTGGTATTGGACACAGCTTTTTCTGAACGCCATCTGGTCGCCGATCTTCTTTGGGGCGCAAAACCTCGGTCTCGCGCTCGTCGTCATCGGCCTCATGTCGCTCTCGATTGCGAAAACTATGTATGAGTTCGGTAAGGTAAAAATCTGGCTCGGCATCCTCCTCGTTCCTTATATTGCGTGGGTGTCATTTGCATCGTTTCTGAACTACACGCTTTGGATGATGAACTGATGGATGCTTCGGTGTTGTATACTCAGCCTATGCAGCTTCTGAAGGCGCTCGGTCTCCTTCTTGTCGCGGGAATTTTCGTCGTCCTCGCAATGTGGGTCTATGCTGTTGCTCCGAAGATGCAACCATCAATGCCGGAACCCGTCATCAGCAATTTTGAGGAATGTGCAGCAGCAGGGAATCCGGTCATGGAATCGTATCCGCGCCAATGCCGCGGCGCCGATGGACGCTTATTCGTTGAAGAGATTGTCGCGCCTCTTCCATCGGAAGGGGGTATTACATCCAATGGGTGTGCGATCGCTGGATGCTCGGGTCAGCTCTGCGTTTCTGCCGATGAGGCGGCGAATGTCGTGACGACGTGCGAATACCGTGCGGAATATACATGCTACAAAGAGGCCTCGTGCGAACCGCAAGCTGATGGAAAGTGTGGTTGGTCGCAGACACCTCAACTCTCTCAATGTCTTTCGTCCCCACCCAGCATGGAAACGCTTATTGAGGTGATGTAAAATATCGCCGCGGGCCGTTAGCTCACTTGGTAGAGCGCATCCATGGCATGGATGAGGCAACCGGTTCGATCCCGGTACGGTCCACTAAATTTGATTTGACGAAGAACGCAACCCGCGCGCGGCAGGGCCGCGCGCATGGACGGGCATTTCCGCAAGGAAATGCCACGGCATTTTGAATTCCCCCATGAGAATCCCCGTCGCTATGCGGCGGTTCGAGCCGATGCCTTGAAGGAAATTTCGCATTTCGTCAAAATTGTCTCCCTGCGACAATTTTTTGGCTTGATTGGCCTCTAAAATCCAATTACGCATGAGTTCGAGCCATTGCGTGCCTTTTCGTTCAAAATCTCTCAATTCCTCCTCCAGCGTCCAGCGTCCGCTTTTCGGAGGTCAGTTTGTTCTTGCGCTCGGTATATTCACTCGAATACAAGGGCATCATGGACCTCTTGGAGGGACGGTACACAAGAAAATTATAAATCATCTGTCAAATCGCCTCATTTCTTGAGACTTGAGGCGATTTGTTCTTTTTGCATCCTCGCCCCCCCCCCTGCCTCAAAGGCAGAACCCCACGGATTCACCTTTCTTTATTGAAAATGCATTTTGAATTCACCCCGCCGAATCAGGAATGCAAGAAGCGGATCCCTGGGGTTGCCTCCGCTTACCGCGGCGGGCGGTGCTTCAGCGCAGTAGAAGCGTACCTCGTTGGGTCAAAGCCAGCACGCGCTCCGCGCGTACGCATCAGATCGGAGGCATCTGAAAATTCCTTCGAACTCTGCGGTACAATCTCCACAGTTAGTAAAATATTTGTGACCCACAAACAATACCGGCGCATGCGCGCCGGTCTAAAGAGGGGAGGTCAGTCGTCATAAGGATGCCTGTCCGGGCGGACAAGACCTCCGTCGACTTCGTCGGAGGCAGCTTCAGTCACGGCTTCATCCCAGACTCCCTCCTCTTCTTCTGTCAGCGTTTCGCGGATCTTTGCGAGCGCCTCGACAATTTCATTTATAAGATCGTCCTTGGTCCGCCTGGCCATGGGAGCCTCCTTTTGGTTGACCGAATACAATCACAACATGATTTACTTTTAAAAGCAAGCATCACATATGTACACCTCCTTTCCTTGCTCTTTTGGCATTTCATCCTATACTGCCGGGGAATGTACGTTTTTCCATCCGGTGCAGGGCAGTAGCCGTCGCAGGGGTTGTGGAGAAGGTCGGGTTACATTTGATATAAAAACAAGCGACGATACATGGCAAAGAAACTCTATGTCGGCGGTCTTCCGTATTCAACTACGGATAACGAGCTGAAGGATGCTTTTGCCCAGGCTGGAGACGTTTCGTCGGCCATCATCATCATGGACAAGATGACTGGCCGCTCGAAAGGTTTTGGCTTTGTTGAGTTCGCGAATGACGAGGATGCACAGAAGGCAATTGACATGTGGAATGGCAAGGACTTCGGTGGACGTTCTCTCACCGTGAACGAAGCGCGCCCTATGGAAGAACGACCACGCCGCGATTTCCGCGGAGGTGGTGGTGGCGACTGGGGTGGTGGCAACCGACGCAATAGCTGGTAACTCCGGCTTTTGCATCCCGCACAAACCCGCCCTCGTGGCGGGTTTGTGCTATCCACATAAGTAAGGAATGGTTGAACACTTTTCGCGTATACTTACTGTATGCACATCTGGCGAGCGCTTGGTTGGGGAGTAGTTATATATGCGGTCATGTATCTTGCGTGGTCAGGTATGGTGATTTATGGTCTTTCACTTGGCATAGTGTCTCTGCTCGCGCGTCTTTTCATTCTTGCCCTTGTCACTATTATTGCCGCTCGCGCGATGCATTTTTCTGATACGAAAGATCTCGTGGGTCACGCGCTCGTGTGGGCCGCTGTAGCTATTGGCCTTGATATGGTGTATCTCGTTCCGTTCTCAGGATGGGCTCTTTATACCTCATGGAGCGTGTGGGCCGGATATGCGCTCATTGTGGTCTTCCCGCTCGCCTACACTATGCTTTTTCGGAAAACGTCGTAACTGATGTGTATGGGATTACTCGCGACTCCCGATGGAGCGCGTGCGCTTCGCACCCATCGCATGTTCATGCGCGGCGCTCAGGGAACTTCAATTTTTGCGTGGCTGCTCATTTTTCAAGTGTTCCTTTTTTCATACGGTTTTGAGCACGCACTTTTTTCAGTGCTCATCCTGTATACATCAGCGCAAGTGCTAGCTTTTTTTCTCACGCCTCTTACAGCTCCAGCGCTCCGGTTTGGTGTGCGCCGTGCGCTCGCATTTGGCACCCTGTGCGCGATTTTTGTTGCTGTCATAGTTGCGCTCATGTTTATCCCGGGAGTTCCTTTTACATTCTTCACGTTGCTTTCGCTCTTTGTCGTTTTCACCGCGCTGCAGCGGGCACTATATTGGATCCCGTATGAGAGTGTTATACCCGCTGCAGAACGCGTCCAGATACCTGAGCTCGCTCTGATGGGCGTGCCGTTGGTCTCGGGAGTCCTTATCACGACTCCCGGTGCGGGCTCGTTAGTATTCATCGGGGCTGCGATATGTGCGCTCATAGCGCTCGTTTCCCTCATCCGTGTCCCGGAGCGCGTTGAAGCATTTGAATGGAGTGTTACAGAAACGGTAGGAGCGCTTTTCGAACCGAGGCATCGCTCCATCCTCATGAGCGGAATTCTTGACGGTATCCAGGGCGCTGCGCTTCTCTTCGTGTGGCCCCTCGTCATATTCATCATCGTACGGGCGGATTGGTTTTTGTTTGGCCTCATTTTTTCACTTTCATTACTGTTCACGTACTTGTTGAGGAGTCACATACAGCGCGTTCTCAAGCGTTTGCGAGCGGAACGGTCAGAGACACTCTTTTCTCTCCTTGTGCTTGGCGCATGGGTCGCACGCCTTGCCGCACCCGCACCTGCAGCAATTCTCGCAGCAAACGTGTTTGCTCATACGACCATTTCCCCCAAGCGCTTTGGCGTAGACGAAAGTGCAGGGGAACAAGCTGCTGATAGCGGTCATTTTATAGATGAATACACTGCTCTTAAAGAAATGGCGCTTCATATTGGACGCATATTTTCCTGTCTCGTGTGTATGATACTCATCCCCCTTTCAGGGATGGGCGCGCTTGCTCTAACACTCGCTCTCGCCGGCGTTGCGTCTGTGGTGTCAATTGTGATGGCTCGTCGAGCCGCCCGGACATTGTAAAGGGAAGGGGCGCTCGTCTGCGCGAGCGCCCCATCGTTAGTCGTCCTCCTTGGGCGATCGCTCGTCCTTCGAGCTTTCGTCATCGGCAAGAAGACCGCCGATTGAATCTTCTTCGGGACCGATTTCGCCCACGAGAGAATCTTTGGCTACATTTCCCGCAGCTTGTGCCTTCAACACAAGTAGGCGGGCGCTCGTAAACACGTCGATCATCTATCAATCTCCTTTGTTTCCAGGGATTCGCGTATCCTACCCCCGTTTTTCGATATGACAAGAGCGAGAAACGAGTTATTCACATAATGAACAAGGAGCGGACTTATACAACCGCGCCCATACTCTTCACTGAAATCGGAACGAGAACTGAAACGGTAGGAGTCGTTTTTTTGCTCGCTCGGCGTACTCGCGCCGATGTTCCGCGATTGCATGTGCTCCGACAGAACGCGCGGAAAGCCATTGCCCACGCGAAACGTCTATCGGCTCCCACAGCACGCATTTGTTCTGCATGCAGGTAACCTGGACAAGGTTCGCGGCGATTGGCAGATCGCGCGACCCGCAGCGGAAGGTGATCGCTGTGCCGGAAACCGGCAAGAGTACTTCCACTTCGGCGCAGTCAACGCGTAGTACTTTCGGTGAGAACGTGAAGGTCATGTGTGCCTCCTAGCAAAACGCATGCACACGATACATACATAACTGGAACGCTTTGTAACACGGCAAATTAATGATGTCAAATTACGCGTAATGGTTCAATAGCTCGTGAACACCTCACGTATTCTTTGAGGCATGTACACAACTAACCCTAAGATACCCCGTATTCGTCGGGACGTGGCATTGTTTGCAAAGAAACATGGTGTTCGGAAAGCAGCCCGACACTTCGGATTCTCGATTGGTGCGGTGAGTCTGTGGAAACAGAAGCTTGATCGATATGGTATCCGACCGATTCTCACACTCTCGTCGAAGCCACGGTCACATCCGCATCAGTTGCCACATACTTTGGTTCGGACAATCGTTGCAAAGCGACTGGCGCTCAAACGCTCTGCGGAAGTCGTCCATCGTGCACTCGGTGAAGACGGTGTTGCGGTCTCTCTTCCCTCGGTGAAGCGTACCCTTGATCGACATGGACTCTTGAAGAAACGGTCTCCTTGGAAGCGATATCACGCACCCTCGCCTCGTCCCTTCGCTGACCATCCTGGCGCTCTGGCGCAGGCTGATACGGTGCATCTTGCCGTACACGGAAAGACTGTCTTGTATGTGTTCACGCTGATTGATGTGCACTCACGCTGGGCGTATGCGTGGTGCTCGAGACGGGCGAATACACGGACGGGACTTCTGTTCGTGAAGAGATCTCAGGTAGCTGCTCCATTCTTGTTTGAGTGTATTCAGACCGACAACGGCAGCGAGTGGAGTACCCACTTCACCGAGCGAGTGCAGATACGTCATCGACACTCCCGTGTGAGACAAAGTAACGACAATGCACATGTGGAACGGTTCAACCGAACACTCCGAGAGGAGCTGCTTGATGGACTGCCGGTTGATCTCACTACCATCAATCGTGCCTTACCTACGTATCTGAAGCACTACAATGAGAAGCGACATCATTTTGGGTTGCAGCTGAGAACGCCGCTGCAATTACTCACCCAGTGTTCACAAGCTATTGATTAGAAAACGATTACGCAAAAAGCGATTCCACGACTTCTTTAACGAGACTGCCGTCGGCATTTCCTCCAAGCTCTTTCATTACCATGCCCATAAGTTTACCTTTGCCGGCTGCGTCAGCGCCTGTTTCTAGTTTCTTTGCCTCAGCAATTTTGAGTATTTCCTCGCGACTAGCCATTTGAGGTAAGTATGCTTCGAGAATGACAAGCTCTTTCGCTTCCTTATCAGCGAGCTCCGTGCGTCCGCCTTTGGTGAATTGTTCGATAGAATCTTTGCGTTGCTTGGCCAGACGCTTTAGCACGGTTTGTATATCAGTCTCGGTGAGTTCATCGGTCGGCTTTTTACCTTTTGCGACAAGTTCATTCGTGAATGCAGCGAGCGCGCCGCGCAGTGTTTGCAGGCGCACATCGTCCTTCGCACGCATAGCCTCTTTCATGTTGCTTTTTATGGTTTCGAGTAGCATATCGAGAAGTGTAACTGAATTGTGCGCAAATAAAAGAGGTCGTGCGCTGGGGGGGGCGGTGCGCACGACCTCTTAGGCTGGGGAGTATTCCCGAGCCACCGGCGACGGGGGAGGCGCCGGAAACGAACCTGCGCAAATGCTACCTGCGCGGTTGACATGTGTCAATGCTGTATACACGCGATACAATGTAAAGATGGAGTGGGTTGTCGTAGCATTACTTGTCGTCATTCTTGCGCTTTTGGCCGCACTTTTTTTCCGTTCGCAATCAAAGGATGACACGCAAGGCTTGATGCTCCTGCAAAACCAAATGGAAAAACTGGAACGCTCGCTTGATACGCGCATGCATGCGTCAACGAAAGAAATGCACGAGACGGTGCGGGCACAGCTCGGAGAATCCTCAAAACTCATAAAGGAAATCACGCAGGAGATCACCTCGGTGAAGGAGATTGGGCGGCAGACGCAAACGTTTGCCGAGCAGTTGCAGTCCTTACAAGACATCCTTAAGAACCCGAAACAGCGTGGTGTCTTGGGAGAATATTACTTGGAAACGGTGCTAAAAAATGTACTCCCGCCCGGGATGTACAAGATCCAGTATCCCTTTAAGAATGGAGAAATTGTGGACGCTGCTGTGTTTGTGAATGAGCGGCTCGTCCCCGTGGATTCCAAATTTTCTCTTGAGAACTACAACCGTTTTGTGAGCGCGCCACAGGGCTCGTCGGAGCGCACGGCGCTTGAAAAGACCTTTGTGAACGATCTCAAATTGCGTATCCAGGAAACAGCAAAATATATTCGCCCAGAAGAGGGTACGATGGATTTTGCTTTCATGTTTATTCCGAGCGAGGGAATCTACTATGACTTGCTCACAAATCAGGTTGGCGGCGGAGATGATGAGAATCTCATTCAACGCGCAGCGTCAAAGTATAAAGTCATCATCGTATCGCCAACGTCGTTCTTGGCCTACCTCCAGACCGTTCTCCAGGGTCTGAAGGCGCTCGAAATTGAGAAGCGCGCCGAGGAGATTCAGAAGCGGGTCGGGGAGTTGGTCAAACACATCACAAAAACACATGAATTCTATGGGAAAATTGGCGCTTCGCTCGGGACAACTATCTCGCACTACAATAATGGCTACAAAGAGTTGGCCAAGGTGGACAAGGATGTCTATCGGATAGCGGGCACGAAGGCGGGCGTTGAGCCGCTCTCTCTAGAGAAGCCCGCACTTGCCGAAGAGGAGTAATCCGTGTATAGTCTCGCGCATGAATCTCGCAATTATCGCAACCGGCGGCAAGCAGTACCTCGTAAAGGAGGGGGATGTTGTCACTGTTGAGAAGCTCGCAGCCGGCAAGGGTGAAAAGGTGGTTTTTGATACTGTCCTTCTTACCGATGACGGAAAAGCAACAAAGGTCGGTTCGCCACATGTGTCAGGAGCAAAAGTCACCGGAGAGGTCATTGGTGAAGGCCTTGCAGACAAGAAAGTGGTCATGAAGTACCGCCAGAAGTCCCGTTACTACAAAAAGAAGGGTCACCGACAGCCCTTCACGAAAGTGAAGATCACCTCGCTCTAAATATCAATGACGCCCCTCGAGGGCGTTTTTGATTGTCTCGGGGTCTGCATACTCCAGTTCGCTTCCCGTTGAAAGGCCGCGGCCAAGCATGGAAATGCGGAGTGAGGGATTTCCGAGACCTGCCAATTCTTCGCGAACGCGGATTGCCGTTGCGTCGCCCTCGGGGTTTGCGGGAAAGGCGAGGATGACTTCTTTGAGTCCGTTCTCGATGCGTTTCGGCAGCGAGGTGAGCAATTCTTTCACGTGTAGCCCATTTACCCGTTCCGATGAGAGTAAGAGAAGTCCGCCGAGGACAAAATAGTGGCCGTGATAGGTGTGTGAACGCTCGAGGGCCGCAAGGTCGGCGTCTGACGCGACGATGGCGAGGAGTGAAGCGTCACGCCCAGAGTCTCCGCATATGGTGCAGGTGCCTTTCTTCCCGGTGTGATACCGAAGGCAAAGCGGGCACTGATGAACGTCGCTTCCGAGCTCAGAAATGAGGCTGGAAAGCTCGCGGCGAAGCGCGGGTGAGGAACGGAGAAGAAAGTGCACAAAGCGTCCCGCTTGCCGCGGCCCGATACCGGGGAATTTCTGGAAAATAGCCGTTAACTTCTCAATAGGATCCACGGGCTCAGTATACTAGAACGGCTGTTCGTCACCCACGGTTGCTTCTGGCGTGAAATCGCCGAAATCAGCTTTTTCTACGCTTTTGAAGGTGGTAGTTTGGTCATCAAAAAGAAGATCTACCTTCCCTACAGGACCATTACGGTGTTTCTCAATGAGAATTTCTGCCACATTGGTGCGCTCTCCCTCCGTACGGCTTCCCGACATGTCCTCGCGGTGGATAAACATAACTACGTCGGCATCTTGTTCAATCGACCCGGAATCGCGAAGATCAGAAAGGCGAGGGCGGCCGCCGCGTTGTTCAACTGCACGCGAGAGCTGGGAGAGCGCCAAGACCGGCACGTCGAGTTCGCGCGCCATACCCTTGAGTGCGCGAGAGATTTCGGTTACCTGCTGAACAGTGGATACGTTCGCTCCCTGTGTTGAGGGAATAATGAGCTGGAGGTAGTCAATAACGATGAGCCCGAGTCCTTTTTCCATCTTCATGCGACGTGCGACGGAACGCATCGCGAGTACTGTGCTCGAGGATTTATCGTCAATAAAAATCGGCGCTTCACTCAATTCCGCCATGCCATCTTGCAAACGTTCGAACTCGTCGTCCTTGGAAATCTTTCCCGTGCGCAGTCGCCACGAATTAACCCCTGCCTGTGCCGCAAGCATACGGTCTACCAGTTGTTGTGAACTCATTTCAAGAGAGAAAAAACCTACAGGTGTTTTGTATTTGGTTGCGCTTTGGCGCGCAATATCGAGTGCGAGCGTTGTCTTTCCAATAGATGGTCGTGCCGCAAGAATAATCAGGTCTGATTTTTGGAAACCAGAAAGCATAGTATCGAGCGCGGGGAAGCCTGTGGGGACTCCGCGCATTGCACCCGTGTGCTTCTGGAGGCTTTCAAGCCGTTCCCATGCCTCGGAGAGCTCCTCTTTGATCGCGGTGAATTTTTGGAGCATCGGGGCGTTCGTGACGGCAAAAATGGCCTGCTGCGCCTCATCGAGGACATGCTCTACCTCGCGGTCTTCCTGGAAGCCCAGCTCGCCGATTTTTGCGGCGGCGTCGAGAAGAGAGCGGAGCACAAATTTAGATTGCACGACTTCGGCGTAGTGACGCGCCGAGCCGGGGGAAGCTGCCGCCCCCGCGAGTTCCGAAAGGTATGCACGTCCTCCGATTTCTTGCAGCTGCTTACGCTCGTCGAGCTTGCTTGCGACCGTGACGACGTCGATAGGATCACCTTTGCCATAGAGACTCACCATCGCGTCATACACGGTGCGATGTTTGCCCGCATAAAATGAATCGATATGCACGACGTCTGCTACTTCGTAGATGGCGCTTTGATTGATGAGGAGCGAGCCAAGGAGCGCGCGCTCGGTTTCAATGTCTTGCGGAGGGATGCGAACCTGAGTCATCGAAGGATTCTAGCATTAGTGCCGGGGAGGCGCGCATACCGTCGTAGCCTCGCTTTTGGGGGTTGCCTGTGATATGAATGGGGATAAGGGAACCAGTTGACAGGTCTGCATACGCTTGATATAAGGTACATCATACAAAGGTGTCCAAGTCAATTTTGACCATGCAATCGCTTCAACCAAAATCCGTCACTAAGGAACTTATCGGAGGCCTCCCCGACCGCGTCCGGAAGGTTCTGGTTGATCGCTTCGGCTTGCAAGGTGGCGAGGGAAAAACCCTCGAATCCATCGGCAAAGAATACGGCATCACCCGCGAGCGCATCCGTCAGATCGAGGGGAGCGGTCTTTCAGCCGTCCGTGATTCTGATGCCTACACTGAGCATGCACGCACTCTTGAGGAAATAAAGCAGACGATTGCCGCTCTCGGCGGTATTCTTGCCGAACACACCATTCTCTCGGAGCTTCCGAAAAGCGACACGGAGCGCAATCATGTACTGTTCCTTCTCACCGTCGGGCATCATTTTACCGACAAGCGCGAAACGCCGGATTTCCGTCGTCGCTGGTTTGTCGATCAGGCACTGGCCGAATCTGTGGAAACGGCACTGCAGGAACTCTACGACGCGGTGGACGCATCAGCACTTCTTCCGGAGGATGAATTTCTCGACCTCTTCGCTAAGCATTTGAAAGAAGCGGGTGTGAAGATTCGCGAGGCAGAGACCATGCTCCGCTACCTTCAAATTTCTAAGCGCCTCGGAAGAAACCCGCTTGGCGAATGGGGGCGCCTGGAATCGCCACATGTGCGCATCAAGAATACACGTGATTTCGCGTATCTGACCCTCAAGCGTCATGGCTCACCGATGCACTTCACGGAGGTGGCAAAGGGAATTCGTGATCTCTTCAAGAAAAGTGCGCACCCCGCTACAACGCACAACGAACTCATTAAGGATGGTCGCTTTATTCTCGTTGGTCGCGGCCTCTACGCCTTGCAGGAATGGGGATATGCGCCTGGCGTCGTGCGTGAGGTCATTAAGGGAGTGCTTTCTCGCGACGGCGCACTCTCTCGTGAGGAAATCATTGACCGTGTAAAGCGCGAGCGCTACGTGAAAGATGCAACGATTGTCGTGAATCTCCAGCATAGTGATTTCAAGCGCACACAGGATGGTCGCTACACGCTTGCTCGGTAAGTGATAATACATCTTAAAGCAGAGGCCGCCCAAAGGGCGGCCTCTCTTGTTTTTGTAGTGTTACAATGGCATGAATGAGTGAAGAAGCGCCAAAGGGATCGCTGCTTGATTCGCTGTTCGATAAAACAGCGCATGCTATAGACGACTTTATCTCTGGTGGGCATGGTGGTCATGGACACGGCGAACACGGATTTATTCAGAAATGGCTCTCCCTACACGAATGGGTTGAATGGGCAGGTAGTCATGGTATTTCGCGAGGAACTTTTCTCTGCGCACTTTTTCTTCCTCTTCCTCTTGCGGCGACGGCGCTCCTCCCCGAATTCCCACAATTGCTGTTTGGTTGGCTTGTCATGGTCTTCCCGATTGCGGGACCAGTCGGACTCGCATACGGCTTTTGGATGTCGTGGATATGGTATGTGCAATCCAACTTCATCTTCACTCGCACGCGTCCTGTATTGCTCGAAGTGAAAATGCCGCAAGAGATCACGAAATCACCCCGCGCGATGGAGCTTGTGTTTACGAATCTGTGGATCCGCATGAGTACAACGACGCCCATTGATCAGTATTGGGGCGGCGGTGTCTTGCCCTATTTTTCTTTTGAAATAGCATCGTTTGGCGGCCAGATACATTTTTATATTTGGTCGAGTAGAGACATTCTGAAAAACGTGATCGAGAGCAACATGTATGCGCAGTATCCAGAGGTGGAGATTGTAGAAGTGGAAGATTACTCGATACGTTTTCATTACGATCATCACGAACACGAGGCATTTGTCGGCGATTACGCCCCTGAAGGCTATAAGGTCAGCTACCATAGCGATAGCATCAATGCCTACCCAATAAAAACCTATGTCGATTTTGAATTAGACAAGGATCCGAAAGAGGAGTTAAAGGTTGAGCCGCTCTCGTCAGTTTTAGAAGTGCTCAGCGCTCTTAACCCAGACGAGCAGGCATGGATTCAGATTGTGATACGGGGGCATTTCAGCAAAGATAAATGGGCAGAAACGATAGCGGCGGAAGTTGAAAAGATCAGGCGTGCATCTACTAAATTGGAGAAGTTGGAGGGTGATAAAGAGGATGAAGATGCGGTTGGGTTCCCACGCCCGACGTGGCGACAGAGCGAGCTTATTCGCGGTATGGAGCGGCACATGAGCAAGTTGCCGTTCGATTACGGCATGCGTATGATTTATTTGGCTCCGCGTGGTAAAAAACGTGGTGGAGAATACAGTGCGATTCGTTGGATCTGGCGTCCGTATGGTAACCCGATCTGGCAGGTGTATATTCGCCCCAAACACGCGCACAACGATTTTGACTGGCCCTGGCAAGACTTCCGCGGCACTCGTGAAGAGCATGAGACACATAGGTATCTCGATGCGTATCGTCGTCGGCAAGTTTTTCACGCACCCTGGAAGGCGTGGTGGAACACCACGAGTGTGGAAACACTCGCAACACTTTGGCACCCACCATCGCGCACCGTGCAAACACCGGGTCTCCAGCGCATTCCATCATCAAAAGCCGAACCGCCGCCGAACCTTCCGCTCTAATCTATGCAACCTCTTCTCAAGACACTCGAAAAATTACAGGCGTTCGGCGTGCGTTTTGTGGAGCGCATGACAACCGACTGGCGTGAGCACGCCAACCGCCGGTCGTTGTTTGTCGTTGGTTTTCTCGGAGCATCAGCGCTTGCGCTCTACACGTTTTACATAGCGCCTCCGAACTATTTTCCAACAGGGAAGTTGATCGCCGTTCCTGAGGGCGCTTCTGCGCGCGAAATAGGAGAGCTTTTAAAAGAGCAGGGCGTGGTGCGTGATGGTATCGCCTTTTCTCTTGCTACAACGCTTCTCGGGGCCGACAGGGGCGTGCGCGCCGGAGACTACATCTTCAAAGAACCAAAAGATCTTTTCGCGGTTGCGCGAGCAATCACGACAGGCGCGTTTGGTCTCGAGCCCGTGCGTATCAGAATCGCCGAAGGTGCAACGACGAAAGAAATGGCAAAAATCTTCGACGTCCAACTTGAGCGGTTTGACGCAGATGCATTCATAGCGCTTGCTCAACCGCACGAAGGTTTCCTTTTCCCCGACACGTATTTTTTCTTGCCAAACGCCAACGAAACAGTTGTATTTGATGCCTTGCGGCAAAATTTTGATTCTACTATCGCGTCACTCGCGGGCGATATAGAAAAGTCTGAGCAATCACTTACTGACATCGTCATAATGGCGTCAATCCTTGAAAAGGAGGCGTTTGATTATGAAGACCGTCGTCGCATTGCGGGTGTGTTATGGCGTCGCCTCGATAAAGGCATGCCGCTTCAGGTTGATGCAGCTTTTTTGTACTCCATTGGACGGACGACGTTTGATTTAAAGACTGCTGATCTGGTTAACAAAGATGACCCGTACAATACGTATGCGCACAAGGGGTTACCACCTGGAGCAATCGGCTCGCCCTCGCTCGAAGCCCTCAGGGCTGCTGTAAATCCGATCGACGAGGGGTACCTTTTTTACCTCGCAGACAGGAATTACACGACGCATTATTCAAAGACCTACGAAGAGCATCTGCGGAAGAAAGCATTGTACTTAGGGACGTAAAACGCTTAATCGTTGTATATGCTGAAGACATTCGCAACGTGTCCGATTTGACGGTTTGAACGATTAGAACGACTATAACGCGTATGACGACTTATGTAGGTCTCTCCGGCGGCGTCGACTCTGCCGTCTCAGCCGCGTTGCTCAAAGAAGCCGGCCACAGTGTCGTTGGAGCATTCATCAAGATCTGGCGACCGGAATTTATTGAGTGTCCATGGCAACGAGAGCGGTTGGACGCGATGCGTGTGTGCGCACACCTCCGAATTCCATTCAAAGAGATTGATCTATCTGAGGAGTATAAAAAAGCGGTGATCGACGATCTTGTCCAGAATTATGCACGTGGAGTTACGCCGAACCCAGATGTGCTCTGCAATCGCCACATCAAGTTTGGCGCGTTCAAGGAGTGGGCGCACGCAAATGGGGCGAACATGATCGCAACGGGTCACTATGCCCAGACTGATGGCGTTCACCTTATGCGCGGGAAGGATACCAACAAGGACCAGAGTTATTTTTTGTGGCAGCTGACAAAGATTGACCTAAAGAAAACCTTGTTTCCTGTCGGGGGATACACGAAGCCCGAAGTGCGTGCGTTTGCAGAACGCTTTTCGCTTCCTGTCGCACAGAAGCACGACAGCCAAGGACTCTGTTTTGTTGGTGAAGTTTCGATGGATGAATTCCTTGCGCGATACCTCCCGCTCGAGAAAGGTCGCGTACTTAATCAGTCGGGAGACGAAATTGGAGAGCACGAAGGCGCCGCCCTCTACACGCTCGGAAAACGGCATGGATTCAGAGTCTCCAACGCATCTGCCGAACGCACGCCATTGTATGTCATCGCCGTCGATGCTGCGCACAATACCATTACCGTCGCTCCATCGATCGAGCCAGCATTCGTGCGCGAGGTGAGCCTTCGCGATATGAATTGGATTCTCGACACATCCATAAAGTCGCTTACTGCACAAGCACGCTATCGAGAAACGCCCGTCCCGTGTCACGTAGAAGGCAACCATGTCATATTTGAAGAACCTCATCTCGCACCACGTGGACAGTCACTCGTTCTCTATGATGGCGATACGCTCGTCGGCGGGGGAATCATTGCGTAACTCACAGGTTTGTGTCGTGGAGCTACGCGAGCGCGTTATACTACACTTGTGTCACATGTTCTTATAACAAAAGCAGACGGAGAGCGTGAGCCGTTTGACCCACACAAACTCGACGCATCGCTTGCACACGCGGGTGCTTCCGCAGCTGCGCGAGAACACATTGCTGCGCGTATAAAAAAAGAGCTTCGCGAGGGCATGCGCACCGAAGACATCTATGCGCATGCGTTTGAATATTTAAGGGATGAGGGTACTCCAGCCGTCGCTGCGCGATATTCCATTAAGCGTGCTCTCTTCGCGCTGGGACCATCGGGTTTTCCTTTTGAACAATTCCTCGCGGAAGTATTGCGTGCGCACGGGTGGAGGGCACAGACGGGTGTCGCCATGACGGGTCGCTGTGCGCCGCATGAGGTCGATGTGCTTGCTGAAAAAAGTGGTCGCCGAATCGGCATTGAAGCTAAATTTCACAATGAGGCGGGAGGGAAGACGGATATTAAGGACGCTCTCTATGTGAAAGCGCGCTTTGAAGACCTTGCCCGAGCACCGGAGTTATCGGCACGCGTCGACGAGGGGTGGCTCGTCACCAATACGAGGTTCACTCGAAATGCGATCCGCTACGCGAGATGCTCCAATTTGACACTGTTGGGCTGGGATTATCCAACACGACGCGGTCTGCGCGAGATGATAGAAGAAGCGCGCGTGCATCCGCTCACTGCCCTCACCACGCTGCACGAAGGGGAGAAGCGCCAACTCTTGGAGAACAATATCGTTCTTTGCAAAAGTGTTCAGGCCAAACACGTGCTCGAAGAGTATGGGGTCAAGCCTGCTCGTATTCCTGCCATTCTAGAAGAGGCGCGATATTTGTGTTCTCCAGAGGCTGTCGCATCGCAATTCACACCTCGTGCGATTCATTCACGCGTCTAGCTCAAAGAGCCCGTATACTCATGCTATGAACGAAGTCGTCATGTTCGGCCAACTGTTTCTTTCGGCACTGCTTGGGCTCGTTGTTGGTACTGAGCGTGCGCTTGTCGCAAAGCAGTCGGCGGGAATGCGAACTTTTGCGCTTGTGTCGCTCGGTTCATGTCTTTTCACACTCGCAGGTATCACTGTCGGCGGGCACTACCTCGGCTATGTGAATTTCGACCCGACGCGCGTCATGTCCGCGATAGTGCAAGGTGTTGGTTTTATTGGTGCCGGACTCATGTTTGTGCAGGGAAGTTCCGTTCATGGCATCACGACCGCCGCCGGTCTCTGGGTCTCCGCTGCGCTCGGTGTCCTTGTAGCAACCGGCATGTATTCACTCGCGATTTTTGCAGCGGCGCTTACGCTCCTCATCTTTTTCGGGCTCTGGTATATCGAGCACGCGTTCAAACATTGGTATCACGGACACGTGGAGGACGAATGATATAATCTCGCGATGAGCGAATACTACAAACCGGATCGCAAGCCGGACTGGAATTATGGCGGGCCCCGCTGGCGCCTTTCCCGATCAAAAATCGATCTCTTCACTGAATGCCCGCGCTGTTTTTACATTGATAATAAGCTCGGCACCGCCCGCCCACCTGGGTTCCCATTTGCACTCAATAGCGCTGTCGATGCACTCCTCAAAAAAGAGTTCGACATCCATCGCGCCGACAAAACCGCACATCCTCTGATGGAGCAATATGGGATAGATGCGGTGCCATTTCAACACGAGCGCATGGATGTGTGGCGAGAGAACTTTAAGGGCATCGACTACAAACATCCCGAGACCGGCTTTACCGTCTCCGGCGCTATCGATGATGCGTGGGTCACACCCCGGGGTGAACTGTATATCGTCGACTACAAATCAACGAGTAAAGATGAAAAGATCGAAGTTTTAGACAAAGATTGGCATGATGGCTACAAGCGGCAGATGGAGGTGTATCAGTGGCTGTTCCGTCGTAACGGTTTTAGAGTTTCAGACACTGGCTATTTCGTGTATGCAAACGCTGGAAAAGACAAAAAAGCCTTCGACGGCGTGCTCGAATTTGAAATCACGATCGTGCCGCACAAAGGCAGTGACTCATGGGTTGAGCCTACACTTTTGAAGATCAAAGAGTGCCTTGATAGCGAAGCGCTTCCGAAACCTGCTGCTGATTGCGACTACTGCACCTACCGCGAAATGGTCGGTAAAAAAATGCAGGCCTTTATGCCGGGTGCAAAGAAGGGGCAAGGGACGTTGGGTTTATGAAATCCTTTGCGGACAGGGTGCGCGATGTTGTGAGAAAAATCCCAACAGGGAAAACGATGACCTACGCCGAAGTTGCACGTAGGGCAGGGAATGCAAAAGCGGCGCGTGCCGTAGGCGCGGTGATGCGTTCAAATTATTCACAAGACATTCCGTGTCATCGCGTCGTGCGCTCGGATGGTTCGCTCGGCTCCTACAATCGCGGTGGGGAACCCAAAAAACGCGCACTCTTGAAAAAAGAAGGCGCGCTTAAATAGCCAATAAATCGGTGTTTTGTCAAATCTGGCGAGGAGGGGTACAGTACCTCCGATGCAAGGGAACCGCGCACTTTCGGCCCCTCGTCCTGCGGTAAAACCGCAGGTTTTTTCACTGCATGGAAAGAAGTGGACGGATGAATACCGGTGGCTCCAGGATGCAAAAGATCCAGATGTTCTCTCATATCTAAAGACGGAAAATGAGTACGCCGACAAGGCACTTTCCGGCGCGAAGCGCCTCCAAGCGAAGCTCTACAAAGAAATTCGTGCTCGGGTAAAGGAGAATGATATGTCGGTCCCTGTGAAAGATGGTCCATATTTTTACTACAGTCGCACAAAAAAAGGGAAGGAGTATGCGATTCACTGTCGCAAACGTGGAGAGCGCGGAAAAGAGGAGATCATTCTTGATGAGAACGTCCTCGCAAAAGATTCTGATTATTTTTCACTCGGGGCAAGTGCGGTTTCTCCCGACCATACGCTTCTTGCCTACACGATAGACACGAAGGGGGCCGAAGATCACACGCTTTTCATAATAAATCTCGCGACCGGAGAACTGTTGCCCGACAGCATCGAATCAGTCGGAGATGTTGAGTGGTCGGCTGATGGTGCGTATCTTTTTTACACTCAGGAAGAACACCCGCACCCACCACGAAAAGTTTTTCGCCACCTGCTCGGTTCCTGCGAGCAAGACACACTCATCTTCGAAGAAGAGAATCTACAGTGGTACGTCGGCTTGGGCAAAAGCCGCAGCAAGGAATACATTTTCATCGGCGCAGGCAACTACACGACGAGCGAAGTTCGCTTCCTGAAAGCAGATGCACCGCTTGAGGTGCCACATCTTATCGCGAAGCGCGCGCCGAAAGTGCGCTACTCCGTCGAGCATCATGGTGACTATTTCTACATCGCCACCAATGAGCGCGCGGTGAACTTCAAAATCATGCGCACGCCCGTCGCGAAGCCCGAGAAGAAGCATTGGAAAACCTGGCTCTCGCACACATTAAAGCGATCTATTGTCGGCTTTGCGCCGTTCAAGGATTTTCTCGTGCTCACTATCCGCGAGGATGGCTCTGAGGAGATTTATATTTCATCGCCAGAGGGAGAGCGCGAGAAAGTAGTTTTCCCGGAAGACGGTCACACTATCGCGCTTTGGGGCGACATTGAATACGAATCGCCTTTTATCCGTATAACCTACGACTCATTTATCACGCCCAAAACTGCGTTTGATTATGATGTCGAAAAGAAAACCTTCACCGTGCGCAAACGCCAGGAAGTGCCGTATTTTCACAAGACCGCGTACGCCTCGAAGCGCATCTGGGTGAAAAGTGACGGCGTGCGTATTCCGGTCGTCCTTGCCTACAAAAAGAATGTAAAAAAGAAGGCTCCTCTGCTTCTCGAGGCCTACGGCTCTTATGGCATCACGAACGATCCGCATTTCTCCGTCGCGCGCCTCTCACTCCTTGAGCGCGGGTGGATTATTGCTGTCGCGCATCCACGAGGCGGAGGTGAAATGGGTTGGCATTGGCACAAAGCGGCACATCTTCTCACAAAACATCGCACTTCCGACGACTTTATTGCCGTCGCAAAAAAGCTCGTGAAAGATGAGTACACGACGCGCGAGCGTCTCGCGATTACCGGCGGCTCCGCTGGCGGCATGCTCATGGGACAGGTGTTGAATAAGAATCCAGAACTCTTCGGTACGGCGGTCGTCTACGTTCCTGCAGCAGATCTCATCACCTCGCTTCTCGACGAATCGCTCGGTGGCACCCGTCTCCACTACGACGAGATCGGCGATCCGCGCGTTCCAAAGCAGTTTAACTACATTTTCAAGCAATCGCCCTACGAAAATGTACGCGCAGTCGCGTATCCTCCCACACTCGTTCGCGCATCCATGCACGACATCCGCACACCATTCTGGGAAGCGGCGAAATGGGTCGCTCGCCTTCGCGAAAAGAAAACTGACACAAACCCACTCCTTTTCAAAGTAGAAACCGATGGCGGTCACTTCGGGAAAAGCGGCCGCTACGAGTGGATAAAACAGCGCGCGTTTGATTACGCGTTCTTGCTGGAAACAATGAAGGAAAAGCGCTAGTATCTGTGCAATGAAAACGCTCGCAGACATCCGCTCGGCTTACCTCGGCTATTTCAAAGACCATGGCCATACCATCATCCCCTCCGCTTCGCTCGTACCGCAAAACGATCCGACAACGCTTTTCACCGGGAGTGGTATGCAGCCATTGGTGCCATATCTCCTCGGCAAAGATCATCCGGAGGGGAAGCGGCTCGCTGATTCGCAAAAATCATTTCGTGCGGAAGATATCGATGAGGTCGGCGATAATCGCCACACCACGTTCTTCGAAATGCTCGGCAATTGGTCCTTGGGTGATTACTTTAAAGAAGAACAGCTCCCCTTCTTCTTCTCTTTTCTTGTCGACGAAATCGGGATCGATCCACAGAGGCTCTACGTGACGACTTTTGCGGGTGACGAGCAAAACAATCTGCCGAAAGACACCGAATCAGCCCACATCTGGAAAAAGCTTTTCGCAGAAAAGGGAATCGAGGCAAACGACGTCATGATGGGTTCTGAAGCAGACGGCGCGCGCTTCGGCATGCGAGGTGGCCGCATTTTCTATTACGATGCAAAAAAGAATTGGTGGAGCAGGGCAGGCGTGCCAGCCAACATGCCCGAGGGTGAGCCAGGCGGCCCGGATTCAGAGATCTTCTACGACTTTGGTAGCGAGCACGACCCGAAATTCGGCGATAACTGCCATCCGAACTGCGATTGTGGCCGCTTTATGGAAATCGGCAATTCGGTATTCATGCAGTACATAAAACAGGCAGATGGCACCTTCGGTTTTCTCCCGGAGAAGAACGTCGACTTTGGCGGTGGCCTTGAGCGCATCGCTGCTGCCGCCAACCATAACGCCGACGTGTTCATGACTGACGTCTTTGCGGACGCAATAGGTCTCCTTGAAAAGTTTTCTGGGAAACTTTACACCGACAGCCGCTACCAAAAGTCGTTCCGCGTAGTCGCCGATCATGTCCGCGCAGCGGTATTCATGATCTCAGACGGCGTGCGCCCCTCAAACACCGAGCAGGGATATGTGCTCCGTCGGCTCCTCCGCCGCGCTTCTCAGCATGTTATGAAGCTTGGTCTTGAAGACAAAGATAAAGAAGACAGCATGCTCGTGCGCTCCGCGATCATATACATGGAGAAATATGCATCTCACTATCCCGAACTTGGCACAGAAGCGATGTATACAACAGTGACAGATGCCATTTGGGAGGAGGAAAAACAATTTGCGAGGACGCTCGCGCAGGGAATGAAAGAGTTCGAAAAAATGTCTTCAGACAGCATCTCTCCCGAGCAGGCGTATACACTGTTTACCACCTACGGGTTTCCATTCGAGATGACGCAGGAACTTGCCGCTGAGCGCGGAATTTCGGTCGACGAGGCTGGTTTCAAGGCGCTCATGCAGAAGCACTCGGATCTCTCTCGCTCCGGTGCCGAACAGAAGTTTAAGGGAGGACTCGCCGACACTTCAGAAGCAACAACACGCCTTCACACGACGCACCACCTCCTCCTCAGAGCGCTCCAGATCGTTCTCGGCGATCATGTAAAGCAGCGTGGGTCGAATATCACCGGCGAGCGCCTGCGTATCGATTTCTCGCATCCGGAGAAGATGACCGACGAGCAGAAAAAAGAAGTGGAGCGCATTGTGAACGAACGCATCAAAGAGCATTTGCCGATGATTCGTTCAACGATGCCGAAAGAAGAAGCAGAACAACTGAACGCGCAGCATGAATTTGGCGCGAAGTATCCGGATGTTGTCTCTGTCTACTCACTTGGTCCTGTCGGCGCGACAGAAGCAGATCCGCAGTTCTCTCATGCATTCTCAATTGAATTCTGCGGCGGCCCCCATGTCACCAACACTGAAGAAATCGAGAAAGGGGGTGTATTTAAGATTAAGAAAGAAGAAGCCGTTGCAGCCGGTATCCGCAGGATCAAGGGTGTGCTTGTGTAGGTAGGGTATACTTACATGAATGTTCCACCCCAAGGGAAAGGTGGTGTGTATTGTTAGCGCTGCAAGCGATGGCGCCACCGTTTGCTATGCGCGCGCAGTCAAAGATAAACCGCACATCCTTTATGCGAAACGAGCATTGCTGCCCCTTGAAGAGCGGAGTGATGAACAAATAAGAATAGCCGTAGTAAGTACCATCGATACCCTTCTCAAGGATACCGCCAACCGCTTTGCACCCGAAAGTATTCATGTTGTCGTTCATGAACCATGGAGTCGCTTTGGAACCGCTTCGGGGAGCGTGATGTTTGAAAAGGAACGAACGATCACCAAAGCGCTCATTGATGAGGTTGCGCGCTCGGCACTCGAAAAACTTCAAGAAAAGGACGCAGAGGCAGGCGTTGTCCGCGTATTTCTAAATGGCTATCCAACCGAACGTCCTCTCGGAAAGCGCGCATGTACACTCGAAACCATAGTATTTGGAGGCAGTGTCCTGCAGCTTTTCCGCACCGCTTCCGAGCACTCAATTGGGAGCTATTTTCCCGGTCGTCGAGTCCAATTTCATACGGGTGCTCGTATTTTCTTGACCGTCGCCCACGAGCGCATGCCGCATCTCAATCGCTTTGTTGTTCTTTCGATTCGAGGTATGAGCGAATGTATGGTTATTCGTCACGAAACAGAGACGCAATATGGAACGTCAATTGATGGAGTTGCTACTATCCTCAAGCGTGTCGCACCGCACGGACTTCCAGAAGAAACACTTTCGCTCTTCAGGATGGCGGAGTCGGATTTTTGTTCCTCAGAGACATGCAGTGCGATGAAAGATGTAGTTGCACGAGCAGAACCCGAGCTCGTCCGTTCATTCGGAGACATGTTTGCAACGCTTGCGAGTACTCGGCGCCTCCCGAATGACATGTTGCTTTTTGCCCCAACTGAAGTCACGCCTTGGCTATCACACTTTTTCTCGCGAATTGATTTTTCGCAGTTTACGACAACGACGCAACCCTTCTCAGTACAAACTATGCAGCAGACAGATATCGATAGTCTCGCTTCATTTGAGGCGGGTACTGTGAGAGATGCAATGATTGCGACGACTGCCGCGGCTGTGAATATGTTTGAGGAATAGGTGGAAATGTGATGTACACTGACACTATGAAGACGTATAGGCATGATATAGACACACGCAGTGGCGAAGAGCCGCGTATACCTCCTGAGCGCTCAATTCGTCACATTGAACCTTCAGAGGCTCGAGTCAGAATGGCGCGCCCAAACCCCGTTCGACCACCCGTATCAGATACGGGGACGAGTAGGAAGCGGCCCGGTCGTGTGTGGATCACTGCGTTGATTTCACTGTTTGTTCTTGGAAGCTTGGTGGCCATGCTTTTTATACCTGAGACAAAGGTTACGATCGTGCCTCACACGCAAACTGTTCCATTTGACGCTTCTACTTCTTTTACGGCATTTCCTGCTGGTACGACGACAGGACTTACATACAGCCTTATCGAAGAAACTTTTGAAGAAACCGTTGTAGTCCCAGCAAGTGGCGTCGAATTTTCTGAGGAGCTGGCAAAGGGTACCATCACTGTATTTAACGCCTATTCCGAAGATTCCATTCGACTCATAAAGAATACCCGATTTGAGTCGCCAGACGGGAAAATCTTTCGCATTCAGAATTCTATAGAAGTGCCTGGAAAAATTGGCGTCACGCCCGGGAGTATACAGGCTGAAATTTTCGCCGATCAAGCTGGATCTGATTACAATGTCGGTCCATACGCAAAAATGACCTTGCCCGGCCTTAAGGGGACGCCCGATATGTTTGCTGGAGTGTATGCTACGTCGCAGGATAAATTCACTGGAGGCTTTTCCGGAGAGCGTCCTTCTGTGCCACGGGCTTCCCTCGAAGCTGCTCGGACGGAAGTGCGCGCTCGCTTGGGGGAAAAAGTTCGTGCCATTGAAGCACCGGAAGGTGCGACCCTTTTTACTGATCTTGCCAAGCTATCGTATGAGGATCTTTTGCCACAAAAGGAATCGGGAGGGGTGAGAGTGGGCGAGCGAGTACGTGTTCGCATACCCGTCTTTAAAAGTGCTTTATTCGCAAAAGCGGTCGGTGAAGCAGTGAGTGCAAGTGCCGAGAATAATGACATTACAATTTTCTTTTCTGATTCAGCAAGTGCATCTCTAACATCGAATAGCACGTTTGAGTCTTACGGTGTAGAGTCAATCTCTTTCTCGCTCTCTGGAGTCGCACAGCTTGTTTGGCAAATTGATTCATTAGGGCTAGCAACTGCGCTTGCTGCAAAGGATGAGAGTGCATTTCAGGCAATAGTGGGCGCCTACCCTTCTGTAGAAGAGGCGCATGCTCTGCTCGTCCCATTTTGGCGCTCAACATTTCCCTCAAACCCCTCCGATATCACTGTCTTGGTCGAAAACCCGCCGAAACCTTTCTGATATTGACGTAAGCAGTTAGGACTGATAATATACGAAGCGCAGATATGGGGGAACCTGAAATCGTTGAAGGAGTCGTCGAGGAGGCGCTTCCTAATACGCTGTTCCGGGTCAAACTCCCGTCGGGTGATACTCAGCTCGCGTATCTTGCAGGCAAGATGCGCTTGCATCGTATCAAGGTGCTAGTCGGAGATAAAGTTTCTCTCCAACTTGATCCCTATGGCGGGCGAGCTCGCATCACGCGACGCTTCTAGTAGCGTATCTGAACGACTAACCATGAAAGTAAAGGCTTCTGTAAAAAAGATTTGCTTGAAGTGCAAGCACGTGCGAAGGCGCGGTGCTTTGTGGGTTATCTGTGAGAATCCGCGTCATAAACAACGCCAAGGATAATTTTATGCTTCGTATCGCCGGTATCACTATTCCAGAAAAAAAGCGCCTTGAGGTCGCTCTGACTGCTATTTATGGCGTCGGTCGCCCACGCGCGAAAGAGACCTTGACGAAGCTAGGTATTGACCATGGCGCAACGGCAGAGGCACTTTCTGCAAAGGATGAAGCCGCTCTCCGCGAAGCTCTCGAGGCTTTCACGGTAGAGGGGGAGCTTCGTCGCACGATTTCTGCGAACATCCGCCGCCTGAAAGACATCAAGGCATATCGAGGAGTTCGTCACATGAAGAAACTTCCGGTTCGAGGCCAGACATCTAAAACTAATTCACGCACTGTCCGCGGCAACGTCCGCAAAACAATGACATCCGGCCGTCGTAAGCTGGAGAAAACATAAACCACTATGGGAAAGAAACGAATCATTCGTAAATCAGGAGGGAGTGTTGATCAAGGACTCAAGTCACGCTCGCTCGCGCGCACCTCAAAGCGCTCGCTTCTCGCGGGGACGCTCCATATTCACGCTACCTATAACAACACCCAGGTCCTTCTCACCGATAAGGAGGGTAATGCAGCTGCATGGTCATCTTCGGGTGCACTAGGATTCAGTGGGGCAAAGAAGGGAACACCCTTCGCTGCGGCTAAAGTTGGGGAGCTCATTGGAGACAAGGCGGTTCTTATGGGTGTAAAAGAGGTTGATGTCGTTATTCGTGGGGTTGGTGCCGGACGTGAATCCGCACTTCGCGGATTCGTAGGGAAGGGAATTGAGGTGAGTCGCATTGCGGACGACACACCCGTTCCGCACAATGGCCCTCGTCCTCGCAAAGCTCGTCGCATTTAATTTTCTGTATGTTGCAAATCAAATCCAAATATAAAATTGCAAAGCGCCTTGGTGCCGCTATTTTCGAAAAGACCCAATCACAAAAGTTTGCACTCTCTGAAGCTCGTGCAGGCATGAAAAAGCGCGGTCGCGGCGGTTCGCGCTCCGATTTCGGCCGCCAGCTTTTGGAGAAGCAGAAAGTTCGCTTTACCTATGGCCTCGGGGAGCGTCAGCTCTCAAACTACGCTGCAGAAGCGTTTGAAACAGCGCAGCCGCCGGAGAGTTTGCACAAAGCACTTGAAATGCGCCTGGATAACGCTGCATATCGCGCTGGTTTCGCTAAAACACGTCGCGCTGCCCGTCAGATGGTTTCCCACGGCCACCTTATGGTGAATGGCACTCGCGTGACGATCCCGTCGTACGCAGTAAAAAAGGGTGACACCATAACTGTTCGCGAAGGTTCTCGCACGAGCCCTCTTTTCGGGCACATGGGAGAGCCGGACGGCACTATTCCTGTTGCAAAGTGGCTCGATGTCGATTTCCCGATGATGATCGCCAAGGTCGAAGGGGAGCCGACGTACGTCGCTTCAGAAATCCCCCTCGACTATCCGGCGGTATTTGAGTTCTATAGCAGATAGTGGTATATTATTTCTAAGCGCTTTACTAGGTCGCCCATTTTTATATGCTCGATTATCACATCGCACTTCCTTCAAAGCCCCGCGTTGTTTCTGAAGAGGATCGCAGTGGCACTTATGAGATTGACGGCTTGTACCCGGGTTACGGCTACACGCTTGGCAATTCACTTCGTCGCATCATTCTTTCCTCACTACCTGGCGCTGCAATCACATCAGTCAAGATTCCTGGTGTAGCTCATGAATTTTCAACCATCGAGGGTGTGAAGGAGGATGTGGTCACACTTCTTCTTCAAGTACGTCGCATGCGTCTCAAGCTTTCAACTGATGAGCCGCAGACGCTTACACTCTCCGTCAAGGGTCCCGCAACTGTCACGGCTGCAGATTTTAAGCTTCCCGGCCAGGTTGAAATTCTGAATCCGGAGCAGCCGATTGCAGAGATCACTGGAAAGACGACGCTCGAGATGGAGGTTAATGTTGAGCGCGGTCTCGGTTACGTACCAAAGGAGGTGCATCAGAAAGAGCGCGTTGATATTGGCACGATCGCACTTGACGCCATCTTCAGCCCGATCCGCCGCGTGAACTACGAAGTCGAAAATATGCGTGTTGGCGATCGCACCGATTTCAACCGCCTCCGCCTTGTCATCGAAACTGACGGCACGATGACGCCGCGCGAGGCACTTGAGAAATCGATCGAAACCATGATCCACCAACTCCGCGCTGTCGTGGGCTTTA
This sequence comes from uncultured Candidatus Saccharibacteria bacterium, assembly GCA_964434285.1. Classification (GTDB taxonomy): domain Bacteria; phylum Patescibacteriota; class Minisyncoccia; order Phycocordibacterales; family UBA2100; genus UBA10103. The sequence continues at coordinate 148,308 of CAYSUJ010000001.1, read as the reverse complement.
AGGAAGAAGAGGTTGTGGAGGAGGAAGTGCAGGAGGAGGCACCTGCTCGTCGTGACGAGAAGGCAACTGATGCAGAAACACTTAAAATTCGTATCACCGAACTCAATCTCCCACCGCGCGTCGAGCAGGCGCTTGATAACGCCTCGATTCGCACAGTGGGCGGTCTCGTTCGAAAGCGTGAAGATGATCTGCTTGCTATCGAGGGTCTCGGCCAAAAGGGCTTGCAGGATATCAAGCGTGGACTCTCTAATATGGGCCTTACACTCCGTTCCCAGTAAACACGCCTATGCAGCACCACAAAAAACGACGCACATTCAATAGGGATAAAGCAGGACGAGAGGCACTCATCCGCTCCCTTGCGCGCTCATTGGTGCTTGAAGAAGGCATCACCACAACTATCGCCAAAGCGAAGGAGATTCGTCCGTTTGTCGAACGTCTCGTCACTGCAAGCAAGGCAAACACCGTTGCATCACGTCGCACCGTTTCCACACGCCTCCGTTCTCCAGAGGCGGTGAAGAAGTTGCATGATACCCTCGCGCCGCGCTATGCTGCGCGCGCCGGTGGGTACACACGCATCGTAAAGCTTGGCCGCATTGGTAAACGTGTTGCCGAAATGGCACGCATCGAGTTTGTTTCTTAATTCTATGACCCAGAAGAACTACACTATCGACGCATCAGGTATGACTATCGGCCGCGTTGCTGCGGAAGCGGCAAAAGCACTGATGGGCAAGACCTTTGCTGATTACACGCCGCACATTCCTTCTCAGGTAACCGTATCTGTTACGAATGCCGGTAAAATCCGCACCACCGAGAAGAAGCGCCTCCAGAAGACCTACACCAAGTATTCTGGTCACCCAGGTGGCTTGAAAGTAGAATCGTTGGGCTCGCTTATCGGCGGAAAAGGTAAGGGTGCTGCTGTTCGCAAGGCAGTTGAGCGCATGCTTCCACGTAACACGATGAAAGTTGGCCGCTTAAAACGTCTTTCCATAACCGAATAAATTTATATGGCAGAAAAGAAATACATCGAGGCAGTTGGTCGCCGCAAAACCGCATCCGCACGCGTTCGTCTTGCAACCGCAAAATCTACCTCGATCACCGTGAATGATCGTAATGCATCCGACTACTTCCCCGTCTCCATCATGAACGAAACTATCCACGCTCCGTTCAAGACGATTGGCGGCGCATATACGGTTACCGCAATTGTGAAGGGTGGTGGACTTAAGGCACAAGCTGAAGCGGTTCGTCATGGGATTTCTCGCGCACTTATTGAGATGGAATCCGCCTACCGCAAGGATTTAAAGGTCCAAGGCTACTTGAAGCGCGATCCGCGCGCAAAAGAGCGCAAGAAGTTCGGCCTCAAAGCGGCACGTCGCGCACCCCAGTGGAGCAAGCGCTAAAAACAAGACCCCCTTTCGGGGGTTTTTGTTTTAGTGCTATACTCGCTCCGTATGTGTGCCGTCCCCGATGTGGAATTCGATTTCGAACCCGAAGATGAATTCGGGGATATTGGCTCTGCAAAAGCAAAACTTTCGAAACTTCGCGACGAACTCTCGGTGATTAAAAGAGAACGAGATGAATACTTGGATGGCTGGCAGCGCTGTAAAGCTGACACAGTGAACGCGAAAAAAGAATTGACTGATGCGCTTATTCGCGCGCGCGCATTTGGTAAGGAATCGTTCGTAGAAGAACTCATCCCTGCGCTCGACAGTTTTGATATGGCAATGCAGGGAGAAGCTTGGGGCACGGTTGACCCAGTGTGGCGTTCTGGAGTGGAGGGCATTCATGCACAACTCCTCTCAGTCCTCGAATCTCACGGCATTTCAGCATTCGGCAAAAGCGGAGAGGTGTTTGATGCGAACATTCACGAGGCTATACAAGAAGCAGAAGGGGAGGCGGGCGTGATCGTACGTATCATCCGCCGCGGATATTGCTCGGGTAACCGCATACTCCGCCCAGCACAAGTCGTCGTTGGTGCGTAGTTTTGGTCGATCCGGTTGATCAAGTTGCAGTTGGTTCGGTCCATCTGATTTGGTCTGGTCTGGTCGATCTGGTCGATCGTTTTGGCAAGGTCTGACCTTGCCAAGCACATGAAAGGAGATAATATGCGTCAAATGAGGAAGGAGCCATTTACCGTGGGTTCATATGTACACATCGTTAAGCGCGGTGCGCGAGGTATGAACATCGTTCGTGATGAATCCGATAAATGGCGCTTTCTACGTCTCTTACGTTATCTGAACGACGAAAACGCTCCTCAACATTGGGACCGAGATATTACCCCCCAGCATATAAGAGAGGGTTTTAAGCGCCCGGATTCTTGGGGGGAACAAAAGCCTTATACCGCCATACTTGCGTATTGCCTTATGGATAACCATTTTCATCTGCTGGTGCAAGAGACTCGCGAAGGGGGTGTCAGCAAATTTATGCAAAAACTTTGCACAAGCATGTCTATGTACTTCAATACGAAATACAATGAGCGCGGCACCATCTTTCAGGGCGCATATCGATCGCGCACCGTGGATTCAGATGAATATCTTGAATATCTTGCGGCGTATATTCAAGTCAAGAACCCGCTGGAACGATACCCAGGTGGTTATCGTAAGGCGATGAATGAGTTTGATAATGCGTTTGACTGGGCACTTCAAGATCCTTTTTCAAGTCTTGGCTCGTACACAGGTGCGCGGGCCTCCGGACTCCTTGATAGCGATCTTCTTCGAGAAATTTTTGGTGATCGTCAGGGATTTCGAGAGTTTGCGCAGGAAGTTGCGGAGGGTAGTCTTGAAAAAAAGCTCTCTAAAGAGCTTTGGCTGGGGTGAGATAGCGGTTTGGCAAGGTCAGACCTTGCCAAAATCAAAGACGGGAATATAATTAGCAAAAAATTACTCGTAAAATGGAAAAGTATGGCAAAAATACTCGGAATTGATCTCGGAACTACTAATTCGGCCATGGCTGTGGTGCAAGGCGGTGAACCCGTCATCCTTGAGAACGCAGAAGGCGCACGCACCACTCCTTCTATCGTCGCACTCTCTAAAACCAACGAACGCTCCGTCGGTCTCCTCGCTAAGCGCCAGGCGGTCACGAACCCCAAGAACACGATTTATCAGATAAAGCGCTTCATTGGTCACACGTTCGATGAGGCCAATGTCCAGAAAGACAAGGCTGCAGTGCCTTTTGAAATGCGTAAATCGCAGAACGGCGGTATCGAGGTGCAGATGGGAGATTCATGGCACTCTCCTGAGGAGATTTCCGCGATGATCCTCCAGAAACTGAAACGAGATGCGGAAGCGCGCTTGGGCGAAACCATCACTGAGGCGGTTATCACCGTGCCAGCATATTTCAACGACGCACAACGCGCCGCGACTAAAGACGCGGGAAAGATCGCGGGTCTTGAAGTGAAGCGCATTATCAACGAGCCGACAGCAGCAGCGCTTGCCTACGGATTTAATAAGAAGAAAAACGAGAAAATCGCAGTGTTCGACTTCGGCGGCGGTACCTTCGACGTTTCTGTTCTTGAGGTGGGGGACGATGTGATTGAGGTCCGCTCAACAGACGGCGACGCGCACCTCGGGGGCAAGGATCTTGACCAGAAGATCATCAATTGGATCGCCGAGGAATTCTTGAAAGAGAGCGGTATCGACGTCCGTAAGGATCCTCTCGCGCGCCAACGTCTCGATGAAGCCGCAGAAAAGGCAAAGATTGAACTCTCAAGCGCAGTGGAAACAGAAATCAACATTCCTTTCATCACGTCTGATGCTTCAGGCCCACGTCACCTTCTCCTGAAACTCTCGCGGGCGAAGCTCGAAGAGCTCACTGAAGAGTTTGTCACGCGTGCAATGGAAATCACCAAGCGCGCAATGGAGGCATCTCCCTTCAAAGTCGGCGATATCAACGAAGTGATTCTTGTCGGTGGTCAGACACGTATGCCTGCTATCCAGGGCGCTGTGGAGAAATTCTTTGGCAAGAAGCCAAACATGAGCGTAAATCCGGACGAAGTTGTAGCACTCGGTGCTGCAATTCAGGGAGGAATCCTCCAAGGCGATGTGAAAGACGTGCTTCTTCTTGACGTCATTCCACTTTCACTCGGGATTGAGACTTTGGGCGGCGTTGCAACCAAGCTTATCGAGCGGAATACCACAATTCCAACCTCAAAATCTCAAGTATTTTCCACCGCCGCAGACAATCAGCCGTCGGTAGAGATCCATGTGGTACAGGGTGAACGCCCGATGGCTGCGGATAATAAATCGCTCGGAAAGTTTAATCTCGATGGCATTCCACCGGCTCCGCGCGGTACACCGCAGGTTGAGGTTACCTTCGACATCGATGCGAACGGAATCCTCTCGGTGAAAGCAAAAGATAAGACGAGCGGAAAAGAGCAGTCCATACGCATTGAGCAGCGTTCAGGGCTTACTGACACTGATATTGAAAAGATGCGCGCAGAAGCAGAGGCTAACGCCGAGAGCGACAAACAGAAGCGCGAACTTATCGAGGCACAAAATGCTGCGGACCATACGGTCTATGCAGCCGAAAAGGCCCTCAAAGACCATGGAGAGAAAGTGAGTGAGGATATCCGCAAGAATGTGCAGGAAAAAATCGATGCACTCAAAAATGCGCGCACTGGAACAGATGTTACTACTATCAGTTCAGCTTCAGAGGCGGTCTCAAGTGCGATGAGTGCTATCGGAGAAGCGATGCAGAAACAATCAACCTCTGAGCAGAAACCGCCCGAAGAAGGTACTCAAAACTCTTAGGGTTCACGCAGGCTTGCTCTGCACGTGCGGGTGACTATAATGACCTCTCATGAAGGATTACTATTCCATTCTCGGCGTTGCAAAAAGTGCAAGTGAAGACGAAATAAAGAAAGCGTTCCGCTCTCTTGCGCACAAGTATCATCCCGACAAGAAGGGGGGAGACGAGGCGAAGTTTAAGGAGGTGAGCGAGGCGTATGCGGTGCTCTCCGACAAACAGAAGCGCGCGCAATACGATCAATTTGGCCAGTATCAAGCAGGCGGTGGTAACCCATTCGGGCAAGGCTTCGGTGGCTTTGATTTTTCTGGTTTTCAAGGTTTTCAGAATGGTCAGGCGTTCGAATTTGACCTTGGCGATATTTTTGGCGATGTGTTCAACGGGGGCCAGTCTCGCGCTCGTAGAGGGCGTGACATTTCTATAGACGTCGAACTCCCCTTCAAGGATGCAATATTCGGTTCAGAGCGTCGGGTGCTCATCACGAAGCTCGGCGCATGCGAAACCTGCGAAGGTACGGGCGCGAAGAAAGGTGCAGGCATGACGCAGTGTGGCGCGTGTGCGGGGAAGGGAAGCATGAAGGAGGCCCGGAGCACATTCTTCGGCACCTTCACCTCAACGCGCACTTGTCCGACCTGCAAAGGAAGAGGGGACGTACCCAAGGAACACTGTAGTGTATGTCGCGGTGAAGGAGTTCTTAAGCGGCAAGAAGAAGTGCACGTGGTTATACCCGCGGGCATGGAAAACGGCGAAATGATTCGGATGCCGGGACGCGGTGAAGCTGCGACAGGCGCTCCTGCGGGTGATCTTTATGTGAAAGTACACGTAAAACCAGACCGCTTATTCGCGCGCGAGGGCAACAATCTGGTAACAGCACTTTCGGTTAAGCTAACTGAGGCATTGCTCGGAGGTGAGCACAACCTCAACACATTGGAGGGAGATACCAAAATCGATATTCCCGCCGGTGTCACTCATGGTGAACTCATCCGCTTGCGCGGCAAGGGCGTGCCGTATGGTAGAGGAAATCGAGGCGATCTATTAGTGCGCGTTGACATTGAATTTCCGAAGAAGCTCTCGCGTGCTGCTAAAGCAGCAATTGAAACCCTGCAAAAAGAAGGTCTCTAGAGCGGTGTATACTTGGGCGATGGATTTTTCTGCCGCACAGGGTCTGTTAAATTCATTTCCAATACATTGGTTTATCCTTGGCGGATTTTTCGTAATCATTGTCCTCGACTCTCTCCGAAGCGGCACCGCTCGCGCGACCGCTCTTGCGGTCGCGCTCCCATTTGCAGCATTTCTCTCTACCCTCATCCCAATAACGGCATTCATTAAGGATCAGGCATTTATCGCGCAGGGTCGTGGTCCAATTGTCCTATTCGTGGCGCTATTCGTGATTATTTACATGCTCATGCGACGCATGGGACTCGAACATTTCGAGAGCGGAAGAGGAGAACCTATCCAGTCTCTTCTTGCCGCAACGGCCGTTTCCTCGGTCCTTATTTTGACGTGGGTACACACTCCCTCCCTCAATGCGCTATGGTCGCTCGGAGAGCCGTTTACAGGCCTTTTTGCAGAACCTTACCGTCTCTTCTGGCTACTTGGCGCATTCCTCGGCCTCGCGTTCGCTCGGGGATAGTTTGACACGAAAAAATGTGTGACTCCAATGAACACAACAACTGATATTGTTCTCGCACCCCTCCAAGCCGTCGAGCAGCTTAGAAAACGAGCTCATAATCACGACTTGAGGAGGAGGGTTGAAGAGTATTTAGGCAACGATATACCTACGTATGCGCGGCAAGGTTTGTTTATGTGCGCTACGAGGTACATAGTATCGGCAAATTTTGAGACGCTGCGATTTGTAAGCCTTTCAGAACCCCTTAGTCTCCCCGTTGTGTTGACGGAAGACCTACAGGACATATTCATTCCACAGAACGTCGTAAAAAAGGCATTATGCAAACTACCCATCCATAAAAGGATAACGAATAAGGCAGGCACACTTCACGAGCAGTATGAATATAAAAGCATTGTCGATATAAATACGATGCAAGGACGCTCATTTGGAGATATGCAAACGTATTGGGGCGAGTCTCTCGTCTCTTTTCACCACAGAATTCTAGAGAGCACGGTGCGGCGAAGCGTTTCCCTATATGACGATGCTGAGTGGATTAATCGAAATGGGCGGAGAGATCCACTGGCACTCTATAAGCGCTTCCTGGCGCTCTTTCTAGTGCACGGGGTCTATTTTGAGGATTATTCAATGAAGAATCATGAAGAGATTTCATTTTATGAGGATGTGGTTCGACCAGCTTACAAATTTGTGACAGAAGTTTTTGGCGAGAAACCTCTGATCGCCCGCCTTGTACCCGAAAATGGCGAGAGCGAAGTCTTTTGGAATAGCTACCCCAGCTCAATTCTTGAGGCAATCCCGTCCCATACGATAGACACAGTACGACACCCCCAGGGAGCTGATATACTAAGCGCATGAATTTTAGTGGCACGAGTTCGAGTCTCGCCACGATTACGCAACTAGCCTTACTATTTTGTGTGGGATGCGCGCTGATTGCGGCCTTCGCAAAGTATTACTTTATGGGGAACTATCCAGTAATCGTTCGAGCGTCGTGTGATCCTGATATACGCGTCTGTTTTCAAGAATGTGATGATTGTGATTCAGATGAGCAATCCTTCTTCACGGCCTATGAAGTGCCCGCATACGCCTTTCAGTGTACGGGTGACAGTTGCAACCACTATTGTCCAGATTCTTTCGCCTGCGTAGAAATTTCGTGTCAATCTCAGGACACATATACCTGCACAACGTATGGAAATTAATGCTTGCCTCGGAAATATCCCTCTTGCAACCCTCGCGCTTTACGCACATCTTATCCCTGCACTCGCCGTCCTCATTTTAGGTGTTTTCGCTTTTTTTATGGGGGATCGTCAAACTAAAACACGTGCTTTTTTCGCATTTACCGTAACATTTTCACTCTGGCTACTCCTTGATCTAGCAAACTGGACCTCGCACGACCACCGCCTCGTCGCCGCAACGTGGGCGCCACTTGACCTGGTAAACATCGTCTTTATTCTACTCGCCGGACTATTCGTCATGAGTGTGGCGTATCCAAATATCATGCCACGCATCTATAGTTATTTTGCACTTGTAGCGCTCGTCGTGCCCTTTGCTTTGACGATAACGGGTAATGCGGTGTATCAAATGGATCTCGCGCAATGTGAGATGGTAGGTAATGAGTTTCTTGCTCTATACAAGCTTGCAATAGAACTGATGGTTGGCGTTGCCATTTTGGCCCTAGCAATCAAAAGATACCTCCGGACTGGCCTGTCTTCACCTGAGACGAAGCGATTAGTGCTCATAACAACAGTTGTTCTAATGTTTATGGCCGTATTTGCTGGAGCTGAGAGATACTCGACTCTGACCGGGGTTTTTGAAGTGACTCTTTACTCCCTCTTTACGCTTCCTGTCTTCGTGCTTTTCCTGACTGTTGCAATATCAAGCTATGATGTGATCAAAATTGGAAATGCAAGAGCGCGGCTGTTGTTTTACATTTTCTTAATTCTAGCCGGAACACAATTCTTTTTTGTAGGCGATTTGACAGAATTTTTCCTTGCAGCAATGAGTTTTGGAGTTGTCCTGGCGCTCGGAGGTCTTCTATATTCGAATTCTCAAAGAGAAATGCGGATGCGTGTACAGATCGAAGTCCAAGAAGAAGCCCTTGAAAACATCAACAAACAGCAGGAAGGACTCCTTCGCTTCATCAGTCATGAAGTGAAGGGATATCTCACCAAGGGGCAGGCGGCGTTCGCTGGGATTGCGCAAGGTGATTATGGTGCTATCACGCCAGAATTGCAGCATATGGCAAATAATGCAGTGATTGATGCTCGAAAAGGAGTCGACATGGTCGCTGATATCCTCGACGCTTCGAATCTGCGGAAGGGTACCGTGAGTTATACGAAAGCACCGTTTGATTTCAGGAAGTCGGTGGAGCAGGTGGTGCAAGACCTCACTCCCGCAGCCGAGGCAAAAAAAATAGCCCTCTCTTTCTCGGCAGCCTCAGGTTCATACATGATGGAGGGCGACGAAGCGAAGCTTCGCCGCCACGTGGTTCGTAATCTGATAGACAACGCGCTTCACTACACACCAAACGGCGAGATTCGTGTCGCGCTTTCGCGCTCCGACAACCATCTACGTTTCTCGGTGAAAGACACGGGCGTCGGCATCACCAAAGAAGACATGCAACGCCTCTTCACGGAAGGCGGCCACGGTAAGGAATCGACGAAAGTGAATATTGATTCAACAGGGTATGGGCTTTTTATTGCCAAGCAGATCGCCGAGGCGCATCAGGGCACTATTCGGGCACAGTCAAAGGGGCAAGGTGAAGGTTCTGAATTCGTCGTGGAGCTTCCGCTTTGAAGTCTCCCAATCCTACGTATACCCCCCACCATTCTTTTCAGAAAGGTGTGGGGGTATACTGCGGCATGCGCGATTATATTTATGGCACTCATGCGGTGGAGGCTCTTCTAGAAAGGGCTCCTGAACGTATTGATACGCTCTACCTGGCTCAGTCAGCGGAGGCTCAGTTCCGCCCGATTGCCACACAGAAAGGGGTCCACGCCGAACAACTGCCCAAGAACCAATTCATGCGCGATCTGCAGGGAGTCGTACATCAAGGTGTTGTCGCGAAAGTGTCTCTCGACAAGCTCCTCGTTGACTACGTCGCTTTTATGGATTCGCTCGAGCCGTCACCGGATACTGCACTCGTGCTTCTGAACGAAATAACGGACCCCTACAATGTCGGCGCAATCATTCGTTCTGCGGCGGCTTTCGGTGCAAGCGGGGTTCTCATTCCCACCTTTAATCAAGCTGGCGTCACCGGCGTCGTTGCAAAAGCGTCGGCCGGCACCGTATTCAGTGTGCCACTCGTCGCTATTGGGAATGAAAACCAAACCATCCTCGATCTAAAGAAGCGACATTTCTGGTCGTACGGCCTCGCGGCCGAAGGGGATCACGAACTTTCGAAAGAGAAGTTTGATACACCCGCCGTATTTGTAATTGGAAGCGAAGGGGAGGGACTCCGCGTAAAAACTCGTGAACACTGTGACATCTTGCTTCGTATCTCCATGCACCCACGAGCAGAATCTTTAAACGCATCCGTTTCCGCCGGCGTTGCACTCGCAGCATGGTCTGCACAACACCCGCAGGCACTCAATGCCTAGGCATCAAGCCGTTTTTTCTGCTACAATCGCGCTTATGCACCCCGTTAGAAATAACGGACGCATAACACATTTTTGCTTTCCAACACAAACAACGTATGAGCGCAAACGATGTTCAAGATACATCCGAAAGTCCGCGCCCTATTTCTAACGGGGTGCAGCGATTGTTGACAGGTCTCCAGCCATCTGGCGCGCTACATATCGGAAACTACTTCGGTGCACTGAAGCCGTTTGCTGAAATGTATGCCGACTATGAGAGCTACTTGATGGTTGTCGATTACCACGCGCTCACTTCGCTTCGAAATGGCGACGAGCTTCGCGAGAACATCAAGAATGTCGTGCGCGACTACCTCGCTATTGGCGTCGACCCCTCCAAAGCAATCATCTTCCAGCAGTCGCAAGTGCAGGAGCATACCGAGCTCGCTTGGATTCTCGAGTGTCTCGTTTCGGTCTCATTCCTCGAGCTGGGCCATGCCTACAAAGACAAGGTGGCGAAGGGAATAGAGGCAACTGCAGGGCTTTTCAATTACCCCATGCTTATGGCGGCAGATATTTTGCTCTACGACACCGATGTTGTGCCGGTGGGTGAAGACCAGCGTCAACACCTCGAATACGCACGCGAAGCGGCGGCGAAGTTTAACAAGGCATATGGCGAGACTCTGAAAGAGCCAAAAGAGCGCATTCAGAAATCAGTGGCAATTGTGCCGGGAACCGACGGCAAAAAGATGTCGAAAAGCTACGGCAATACCATCCCGCTCTTCGGCTCGAAGGACGAAATCTCAAAGGCAGTTATGAGCATTGTCACAGATTCCTCGGGGGATAAACCCGAACACGTGTATGCCATTCACAAGCTTCTTAAGAGCGAAGCGGAACTCGCGCCGCTCTACGAAGCCCAGAAGGGCAAGTATAAGGCACTCAAGGATACACTCGTGGAAGATTTGGAATCACTCATCGCGCCCATGCGTGAGAAGCGCAATGCCATTACGGACGCCGAGGTGAAAAAGGTACTCGATGAGGGCTCGGCAAAAGCACGCGAAAGAGCTGCTTCCAAAATGAAGGAGGTTCGTGCTAGGGTAGGGGTCTCACTCTAAGTATGGAACGAACGCTCATCGGAGAACTTAAGGCTAAAACGCGGGAAACCGTGCTTGTGAACGGCTGGGTATCGGTGCGCCGTGACCAGGGGAAGATGGTCTTTTTTGATATTCGTGACCGTTCAGGAACCATCCAAGGGGTTGTGCTTCCAAAGTCGGAAGCTATCGGGATCGCGAAAGAGACGAACGTAGAAAGTGCTGTTGCTTTGACTGGTATCGTGAACGCACGCCCCGAAAAGAACGTCGTTGCTAGCAAACAAAACGGCGACATTGAGTTGCAGATCGAGACTATTGAAATACTCAACGCGGCGCACACGCTCCCGTTTGAGCTTGGTGTTGAGCTCAATCTCGACACACATCTCGACAACCTGCCCCTCACCCTCAAGAGCGAACGCACTCGTCAGATATTCATGATGCAGTCGGCCATACTCGATGAATACCGCAATTCTTTGAAACGTCGCGGATTCACCGAGTTCATCGCTCCGGCTATCGTCGGTGGCGACGCCGAAGGCGGTGCCGCGGTATTTAAGCTCGAATATTTCAAAGAACAAACCGCATATCTTGCGACTTCACCCCAATTCTATAAACAGATAATGACGGGTGCGTTTGAGCGAGCGTTTACCATTGCGAAAGTATTTCGTGCAGAGAAAAGTGCTACCACTCGCCATATTTCAGAAATAACACAGATGGACTTCGAGATGGGGTTCATACGAGATGAGCGAGAGGTGATGAAAGAACTTCAGACAACCATTCAAGATGTCGTGAAGGCGGTAGGGGAGAGACATGCAGATATCTTTACGGCGTTCGCTACAAGCGTCCCGCTCGCACCGGCAGAATTTCCAATTTTTACACTTCAAGAGGCGCAAGACATCGTCGCGAAAGAATTCAACCGTACGATTGAAGATAGGAACGATATGTCTCCTGAAGACGAGCGGCAGATCTGCGAATATGCAAAGAAACAGTTCGGTTCCGATTTCGTATTCATCACCCGTTTTCCTACAGCGAAACGCGCATTTTACACCTATGAAGAACCTTCAGAGGCACCGCTCTCACGTGGTTTTGACCTCCTTTTCCGTGGCTTGGAGATAAACAGCGGAGCACAGCGTATTCATGACTACGATTCACTCATCGCGCGCATAAAGGAGCGTGGTATGGATCCGGAAAAATTCTCGTACTACCTCCAGACATTCAAATATGGCATCCCGCCGCACGGCGGCTGCTCGACCGGACTTGAGCGCTTCACGGGGCGCATGCTTGAGCTCGCGAACATCAAAGAATCGACAGCATTCCCGCGCGATATGACGCGCATTGATGGTAGACTGTCGGAATGACCGAGAGTGGTTTTACTTTCGAGAGCGAGCATTTCGCCGGTCCTCTCGACACACTTCTTGATCTCATCGAGAAGCGCAAGCTCGCTGTGTCCAATGTGTCACTCGCAGAAGTGTGTGACGGTTATCTGGCGTATGTAGAAAGTCTGCCAGAGCTTCCGCTTTCTGAAACATCTCAGTTTATTCTTGTCGCCTCCACCCTGCTTCTCATCAAATCCCGCGCGCTTTTGCCGACCGTCGAGCTCTCTGACGAAGAAGAGCATTCCATTGAGGAACTTGAGCGTCGACTGCAACGCCTCGCTATTATCCGCAAAGCAGGAAAATTGCTCAGGAAAGAGTGGGGGAGGGCACCGATAGTGCTGGACCGACGCGCCCCCGACGTCGCCAAAGCGCTCGGCGTGTCGCGAGCGTCGTTTGCTCCTGGCGAATCGTCTATCGAACGCATTGCAAAAGCCGTAGGTCGCATTGTGGCAACACTTCCAACAACAACACGACTCAGTGAAGCTGTCGTTGCACCCGTGCTTGCGCTCGAAGATGTCATCACAAACCTCAAGACTCGACTTCAGAGCGCTCGCACCCGTTGGAGCGAACTCTCCCGCGGAGCATCCCGTGGAGACATGATCGTTCACTTTCTTGCCATTCTTGAGCTCGTGCGCCACAGCTCTGTTTCGGTAACCCAAGACCGCCTTTTCGGTGATATCATCGTGGAATCCGACGACACCGGTGCTCCTCGCTATGGATGAACTTTCTCGGGAAATAGAGGCGTTACTTTTCGCCGAAGGAGGTAGTATGACGTTTGCACGCCTAGCACGCGCGACAGGAAAGAGTGAGGGCGAAGTGAAGGCTGCGCTCCCATTCATCGAATCTCGTCTTGCACATGGTGCACTCACGCTCGTCCGTTCTGATACAGAAGCCTCGCTCGGCATCGCTCCGAATGCGCAAAAACCTGTCCTCGCCATGCTTAAAGAGGAAGAAGAGCGAAACATTGGCGAGGCCGGTCTCGAGATTATCGGCGTCCTCTTGTATGAAGGCCCTGCAACGCGCGCAGAGATCGATTACATCCGCGGCGTTAATTCAAGTTCCACATTGCGCAGCCTGCTCTCCCGCGGCCTCGTGGAGAGAAGCGGAAACCCTGAAGACGGCCGTGAATTCATCTATCGCCCCACTGCCGAACTCATGGCTTTTTTGGGGGTTACGGCGCGCGAAAATCTGCCCGAATATGGTATAATCTCTGCCGAACTGAAAGCCTTTAAGCAACAGCAACACCATGCCGGATCAGGAGAACCAGAGTCAGCCATTGCCGCTTGAGGTAGAAACCTCAACACCACTTCTTGCTGCGCCACCTGAGCGCATGCTTTTGCCGCGCGTGGCTCTTGGGGCAACGCTCCTCGGGCTCAGTATCTTTGGCGGCATGGCCCTTATTTCGGCGACCCTTCCCGCACTCCTTAAAACGGACGCACCTGCGCAGGTGGCCGCGGTTCAGGCCCCACTCGATGTATCCCACTTTGCGAATCTCTCCCTTGGTTCGAAAAGCGCGTATGTTTTCGACGCATCTACTGATAAAGCGCTTTACACACGCGACCCCGACGCGCAGCTCCCGCTCGCATCCGTCACCAAAGTCATGCTCGCGCTCGCGGTCTCAGACGCCCTCTCCATGGACGACATGGTGACCATTTCTCGCGAGGCCGTTGAGAGGGGAGAAGGGGGCCTCACCGTCGGCGAAACCTGGCGAGTCCGCGAATTGATAGATTTCATGCTCATCACGTCATCCAACGTTGCTGCTGAGGCGCTTCGTGAAGCGGCAGAGCCACGCTTGAAAGAGCGATATCCTTCCGCTGAAGGTGGTCAGGCGACGCTGCGCCACATGAACACACTCACGCGCGAGCTCGGAATGAACTCGACCTTTTTCCTCAATCCTACTGGTCTTGATGAAAGCACCACGCAAGCAGGTGCGTATGGCTCTGCGCGCGACATCGGCACGTTGTTTGCCTACATCCTCCGCACAAAGCGCGATCTTTTTGCAGGCACTGCGCGTGGAGAGGCCGTGCTTGGTCCGGTAAATATGCCGAAACGAGAAGTCCTCAATACGAACATTGCACTAACTGAGATACCACGACTCTTCGTCAGCAAGACCGGATTCACCGATCTCGCCGGAGGAAATCTTGCGGTTGCTTTCGATGTCACCGAGGGTCACCCGATTGTCGTCGTCGTGCTCGGTTCAACACAAGAGGGACGATTTACGGACGTAAAAACACTGGTGAATGCGACCCTGAAGACCTTCGAACAGACTACCCCTGCAGTGGTAGAATAACTCCATGCTTCCCGACGTTATACGGGTGCTTTTTCCTGCAGGCCTCGCCTTCGTGCTTGGCATCGCGATGACGCCGATTCTCACGCATTACCTCTACTCTCTCAAAGCATGGAAGAAAAAGGCGGGCAAAACGGCTTATGACGGCACACACGCAAGCGAATTCAACCGGCTTCACGAGACGCGGGAGGTAAACACGCCTCGGTTTGGTGGGATCATCATTTGGGGCAGCGTCGCTCTTACCGCCGCAATTTTTACTATTCTTCCGAGTCTCGAGGCATTTGATTTCTTGAGTCGCAGCCAGACTTGGGTGCCGTTTTCAGCACTTCTCGTGGGTGCACTTGCGGGTTTTCTTGATGACCTTTTCGTCATTCGACCAGGAGGAGAGGGGTTGAAGCTACGTTACCGCCTCCTCATCGTTATCATCCTCTCATTCCTCATTGGCTGGTGGTTCTACGACAAGCTTGATGTCACTGCAGTGCAACTTCCATTCGACGGCTTACTTCAGATCGGATTTCTCATCGTGCCGTTCTTCATTCTCACCTCGCTCGCACTCTATGCAAGCGGCGTCATTGACGGTCTCGACGGCCTTTCTGGAGGAGTCTTTCTCGCCATATTTGCTTCCTACGCAATCATCGCATTTTCACAGAACCAGATTGACCTCGCCGCATTTTGCGCCGCCCTTTGCGGTGGCCTCCTCGCGTTTCTTTGGTTCAATATCCCGCCCGCGCGCTTTTATATGTCAGATACGGGTTCTATGGCGCTCACGCTCGCGATACCCACTATTGCATTTATGACGGATGAGCTCGGCGGCGGCATCGGCGTCGCTGTACTTCCCATCATCGGATTCCTTCTCGTGATCACCGTTGCTTCCGACATACTGCAGATGTTTTGGAAGTATTGGTTCGGGAGAAAACTCTTCCGTATTGCACCCCTCCACCATCATTTTGAGGCGATCGGGTGGACTCCTGAAAAAGTGGTTATGCGTTACTGGGTCTTGGCAATCGTCTTTGCATTCCTCGGCGTTATCATCGCGCTTTCGGGAAAATAGTATGCCCCTACACCAATACACACACTGCTTTCAAACAGCACGTGAAAGAGCCTCATTACAAAGTAATATACGGACTCGCAGCGTAGGTGCGATGTCTGTATTGGTGTAGGGGTATGCGACTCTCTCTTGGTAGGGCAGACGCTATTTTGATCGGACTCCTCGGCGCCCTCGTCTTAGGTGGAGCTCTCATGTTTTCGTCGGCCGCAGTTGGACTTCTTGCTCGCGGCGGCTCGCACATTTCATCGGTCATGTTTAGCCACCTCGCGCTCGGGGTTGGCCTCGGGCTCGTCGGGGCACTAGTGATGTACTTTGTCGATTATAAAATCTGGCGCACCTATGCGCCGTACATTTATGCTCTCGGCCTCATCGGCACAGCGCTCGTTTTTGTGCCCGGCCTTGGATTCGAGCATGGAGGAGGACGGCGCTGGCTTGATCTCGGCATTACTACCGTTCAGCCCTCAGAATTTTTGAAGCTTGCCGGCGTTATCATGGCCGCAAGCGTATTTGCACTTCTGCGCGACGACGCTCAGGACTGGAAGGGTGTTGCAGCGTTTCTTGCCCTCATCGCCGCTCCGGGGCTCTTGCTCGCGATGCAGCCTGACTTCGGCACGCTCGGCATTGTCATCTTTTCGATTTTTTCCGTCGCGATCGCGGCGGGTCTTCGTTTTCGCTACATTGCTCTTCTTGCGCTTCTTGGTGTAACAACACTCGTTATTCTTTCCTTCACCCCACGCTATGCGTATGTATATCAACGCATTGAGACCTTTCTTTTTCCTCACCAACAAGACGAGCGCGGGGATCTCTTTCAAGTAAAGCAATCCCTCATTGCGATCGGGGCAGGGGGGGCGACAGGCGTGGGACTCGGACAAAGCCTGCAGAAGTTTACGTATCTTCCCGAGCCGATGGGTGACTCGATTTTTGCGGTTATTGCGGAAGAGCTTGGTTTTGTGGGCGCCGTGTTTGTTGTGGCACTATTCCTCCTTTTTGCCGTGCGCGGCTATAGCATCGCCGCCCGCTCACCAGATCTTTTCGGGGCACTTCTCGCGGTGGGCATTTCCACATATCTCGTTGGCGAAGCCTTTATCAATATTGCCGCCATGCTTGGCCTCATGCCGCTCACGGGAATTCCGCTGACTTTTATCAGCCAGGGCGGAAGCGCCATGCTCGTCTCACTTGCGTCTGCCGGGTTACTTTTAAACATCTCTCGCCACGTGCGCAAAAGCGCCTAGCACTTACGGTCTTACAAGGCTACAATATCTCGACATGAAGGTAGTACTCACAGGGGGCGGAACAGGCGGACATTTCTATCCGCTCATTGCCGTTGTGCAGGCTATTGAAGAAATATGCACGGAGCGCCGCCTCATCGAGCCGCAATACTTTTACATTGGTCCTGAGCCGTTTGATCCTCGCGCACTTGCTGAACACGACATTGAATACATCAAGGCGTCGGCAGGGAAAGTGCCCCGGGACTCTCGCGTCCCAAGCCCATTAAACATGCTTCGTGCCTGGTCGGGAGTCATGAAAAGTTTTTTTAAACTTTTTTCACTTTTTCCGGATGTTATTTTTTCAACCGGAGGGTACGCGGCATTTCCCACACTTGCTGCGGCACGCCTTCTTGGCATCCCCGTCATTATTTACGACGCAGACGCAACGCCGGGGAGGGTTTCTCTCTGGGCATCGAGCTTCGCTAAGTGGATTGCGGTTGCTCATCCTGATGCAGCGAATGCATTTCCAGAGAAAACACGTAAGAAAATTGCGCGCACAGGTCATCCTATTCGGACCGAGATCGAACACCCATCTCCAGAGGGTGGTCATGAGTTCCTGAAATTGGATCCGGCGGTTCCCACCATTCTCATTCTCGGCGGATCCCAAGGTGCGCAAACGATCAATAACGTGCTCATGGATGCGCTGCCAGCGCTCGTAAGCAACTACAACATTGTCCATCAAGCTGGTAGTGCAAATCTCAATGACATTACAGGCTTGTCCGGTGTGATACTGAAAGACAGCGTGCACGCTGAGCGTTACCGCGTATTTGGTCTACTGAACGCGCTTGCCCTCAAGATGTCTGCGGGCATTTCTTCACTCGTCCTTGCGCGCGCTGGGAGCGGTACGATTTTTGAAATTTCTTCATGGGGAATTCCTGCCATTCTCGTTCCGATTCCCGAAGATGTCTCCCACGATCAAACCGAGAACGCCTACTCATACGCACGCTCAGGAGCTGCTCTCGTTGTTGAGCAAAAAAATCTCACGCAGCACCTGCTACTTGCTGAAATCGAGCGCCTTATGACGGACGAGCCGACACGAAACCGCATGCGTGAAGCCGCGCTCGCGTTTGCACGTCCGGGTGCCGGAAGGAAAATAGCAGAAGTTATTCTCGAGACGGGCATTTCGCACGAACCTGCGGTATGACCATCCGCACGCGCATAGCTCCGTCGCCAACAGGATTCTTTCATATCGGTACCGCACGCACCGCACTTTTCAATTACTTGTTTGCCAAGCGGCATGGTGGCCAGTTCATTTTACGCATTGAAGATACTGATAAAGAGAGAAATACGAAAGAATCCGAAGAGGATATTTATGCGCAAATGGCATGGCTCGGATATGAGTACAGCGAAAAATACGTGCAATCGGAACACCTCGCAGAGCATACGAGGCTTTTACAGAATCTCGTTGATACGGATCGTGCGTACGTGTCCAAGGAGGAAGCGAAAGACGGCTCCGGGCGCATCGTCGAAGTTGTCCGCCTGAGGAATCCAGGCAAAACAATCACGTTTGATGACGCTGTTCGCGGCCCCATATCTTTTGACACGACCGAACTCAAAGATTTTGTTATCGCACGCTCAGTCACCGACCCTCTCTATCATTTTGCAGTCGTCGCGGATGATGGCGCAGCGGGTATCACACATGTGATCCGTGGCGAAGAACATATTTCAAATACACCGCGCCAGATTCTTATCCAAGAAGCACTCAATTTGCCTCGCCCTGTCTACGGACATATTC
This sequence comes from uncultured Candidatus Saccharibacteria bacterium, assembly GCA_964434285.1. GTDB lineage: Bacteria > Patescibacteriota > Minisyncoccia > Phycocordibacterales > UBA2100 > UBA10103. Next base: position 129,570 of record CAYSUJ010000001.1, on the reverse strand, counting down.
CCCTTATCCTCATGCCCGATAGATCAAAAATGTCGAAGCGTAAACACAAAACGGCGGTTAAAGATTACCGAGAAAAGGGATATCTGCCGGAAGCCATGAATAACTTCTTGGCGCTTCTCGGATGGAGCGCGGGGGAAGGGGATAGGGAGCTTTTTTCTATGGAGGAACTTATTAATCACTTCGATCTTTCGCGCGTGCATAAGAGTGGTGCTATTTTCAACGAGGAAAAACTTCGCTGGTTTAATCGAGAATACCTCCTTACACTCTCTACGCATGATTTTGATATAGAGGCATTGAGGCGTCTGAAAGAATCTCTTGCTTCTCGCGTCTCCTGGAGCGAGGAGCGTGCGAACGCGCTTCTGCCCATTATTCGCGAGCGTATATCGCTCTGGGGTGATATCGCCGAGCTCGCGAGTGCAGGGGAGTTTGATTACTACTTTAAAGCTCCCCAATTGGATAAATCGCGCATCCCTGACAAGAAAAGCGATGCAGCGACAGCCCTCAAAAACCTCATCGAGACCCACGAACGCCTCGAGAAACTCGCAGAATGGGGTGCAGATTCGGTCAAAAACGCCCTCTGGGGCTACGCGGAAGAGGTAGGTCGCGGCGCAGTTCTTTGGCCTCTACGCTACGCCCTTTCAGGGAAGGACAAGTCCCCCGATCCCTTCACGCTCGCGGGGGTGCTTGGCAAGGAAGAGACGCTCTCTCGTATACAAACGGCATGCGGTATACTCAAAGAATGAGGTTATCGGTTCTCGCAGCATTGTGCGTCCTTTTCGTGTGCCCAGTCCTTCTCAAGGCACAATCTGCCGATGATCTGCGAAAAAGCATCGAGGAACAACGCGGAAAGATTGATGCCATCAACAAGGAAATAGCTACCTACGAGGCTGAGCTCGTGCAAATTGGCGGGAAGAAGCAGACGCTTCAGACGGCTGTAAACTCGCTTGATGTATCGGTGAAAAAGACGCAGGCTCAAGTGCGAGCGAAACAGGGTCAGATAGGAACAACCGAGCTCGAGATACAAGAGCTTACGGGAGAAATCCTCAGCAAGGAGCAGGTGATACAAATTGAATCGGCCGCCATAGCGAGTTCCATCCGCAAACTGCAAGAGTCGGAAGACTATAGCCTTGTTGAAATGGTACTCGGCTCGAGGAATCTCGGTGAATTCTGGAACGACACGGAAATCGTACGATCGGTGCAGGATTCAATGCGCGTGCATGTCGATACGCTCGAAGAGGCGAAGAATCTGCTCGCGGAAGATCGCGACGAGGCTCACGAGAAGCGTGAGCTCTTGGTCACCCAAAAAGAAGATCTCGCTGCCGAGGAACAATCGCTCGGAGTGCAAAAGAAAGAGCAGCAAAATCTACTCACACGGACGAAAAGCGAAGAGGCCAGCTACCAAAAGCTACTCGCCGATAAGCGCGCGGCGCGCGCATCTTTCGAAGCTGCCATGAGCGATCTCGAATCGAAACTGCAATACACACTCGACCCCTCGCGACTTCCTGCGGCAGGCAAAGGGATCCTTCGTTGGCCCTTGGATAATGTACGCATTACACAACAGTTCGGGCGTACGGCCGATTCCGGGCGTCTCTATGTCTCCGGAACGCACAACGGTGTAGATTTCGGCGCATCGATCGGAACACCAATCAAAAGCGCCCTCGCGGGCACGGTGCAAGGCACAGGCAACACTGATGCGATACCTGGCTGCTACTCGTATGGCAAATGGGTCCTCGTGAAGCACGGAAACGGGCTCTCAACACTGTATGCACACCTCTCAGAGATAAACGTCTCGGAGGGCGACGCTGTGAAGACGAGCCAGGTCATCGGCTATTCGGGCTTTACCGGCTACGCAACCGGCCCACATCTGCACCTTTCGCTTTTCGCTTCAGACGCGGTCCAAATCCGCAAACTTGGTTCAGGCAAAGGCTGCAACAATGCGATTATTCCGGTCTCCGCAGCAAACGGCTATTTGAATCCGCTTGATTATCTCTAGGATTTCGGCCACTCAAGAATATCGAGTGATTTGATTTCTATCTTTGTTGCGTTACGCAAACGGCGGAGCGTCACATCTTGCGCAATGGAATAATAGTGCGTTTTCGCAATTGCGGTGAGAAGCCACTCCAGTGGCTTATCTGACGTTATCCAACGCTCAGGTCTGAAGCGAGATAGATCAAACGGCTTCGAAAAACCACGGAGCGATTTGCGACCGTCGTGCAAAAAGTATTCATGAAAGTAGCTCATCGCGAGTTCACGGGGCGATTCGTAGACGGGATCTCGGTAGCGCAGAACCGTGTGATTTGTTTTAGATATCGCGCCCCAACGATTTTTTTCTTTGAAAAGCGCGACGCAGTGATCTTCATCATTGTACGCGGTCGCAAAATCCATGAGGAGCGGTTTCTTGCCGTGGTAGGCCAAAACGGCTGCTGCAAATACCGCTCCTTCAAAACAATGGGCTGTTTTGTGTCTTACAACATTCCGAGGTGAATAATTGGTCTCGCCACCATGCTCGTAATTGACTGGAATCGATTCCAGAAAATTTTGGATTTTGGCAGGGGAGTCAAGTTTGGAAAAGATGCGGCGCTCATCAGGCATCAGAAGCGAGCGAATCTCGGCGGAAAGCATGGGGGAAGTATACAAGTGAGAAATAAGACGTGGGAGGTGAGAAAGGTTCGCTACGCGAGGGCAACATTGTGCGAGCCAAGGGTTCGCACAATGTTGCCAATCTTTTGCGTAAGTATATGTAGGGCGAAAGCCCTAAGTATACTTCGCAAAAGATATATTGTGCGAAGTGATGCTCTCGGGAACCCGGGCTCTCTTATCCACAGCAAGGAAAATACAGAACCTCACCACACTCCCACCTCCCCTCGCACGCCGCGCCCGTAGGCCTCGATGATTCTTTTTGTTTTTGGCGAAATAGTTTCCGGCAAATCATTCATGTGAAAACTTCCCCGCTGTAAAATTTCCGGACCAGGGAGGAGATCCATGGTGCCTTCAAAGTGTTCGGTAAAAAACACGCGTACCCTATCCCCCATTCCATAGATCCGGCGTTTATAGATTCCAACCTCTCCATCAAGCGCGATTACTTCGAAACCGGTTTCTTCTCGCGCTTCACGTTTCGCAGCATCCTCATCAGATTCATTTTTTTCTACAGTACCTCCGGGAAGCGTCCACACCCAAGGGGCGTAAGCGTGTCGAACGAGAAGGACACGCCCATCGCGAAGAAGCATGATGCGGACATTGTGACTCTCACCTCCCCCACGCACAACTTTTCGAATTACCAAGCGCGCTGCGTGCAAAAAACGCATGCTGAAAAGGGAAATGCGCATGCCCACATATTTGAGAATGCGCATCATAGTTTTTAGTTCTTAATTTTTTCTAACGCACGAAGCACTTCGAGAGGGACTGCAAAGACTATTGTGTTGCTCTGATCGCTCGATATGTCATTGATGCTTTGTAGTGTGCGGAGGTGAAGAGCACCCGGTGCGTTTGCAAGAGTCTCTGCTGCCTTTGCCATATTCTCCGCCGCAACAACTTCTCCTTCAGCACGGATGATAACGGCACGCTTTTCGCGCTCGGCTTCCGCTTGTTTTGCAATGGTGCGCTCCATATCTTGTGGAAGGGCGATATCTTTCAGCTCCACATTCATCACTTTGATGCCCCACGGATCTGACGCAACATCGACGACTGTGCGGATGCGTTCCGAAATCTTATCGCGACTTGAAAGAAGCTCATCAAGCTCAACTTCGCCCACTGCGTTGCGCATCGTCGTTTGTGCGAGCTGGGACATCGCGTAAATAAAATCCTCGACTTCAAGGATCGCTTTTGCAGCATCCGCGACGCGATAATAAATTACCGCATTCACCCCAACCGCGATATTGTCTTTCGTAATCGCTTTCTGCTCAGGAACGTCGACCGCCTTCGTGCGCATGTCCACTTTGCGCATCGATTGAAAAATCGGAATGACGATTCTCCACCCCGGTTCCTTAATGCCCGTAAATTTACCGATAGTAAAAAATACCCCTTTCTCGTATTGGTTGACCTGACGAATAACCGCAGCTAAAACACTGGCGCCAATAAAGAGCCACAAAAGGGCGGCGAAGATGTTCATATGCAACCACTATACCCCTCTCTATTTAGGCGCGCCACGGTATATCGTAGTGCTCAAACTCAGGGAGAAGTTTGCGGCCGTAGAGCAAGCGCGAGATCACTTCTGCATGAGAGAGTGCACCAGTGAGGGCATTGTGCGGATCCGGCTCCTCGGGAATGCCGCAGTAGTTGAGTACTGCATCGAGGTTGAGTGAGGATCGGCGATGTTTCGGATCGATTGGTGGTTGCATACCTCTATTCACCATGTGCGCCCAGCAGAGCGTGTGTGTATCGATCGTGCGATACGCAAACGGCCATTCAGTATGCCCCGCACGTTCGCACGCATACTTCACAAAGTCTCTATCAAACGAAACGTTCTGCCCCGCGAGCGTACGGTCTTTCAGATCCTTGCTCCAATCCAGAAATCGGTGGACAAGATCCGATTCGCTTTGCTTTCCCGGATCAGTTACCTGCTCTTTCGTGAATCCATTCACCTTCAACGCCTCATCCATTATGTGTGCCCCGTCCCACACGCGACATTCTTCGTAGATGCGATTCGACGGGTTAAACAAATCGAGCGCACCCAGAGAAACAATTGAGTGCTTATGTGCCTCTGTCCCGGAGGCTTCAACGTCAATAACAAGCATAGTCAGTACATAGTACGTAGAACGTAGTACGTAGTAAAGCGATGCATACTGAATTCCACTACGTATTACGAACTACGTTCTACAAACTAGTTTCCAAGTCCTGTGCAATTTTTGGAGGGTTTGTACCCCGCCTTTCGAGCTGCAGCTTCATCGGCAAACCAAACCTGGTTTTCCTTCTTCATCTGGGAGGCTCCTGGGCACCAGGGGTAATGATAGACCTCCCCCGTTTTGGAAGCCACGATAAGACCGCCAACATGCATTCCTCGGGGTTCTGAGGCCTCAGGAGCCATTCTTACCCCTATGGGGGGCTTAGAGGCTTCTAGAGCTGAAATACGGCCTAAAAAGAAGCTTCCTGAGGCTGCGAGAATGATGATGAGAACAATCCCCCACTCCTCAAGGAGGGCCCCCAACCCAGATTTGACCTTTCCCAACAATTCCTGTATTCTGTTTGGCATAGGAGGATTCTATCGCGTCTCTGGGCTATCCCGAGACCCTATCCCCTACAAACCTAGACCCTACCCATATGGCATCAACAAAAGCAGGCGGAACAGCAAAAAACCTCAATGATTCAAATCCGAAGTACCTCGGCGTGAAGCGCGCTGATGGCACGAAGGTTGGCATTGGCGAGATCATCGTGCGTCAGCGCGGCACGAAGATCATGGCTGGCCGCAACATCGGCATCGGCTCAGATCATACTCTTTTTGCCCGAGTTGCTGGCCTCGTGAAATTCAGCACCAAGCGCAAGCGCGATTTTGATGGTCGCACGTCTGTTCGCTCTCAGGTTGAAGTAGTTGCTGCTAACTAACAACCACCGCGACGACAAACGTCGCACGGTGTCCTCCAACGCTTAATTCAACCGGCCACTCGCCGGATTGTTTGATAGGCATTTTGGGATGGAGATTCTTTGCCTCAACACGGATGCCCGCTTGGAGTGCGAGCATAGCGGCAATTTCTTCCACTGAAACTTTTTGATACAGGTGGCCCTGTTCATTGCCGGGTGCGTTTAGATTGATCGTCATGCCCTCCACACGTTTGGCCAGTGAACGTCCCTCAGCATCTTCGGCTGCGTGCGCAGCTTTTGCATCCGCCTGTGCTTTTGTGTGAGCAGCAAGTTTTTCAACGGTAGCCGCCTCTGCTAATTTCTTGGGGAATAGCATGTTTAACGCGTAACCGTCCGCAACATCTTTCACACTTCCCTTCTGCCCAACGCCCGGCACGTCACGAAGGAGAATGACTTTCATTTCCCTATTATGCCTGCACTCTGTGCAAGTGCAAACTGGTCAAAATAACGCTGGAAAACACGGATATCTGTGCCATATTCTTTTCCCCCGAACATACCGTCGCAGAGAGTCTCACGCGCACGCGCTAGTTCTGTATGCCTCCCCTTCCAGCGAACGTCCGCGAGTGTAAGGTCGAAAAGCTCAAGCCCTCGCGTAAACGCCTGCATGCGACGCTCTTCGTTCTGTGCGCGCACCATACGAGAAACCTCACTGCCGATGTGCGCCATCTGCGAGGCGAGAGAAAGTGTGTGCCAACGACCCTGTGCCAATTCTTGATGCATATCAGAAATCCGTCACAAACTTTTGTACAATCGCGCGTATCTTTTCGCGCGTCTCCGGATTTTCAACATCGCGCGTTCTGTTTCCGATCGCAGGCTTGAGGTTTACCAAAGAATCATATTCGATAAAGCCCTCCCCAGCGTCTCCTGGATATAGGTTGATTCCCCATGTGTGCATGCCGGAAGATCCGGCCTTCTCAATGAGGAATGTTTGCGCATCGGCGTGCAATTCAGGCCCGATAGCAATGACTTGTTGTTCAACATCGACAACGGCTTTTAGCATCTCACCAAAAATCTCTCTTGCTTTATCTGCAAGCTCCGTGCGCGTCACTGGTTTCTCGAGAATTTCAATACCCATACGCTACATGCCTCGCACTAATTCGAGTGCTTTTTCCATTTGGCGATCTTTGCCTTCTTCAACATCTTTTTCTTCCACTTTCACTTCCGTGTCTGGCACGATGCCGTCGTGCGGAATCTGATCGCCGCCCGGCATGAGCCAACGCGCGACGGTGATCTTCAAACCCGTGAGTTCCGTGATCGGCACGAGTTCTTGCACCGAACCTTTGCCAAAAGTCGTCGTTCCTACGAGCTTTGCCACGCCATGATGACGAAGTGCGCCCGCGAGAATCTCGGAAGCAGAGGCCGAGCCTTTGTCGACGAGAATCACCATCTTGAGATTCTCATTAAAGACATTGTAGCCGCGGCTGCGGTGGTGCACGTTGTCGCGATTGCCACCATAATCTTCAGTCACCACCACTTTTCCCGATGGCAAGAACCAGCTCGCCATGTCAACAGAAGCTTCGAGATATCCGCCCGGGTTTCCACGCAAATCGAGAATGAGTTTATTTTTTCCGGATTCCACAAATGCACGAAGCGCATCACGGAACAACATCGGCGAATTTGCAGTGAAATTGTGAAGTGAGATCACGAAGACGTCATCCTTCGTTTCTGTTTCAAGAATGGGGATATTGATGACATCGCGCATGACCTTGATATCACGTGGCCCTTCCCAGCCCTCGCGCACAACGAGAAGTGTTACCTCACTCCCCTTCGGGCCGCGGATGCGGCTCACGGCGGTGGTGATATCCATACCCCGCGTTTCGACGTCGTTGATTTTGAGCACACGATCGTTTGGTTTGAGCCCTGCGCGTTCAGCGGGTGTTCCCTTGAGTGGCGCAACGACGGTCAAAACTTCATCGCGAATGGCAATTTCCATGCCCACGCCCTCAAAATTACCCGAGAGATCTTCCTCAAATTGCTTCTGCTCCACGGGTGGCAGATAGAACGTGTAGGGATCTCCAAGAGAATCGGCAAGACCTTGAATCATGCCGTACACACGACGCTCTTCGGGAGTGCCGACGGGAACTGGTGCTGTTGAAGAAGCGTCGACTGGCGGCACGGACGCTGGAACAAATCGCTCATCAATCACTTGCCATGCCCGCCATACCGGCGTGAGATCAACTCCCTCGGGCGGAGCCTCACCTCCGAGGGCCTGCACGATTGCCGCAGGCATGCTGGCGCGATTCGCCGTGAGGTAGCCGCCCCAAAAGCCGACACCCAATAGGAATGTAGATCCAATGATGAGCGCGGCTTTGCTCTGTTCTTGCATTCCGCCAGTATCGCACACCACGCTAACCTCTGCCAAATCGCACATGCTACACTTTCCCTACTCCATGGGACTTTTTTCTGAATTAAGTGTGCTGGTCGTGCTTGCGACCGGGGTCGCACTCGTGATGCGCCTTTTGCGCCAGCCACTCATTATTGGACACATTCTGACCGGACTCATCGCGGGGCCGTTTGTCTTTAATCTCATCCACTCTGAGGAAACGCTGGCGCTTTTGGGACAGATCGGTGTCGCCATTTTGCTCTTTACCGTCGGACTTCATCTTGATCCTTCCATCATCAAGAAATTCGGACGCGTTTCCCTGATTACCGGCATTGGGCAGGTGGTGATTACGACACTCGCCGGATATTGGGTGTGTGTAGCACTTGGCTTACCACTTCTGCCATCCATGTATATCGCGATAGCACTTGCCTTTTCCTCCACGATCATCATCATGAAGCTGATCTCGGACAAAGGAGACCTGGAGACACTCTACGCAAAAATTGCTATCGGATTCTTGCTTGTGCAGGATTTGATCGCCGTCGGTCTCCTTTTTGCCATCCCTCTTTTCACATCCGACGCTTCTTACGTCAGTATTGTGAAGCTCCTCGGTCTTGGCCTTGTACTTATTGCGGCAATCATTCTTGTTGCACGCTTCATTCTGCCGCGCGTAAACACCTACATCGCGAAATCGCCGGAATTTCTTTTCCTTTTTGCGCTCGCCTGGGGCATCGGCATTGCGGCACTCTTTTATGAAATTGGATTTTCGCTTGAGAGCGGTGCTCTCATTGCCGGCGTCGCGCTTGCTGCAATCCCGGCACGACTAGAAATCAGCGCACGCCTCTCACCGCTCCGCGATTTCTTTATAGTCATCTTCTTCATTTATCTTGGCGCCGAGCTACAACTCGGTAATCTGCACGAATTGATTGTGCCGGCCCTCGTCCTCTCGGCACTCGTCCTCGTTGGGAATCCTCTCATTCTCATGGCGATCCTCGGCTTTATGGGCTACAAGAAGAAGACTTCGCTTCAGACGGGCTTCACGGTGGCACAAATTAGCGAATTCTCGCTCATTCTTATGGCGCTCGGCGTTTCCCTCGGGCACCTCACACAAGAGCATCTCTCACTCGTGACTCTTGTTGGGCTCATCACGATTTTCGGCTCGACGTATCTCGTACTCTATTCGGACAGCATCTACAAACGCATCTCGCCTCTACTCTCAATATTTGAGCGCGCAAACGCGCGCGAACCGCGTATGCGCGTGAAGCATAGCGAGATTGTGCTTTTTGGATGCAACCGCATTGGCCACGATTTCCTGCACGTGCTTGAAAAGTTTGATCGTCCGTTTCTCGTCGTTGACCACGATCCCGATCGTATCGCGGAACTCAAGGCGCGCGGCATCCCAGCGCTTTATGGCGACGCAGGAGATCTCGATTTCCTCGAGACGATAGATTTCTCACGCGTCGAGCTGGTGCTCTCGACTGTTCCCGACCCAGAAGTGAATTCCCTTCTCCACCAAACCGTGCGCGCCGCCTCCCCCGAGGCTGTGGTTATCGTCGTTGCTCATCGCGTGACGGACGCCATCGGTCACTACGAGGGCGGTGTCGATTACGTCGTACTTCCCCACTTTTTGGGCAGTAAACACGCGGCTGAGATTGTCCTTCGTTTTAAGAGTAATCGCGATAAGTATGAAATATTACGCTCTGAGCATCTCGATGACCTCATGTTGCGCGTCTCTGCCGGACACGAACACCCAAAGCAATAGCTTCTAGTTTTGAGCTTCTAGCTTCTAGCTGATAGGATGGCTGTTATGAAAAGTGAGATTGTGCTCCATAACACGCTCTCTAAAAAAGAAGAGCCTCTTGGTTTACAGGGGCAAGAGGTGAAAATGTACCACTGCGGGCCGACGGTGTATGGAGTGCAACACATCGGCAACCTTTCGATGTTTGTCTTTACCGACATACTCCGTCGGACACTTGAATACGCAGGCTACTCAGTTAAGCAGGTCATCAATATCACCGATTTCGGCCATCTTACATCGGACGCGGACGAGGGCGACGACAAGATGATGAAGGGGCTGAAGCAGGAGGGGCTCTCGCCCACGCTTGAAAATATGCATACGCTCGCTGAGAAGTATGCGACGATTTTTTTGCATGATCTCGCAACACTTAATATCCGCACTGAGAGCACACAATTTCCACGAGCCTCCGCGTACGTGCCAGAGCAGATTGAGATGATCAAAACGCTTCAAAAAAAAGGCTTTGCGTATGTCGGAGCGAAAGCCGTGTATTTCGATACCTCTCGCTTCCCTGCATATGGCGCGCTGGGCAACATTAAACTCGACGCTTTGAAGGAAGGCGTCCGTGTCGCGACGAATGAGGAGAAGAAGAATCCGACTGACTTCGTGCTCTGGAAGAACGATGAGAAGATCGGGTGGGACTCGCCCTGGGGAAAAGGATTTCCAGGATGGCATATCGAATGTTCGGCGATGAGCAAAGAGCTCCTCGGAGAGCAGATAGACATCCATACGGGCGGCATCGAGCATATCCCCGTGCATCACAACAACGAGATCGCGCAGTCAGAGAGTGCGAGCGGGAAGCGTCCGTTTGCACGCTTCTGGATGCATCGCGCGCATCTCCAGCTCGACGGCGGAAAGATGGCAAAGTCTGAGGGCAATGTCGTCTATCTCACCGACGTTATCGAAAAAGGATTCCACCCGCTCGCATTCCGCTATCTTCTTCTCGGCGCGCACTATCGTCAGCCTGCCTCGTTTACCTGGGAAGCGCTCACGTCTGCACAAACAGCATTCCTCAAACTACGCAGATTTGTCGACACCCTTCCCGAAGGAGGCTCGGTTCCTGAGGATTACAAACACCGCTTCACTGAAAAAATTGCACACGACCTCGATACGCCAGGCGCACTCGCAATTCTTTGGGAGATGACGAAAGATTCGTCGCTCGCGCCAAAAAATCTGCGTGCGGGTCTTGTGGACTTTGACCAGGTGCTCGGACTTAATCTTGCAGGTGAAGATACCCAAGCGCGGAAACTGTGGGAAACAGAATTTGGTGTCGTCATTGCGGAAGAGGCAGTTCCAGGAAACATTCAGGAACTTCTTATGAAGCGTGAGGAAGCGCGAAAAGAAAAGAAATGGGATGACGCCGACGCCGCACGTAAAGAAATCGAATTGGCGGGCTATGTCATTGAAGATACCGCTACAGGCCCTCGCGTAGTGAGAAAGACAAGCGCCTGACGTGAGGTCAGGCGCTTGGGGCGAGAAAATTTATCGCACCAGACTGATGGTGGATGCCGGCGTCTCCTTGGGCTCTCTGAGTTGAGACCACTCGGTCCAAATCACTAAGGTAGCGAGCAAACCCAATGCAAGGACGACCGCTTTTGCCATGAACATGAGTTCTTCTCCTTCATTCCCGCAGACAACCCGCAGGGTTAGTTAATATTATGCCACGTTACACTAATTATGCAATTACAAGATTCAAGAGGCGATTTGGTACGAAAATAACTTTGCTTGGAGTCTTGCCTTCAAGCCATTTTGTGGCGGCTTCTTGAGCAGCTTTTTCGACAGCTTCTTTTGCAGAATCGCGTGCGAGATTGAGCGTGGCACGTGCTTTGCCGTTCACTTGGACGACGATAGTGACTTCGTTTGCAAGCAACCTACTATCATCATACTGAGGCCATGGGGCGACATGCACGGAACCTTCGTTCCCTAGTTCGTGCCAAATGTCTTCCGCAATGTGCGGCGCAAAGGGCGAGAGGAGTGTAATGAAGGCTTGATATTGTTCCTTTGTGATTCCAGATTTTTCTGCTTCGTTCACAAAAATCATCATCTGGCTGATTGCCGTGTTGAATTTGAAATTCTGGATATCCTCGCCCACCTTCTTGATGGTTTGATGAAGTGCGCGCTCCGTTTCTGCGTTTAAATCGGTGACGAACGATTCCTGCAATCGCCACACGCGCTCTAAGAATCGGCGCGCACCGATGAGTGAGGACGTCTTCCATGCAATCGCGTCCGAAAATGGCCCCATGAACATCTCATAGATGCGCAGCGTATCAGCGCCGTAGGTTTCCACGATGTCGTCAGGGTTGATGACGTTGCCGAAGCGCTTGGACATCTTACGGCCATCTTCTGCCTGAATAAGCCCCACTGAAATCAGACGCGTGAAAGGCTCTGGCATAGAAACCACGCCGATGTCCTGCAAGAATTTGTGCCAAAAGCGCGCGTAAATAAGGTGACGTGTTGCGTGTTCTGCTCCACCCACATACACATCAACGGGTGCCCAGTATTTTTCTTTCGCGGAGTCGACGAGCGCCGCATCATTCTTTGGATCCATATAGCGAAGGTAATACCAGCTCGAGCCCGCCCACTGCGGCATGGTGTTCGTCTCGCGCTTTGCCGCACCACCACACTTGGGGCATGTGGTATTCACCCATGAATCAATTGCAGCGAGTGGTGATTCCCCCGTCCCCGTCGGCTCGTAGTGTTCCACTTCTGGCAACTTTACAGGGAGCTCGCTCTCAGGCACCGGCACAACGCCGCATTTCTCGCAATGCACAATAGGAATTGGTTCTCCCCAGTACCGTTGTCGGGAAAAAACCCAGTCGCGTAGTTTGTAGGTGGTTTTCTTCGTACCGAACTTCTCGGTAATTGCACTTCGGGCTTCAGCCGATTTCATCCCTGTAAAATGTTCAGAGTCACGAACGTAGCCGTCATTCGTCCAGCAGCGAGTACCAGAAGTGTATTCATCATCAAGGTGAGAAGCATCATATTTACTTCCCGAGGCCATTATGAAATCGGGTGCTATCACGACCTTAACAGGTAGATTGAATTTCCTCGCGAATGCAAAATCGCGTTCGTCGTGCGCTGGGACTGCCATGATGGCGCCGGTGCCGTGGTGGGCGAGGACGTAGTCGGCAACAAAAATGGGAATCTCTTCTTTTGTTGCGGGATTTATGGCGGAGACGCCTTCAAGCTTTACGCCGGTTTTTTCTTTACCCTCGGCGGTTCGCTCTATTTCCGTTTTTTCTGCAGCCTGTTTTGCATACGCGACAACTTCGTCGAGGATAGTGACGCGCGACTGCAATTCTTTGAGAATAGGATGTTCTGGTGCAATGACCACGTACGTCGCACCAAAAAGCGTGTCAGGACGTGTGGTAAAAACTTTTACTGCTCCGCCGCCAGTCAGCTGAAAATCAATCTCAGCCCCCTCGCTTTTCCCTATCCAATTTCGTTGAGATTCCCTAATGTGCTCTTGCCACTCGGGGAGTAGATCGAGATCTTTGAGGAGTCGCTCGGCATAATCGGTGATCTTGAGTGTCCACTGACGCATCGGGCGTTTTTCGACGATGGTGCCACAGCGCTCGCACACATTCCCGTCGAGGTCTTCGTTTGCGAGCCCCGTCTGACACGATGGACACCAGTTGATCGGCTCGAATGATTGATACGCGAGCCCTTTTTCGTAGAGCTTCAAGAAAATCCACTGCGTCCATTTGTAATATTCAGGATCGGTCGTGTTTATTTCCCTACTCCAGTCGTAATCTAAGCCGATCTTCTGGAGTTGCTCTTTGAAACGCGCAACATTCTTTTCTACTGCTTTTCGTGGGTGCACTTTGTTCTTGATCGCGTAGTTTTCTGCGGGCAGACCGAACGCGTCCCAGCCCATAGGATGCAGCACATTCTTTCCCTGCATACGTGCCATGCGAGAGACGATATCAGTTGCGATGTAGCCTTTAGGATGCCCCACATGAAGCCCCTCCCCTGAAGGGTACGGAAACATATCGAGCACATACGACTTCGGCTTTGAGCCATCCTCGGCAGAGCGATACACACCAGATTTCTCCCACTCCTTCTGCCACTTCTTCTCTATCTTTTGGTGGTCGTACGCGCGCATGGAACGAGAATAGCACGAGGACTCCTAATCTGGTATATTCCTGCCGTAAAGCTGAAGGAGAAACACATGTGGCAGGATTATGTGCTTGCGTTCGCAAACTGGTTCTTTCTCGTAGCTCTGATTCCGACGATACGCCACCCGACAGACAAGCCGCCGCTTTTGAGCTCGGTTTCCACTGGACTCATGGTGATGGTTGTGGCGACCACGTTCGGAACGCTCCAGCTCTGGAGTAGTGCGATCAGCGCACTGACGCTTGGCGTTGCCTGGCTCTATATCGGTTTCCAGAAATGGAACACACTGAAAGCCGCTCCTTAGGGAGCGGCTTTTCTCTAACGAATTTTCTCAAACAATGGATACCTATCGGGATCGATGGTGCGGTCGAAGCATTCTTCGCCGGAGCCATGTGTCCAATTCTCATCGAGCTTTGGCTCGCCATACGGACTTGTTGGGCGCATCGAAGACTCTTGCATACGGCTTTCCTTGTTGAAAATGGCACAAAGCGAGAACGAAAGCTCTCCTTTTTTCTGATAGCGGTATGTTTCTCCCTGCGGATCTTTTGGCATAACCCACCCGCTCAATGGATCTTCGATATCAGAGAGCTGCGCCGGCACCATGCCTTTTTGCTGGTAGTAGTTGACGATTTGGTATTGGATGTTCTGGAGGTTGCTCACTTTCTCCTCGTCAAAGCGGGAGAGGCGCACCTCACCCGGTGTGCCCATGATGAAGAATCCCGCAACGATAGATGCAAGTACGAGCGCACCAGCTGCCCAACCCACCATGCGCGCTCGCGCGGGCTCCGCGCTCCAATAACCACGCAAATCCGCGAGAAAATGGAGAAAAGCTCCGCCGGCGACAAGAAGCACGACGAGAACCTTTAAGACGAAGCGCGTCGTAAGATCGCCACCCAAGAAATAATTGATGAGGGTAATGAGGTCAACGATGACGATGGCTCCCGCGAGAAAGACGGTGAGAAAGAGTGCCCAGCGACGTATCCAGAGTTCACTCTTTGTAGGATCATTTGCGATGTCGTTGCGAATGAGTCGCATCAGATAGAGCGCAAGCGGTACGAGCACGATGAGCGTCGCCATTGCAAAGCGCATAGTGCCGGAGAATGGCTCTGCGAAATAATGGTATTCGAGAGGGTCAGGATACGCGTAGTTAATGTATTGGAAGAGAAGCGTGATAAGGGCCGTTACTGAGCTATAGAGAGCGACAAGCGCCCCCACCCAGAGGAAGAAATCCTTGGGGGTTACTTTGAGGTTCATATATCAAAAGCCTATCGCGAACTCCGCGCGCGTACAACTGCGCCCAGTGTACAGTTAATAAAGCCGCGACGCTTTGCGTCGCGGCTTACAAGTAACCTATGCAGTGAACTACTGAGCAGCAAGCTTTTTTTTGAGGTCCTGCGCCCGCTTCTGCCCAACGGGTTTCAGCTCAATAATCTTGATGCATTTGCCGCTCGGCATAAGGCAGAGTTGCTCTTCAGGCTTGAGCAGGCGAAACGTTTGACCCCGCTCATCACAACTCTTGCCTTTGGGTATGATCCACTCAGCAACAACGCCCGCTTTCGGATACGCTATGGTGCAGCTGATATGTGTCGAAGGCTTATCCTCATGCGCGGGCTCTATGGCCTTTGGAGCGTCAGTCACGCCAAAGGGGCCCTGCACGGCAAATTCTACGCCATATCTTTCGTCGACCACTTTTGCCGACGAAGAGAACACAGGGTGGTGGCAGTCCTGCTCAACTGTTACCTCCTTCTTGGTCACGATCGTTGGATCGTTACCTCGTTGCGGAGCGCAAGCTTTCACCTCAACGGTGACTTTTTCATCAGCGAACGTTGCAGAGCGCACACTGCAATTAAAGGACAAAGCAGCGAGCACAACAACGAGCGCACGAAGAACAGTCATCTTGAAGTTCCTTCTCTTGTTTCAACTACATCTGCCGCGGAAGTATAGCACGATGAAATCACGAATGAAAAAATTCCATCACGTCGCCGTCTTGGACGATGTATTCTTTACCCTCCGTGCGTACCCATCCCTTTTCGCGCGCCGCTGCCCATGACCCAGCTTCGAGGAGTTTATCGTATTGAATGACATGCGCGCGGATGAATTTGTCACGAAAATCACCATGGATGGCGGCACCTGCTTCAGGAGCTTTTGCACCGCGCTTGATCGTCCACGCGCGAGTTTCTTTTTCACCTGTGGTAAAGAATGAAATCAGATCGAGTAGGCGGTACCCACCACGAATGAGGTCGTCGATACCATCTGAGGAGACGCCGAGTTCACGGCGAAATTCTGCTTTTTCATCACCTTGAATATCGGAGAGCTCATGCTCGACACCAGCGTCAACAAACACCCACTGCGCCTTTTCACTCTCGAGATGCTTCTCAAGCGCCTTCCAGCGTTCTCCCGCTTCCGCATCCATATTGATTGCTCCGCTCTTGCGGTTGAGTACGTAGAGAATCGGCTTCATAGTCAAGAATTGGAACGTCTTCGCGACCTCTTTCTCCTTCTCATCCAAATCGACAGTGCGTGCCGCTTTGCCTGCCTTGAGTGCGGGTACAATTTTCCGGAGCACATCGCGTTCAGCCACAATGGTCTTGTCATTCCCTTTTGCGTCGCGTTCGGCGCGTTCTAGACGCTTCGAGGCACTCTGCTCATCAGCAAGGACAAGTTCGAGATTGATAACTTCCACATCGCGGCTCGGATCCACATCACCATGCACATGGTGGATATCTTCATCGTCAAAGAGGCGCACAACTTCCGCGATTGCGTCCGTCTCGCGTATGTTGGTGAGGAATTGGTTTCCGAGCCCCTCCCCTTCTGAGGCGCCTTTCACGAGACCCGCAATATCGACGAATTCGACAGCGGCTGGAACGATTTTCTGCGTATTCGACATCTTGGCGAGAGCGTCCAACCGGCCATCGGGCACGGCGACAACACCCACTGAAGGATCGATCGTGGCGAAAGGATAATTCGCGATGAGGACGCCCTTTTTGGTGAGCGCATTAAAAAGCGTGGATTTGCCCACGTTGGGAAGACCAACGATACCTATCGCTAGTTTTGACATTGTAAGCCAAATTATGGCTTACTTTAGGCAAAAAATCAACGAGTGAGCGCGCGTGGTAAGAATACTAAAACTCCCACAATGAGCTGAAAAACTCGTCTTGTCGCCTGAAGAATTCGTTCATGCGGTCGAATTCCTTCTCCATTTCCTCGCGCATAGCCCTGATGTCGCTATCGCTTAAGGGCGTGGAGGTTGCGTAGGTGCGGTATTGCTTGCCGTCGAAGAACGTTACCACTTCGTTCTTGAATCCGGGACCCTCGAAGGTCGTTACGGTTGATGTGCCCGCGTTTTGAACGCTATAGAACGGTTCGTTCTTCTGGACCTTCTGATACAGAAAAACATTTCCGATGACGCTTGCGACGAGCAAGAGTCCGAGAATGCCAGTTATTACTTTTTGATTTTCGATATTCATACGCGTTGCGACAGCGCAAAGCCGCCCCCAGTCGAATGGAGGCGGCTTGCATATTGCTACTTCTCAATCTCAACCTTCACCTTGTGCTTCTTCTCCTCGTCGGACTTCGGAAGCGTGATAGTGAGGACGCCGTTTCGTGCCTTCGCGCTGATCGCGTCGGCTTTTACGCGAGCCGGAAGCGCAAACTCTCGACGGAACTCCCCGTACTCGCGTTCATAGCGATACACTTTGCCTTTCTTATCCTCATCCTTGGTCTCCTTGTCGATTTTGCCCGAGAGCGAGAGATAGTCGTCGCCGACTTCGATGTTCAGTTTGTCCGGGTCGATACCGGGAACATTCGCGACCACTTTAATTTCGTTCTCGGTTTCCGATACATCGACTTTCGGAAACATAGAGCTGACGCTTGTAAGTCCGCGGTTGCGGAGCATCGAAGGCAGCATCATGTTGAACGGATCCCACGAGTCGTCGAAGAATCGATCGATGAGAGAGAATGGGCTCGTGTAAGGAGCCACGGACTGAGATTGATCGTCTCGTTTCGTGATGTTCACCATAGTGGTATCGGATTAGATGTTGATAATGTCGACCTGTTATTGCAACTTTACAAAGATGCGGTGAATTGCAGGTTAAACCCAAGGATGCCGTTACGGTTACCCCCTTGGGTCAGCGCCATACGCGTGGCACTCAAGATAATTTCATTACCTAACAATATTCAGTTGTTGATACGGCAGAAGAGATGCTAACCACTTCGGACGTCTTTGAGACGGGAACCCGAGGGTCCCAAGCTAAACCGCATCGGACGTTGAACGAATGAATTTCCGAAGCGTCTTAGCAAACTGTTCTGCGCAACGAATCGCTGTATTCATGATCGCTCAATAAAGAGCCCCACCGTCGTTTCTCCGATGGTTCGACCGCTGCCTTCCGGCAGACCATCTGACCGCTTACACTCTATTAAACGTGCGTGACGCCAAAAGGTGTCACCCTTTCTTTTTCCTGAGAAACCGAGCCTTTGTGGGTTTGCGCTTCTTCTGGACAAAGCCGCCTATGTCCTTAAGATAGGGATGCTCGGCTAGCTTCTTGCGAGTGCGCGACAGGTTGAGTTTTATTGAATTTTCCGAGGTATTCATGATTTGAGCGATATCCTTGATCGGTTTGTCGTCCTGATAGTGCATGAGAAGCGCGTCACGGTTGCGTTGCGGCAGGGTCTGGATGGCTCGCCAGAGCGACTCCGCATCCGACTTCCGCACCAGATCCGCCGTGATTTCATACGGCACGGCGTCTGTCGGCAAGTCTTCGACGGGAATGCTCTTTGGCTTGCGGTAATGGTCGACAAGGAGATTGTGCGCGATGTTCAGTAGGTACGTGAGATACGAATACCCGCGATTCCTGAATTTTTTGAGATGCCGGAATGCGCGCAAGAATGTCTCTTGCATCAAATCCTCGGACAACGCCCAGTCGTGCCCGGTGCGATACCAGAAATAATTGAACACGCGATCCGCGTATTTCGTATACAGCGCTTCATACTTCGCCGGTTCGCGCTTCGCTTCTTCAATAAGTGTAATGTCCTCATGTTGCATAGCTACGGTAGTATTCGATCAATGATCGATTTGACGATGTCGATGGGAATTGCGAATGATATGTTGCTGCCACCGCGGTCGACCGCGACGTTCACTCCGACTGCGTTGCTAGAGAGGTCGAGTAGCGGACCGCCGGAGTTGCCGCGGTTAATGGCGGCGTCGGTTTGCATGACGTTTTCAAGCACTTCGACACGACCCCGCTCATCCTGTGCTTCGATTGTTCGATTAAGTCCTGAGATTATGCCGACGGAGACGGAGTTATTGTATTCGCCAAGCGCGTTACCGATAGCAACGACAGTCTGCCCAAGCTTTAGCGCTGAGGAGTTACCGAGCTGAATCGCGGAGTAGCCGCTTCCGTCGATCTTGAGGATCGCGATGTCGTTATGTTCATCGCGATATACGACTTTCGCCGTTTTCTTCTCTCCATTTGAAAGGAGTGCCGTGTATTCCGCTTGTTCGTCGTCAACGACGTGACGATTAGTGAGGATATACCCGTCCGAGCGGATGAGAAACCCTGTACCCGCGCCCACTTGTTGCGCTCTCGTTCCTACCTGCCGAAATACGGGCACGCGATAACCGACGTCACGGAAGTACGGATCGTCGCCGAAGGGATTCACGTACTGGACCTCTAGGAGCGCGACGTCGCGGGAAATGACGATGGATACGACTGCTGGTGATGCTTTCTCCACAGCGCTCGTGAGCAGATCTTCTTGGGAGCGGGCAATCACACCACCGCGATTGGCGATTTCCTGTAGCTGCAATCTGTTTTCTTCGCTGACCGCGCCGGAAGCCTGCAAAGCTGCAGCAATCGCCGCCGTCTGGCTCTCAAGCGACGCAAGTCGCGAGACAACCTGCTGATTTTCAACGAATTGGTACACGCCGAACGCTACCGAACCTACGGCGATGATACTTATGAGACCAAGCGCTATACGATATTTGGTAAAGAATGGAACCATACCATATATATACAACATCAATTAACGAAAAATCAATCCACGGAGCGTGCCTTTTTTGAAATATTTTTGCCCGGTAGGAAGCCATAGTCCACACCAGTGCGAAGAGGCATCGGTAGCTTGATCGTGAACTCAAAAGGTATTCGTTTTACGCTCTGGCTATAGAGGGGGTGTCGGGCTGCAAACTCGCGGTTCCGATAGAGAGCCCCATAACGGCGTATAGTAGCCGAAAAATATTGGTTTTGGCTATTCTCACGCGACCTTCTGCAGGACTGCACATTACTCCTCACCTTCAATCGCTTTCAGTTTCGTGTAGTAATCGGGCACTTCTTTGAGATGTGCCCAGGCAATTTTTGCGGTCAAAACAAGATCGTCGTTGGTGACGTTAGTTTGAAGATCGCGTTTTCCGTGTTCGAGTTCAACGGCGAGTCCCATACGAAACTGTTCGGGATTGATGTCTGACCACGAGATGCCAATGTTCTCGCCAAGCACGCGAGCCTCTTCGGCGGAGAATGTTCTCTGCATACTATCCAAGGAGCGGACTGAAATGAACACCGATATAGTAGGGCCACACGATAATCGCAAGAACGCCCTTCCAGAACGAAAGCTGGAGATATCCGACCGCGAAGAGCCAGCCCACACACCAGAGACCGCCGGAAAACATATGATTTTCAACTTTGACTTTTTCCATACCCTTGTGCACTAGCGATAATTGTCCCAGTCGCGATCTCTATGCCAGTCGTTGTCTCTGTCGCGCCGGTTACGGTCGTCATCGTGTCGATCGTGGTCATACCAAGAGTAATAGGAATGGTACTGCGGATACTGATGGTGTTGATAACCGTACTGATACTGATAATTCACGCCACAACTTGTTTGCACCACGTTCCCGTGGGAATCATAGGAAACCGGATAGCATGGATTTGTGTAGCCGTAATTATATGAGTACGAATAATTCCCGGGGTAGTAATACGAGCCGTAGGAATATGGTTGCGTGTAGCTTACGCACGGAGCTGACGACCACCCCCAACCGCACCAATAGGGAGTTGCAATGATCTGCGCTGCTGCCACGCTCGGACCTACGAGAATAATAAGAAGGAAAACGCCAAGTATGTTTCTCATATGCGTGTAAAAAATACTTATAATAGCGATCAGTGGCTAGAGCCGAGGAGAAAGTCGGCATAGCCGAACTACGTTTCAGTATAAACCCTAAAATCGCGATTCGAGATGCGGCTGCGCGTGTCTGTGCATTGCGCGTGAGAGGAGCGACTACTTTCCGTGCACGCCAAGTGCATACACTTTTTCGCACCAATGCGAACACACTGGTTCAGGGCGGTTTTCAGACGGTCCAAGCCACAGCGAGCGCACCGAAAAGCCCGCGAACCACAAAATTCCCCATCGTAATTGCGCGTTCACGTTCCCGGGCAAAAAACGCACAAGCCATGGTGCCGTGCCCGAAGTGAGAATGGTGCGCGCTGTTTTTCCCTTCATGAGGCGATTCCAAAAGACGGTGCGCTTCCCGCTCTTCATTTTGATGTAACGAAATGCCGATCCAGGAAGCCATGCGCGATCGAAGAGACCTTTGAGAAGCGCGGGCATGCCAACCCACCACACGGGATAGACCACCACAAAATGATCTGCCCATTGCACATGCTTTTGAAATTGCTGGAGATCTTGTTCAAGTTCCTGTCGAGCTCGGTACCCTTTCCAAAGGATGGGATCAAACTTCATTTCCCCGATGTTCATGCGGATAATTTCGTGCCCACCCGCTTTCGCACCTGATTCATAAGCATCTGCGAGACGACCGCACATCCCGCTTTTGTCTGGGTGGCCGAGGAGAAGAAAGATTTTCTTTTGCATATTTGGGTCACACTTCTGCATTTGTATAGTATCATGAATGACCACGGAATATTGCTTACAAAGAAGAAATGTGTTATTATTTGACCATGAATAGTCTTCGAGAAACGTACAGAAGGGCTTTTGTTTATATTCGATCCCATCCGATGCGTGTGGCGGCGGTGGTCGCCGCGCTCGCGATTGCTCTCGTATTTTTCCTGCAATCTGACGACCAGAGCGAGAGCGTCGCACCCTCGCTCCGTGCCGTCGACATTGTCGCAGCGGCCGACTACTCTGCCGGTTCACGAGGTATTGCCGTACCCACGGGAAGCGGCAACGCATATGTCATTCGCGCGGAAGCAGGAGGAAAAGTGACACAGGCGCGTCAAGAAGGCGTTGTGACACAGGGAGTGATTATTGCTCAACTCGAGAACAGCTCGCAGCGCGCAGCCCTCATTCAGGCTGAGGGTGTGTATGAGGCCGCACTTGCGTCCTCCGGAGGCAACGAAACAAGCCAAATAAGCGCTCGGCAGGACGGCGTTCGCACTTGGACATCCGTCACAGTGGACGCAGCAGAAACTATTCGCACGTCGATCGATACCTATTTCTCAGATGTACGCGGCACACAGGGAGCGACGGGATTCCGACTTCAGGCCTACGGCGCCGCACCTGAAATAAACGATGCTCGTAGCGCGATTGAGACGACCATTTTCGACAGGTGGGAGAACGAGACGACGACGGAAGCAAATAGTGTCGCGCGCCTCGAACAGCTCGATAGAGACCTCGTCACAATCGGGGCTCTCATCGATCGGATCGCCGCATTAATCCCCCGTCAAGAAATAACCGATGTTTATTCTGATGCAGATCGCGCCGCAGACTCTGCAACACTCGCTGCCGCTCGAGCATCAATCACGGGCTTACAAGAGAGTGTTGATTCCGCTCTCCTTGCGATTACCAATACTTCGGGCACGGGCAGCGCATCCGCCGACGCACAAGTGAAGCAGGCGCTCGGTGCCCTTGAGGCAGCGCGAGCCAATGTGGCAAAAACATCAGTTCGCGCTCCGTTTGCTGGCACTATATCTGCGGTCAGCGTAGCGCTCGGCGATATCATCACGCCCGGCAGCGATGTCGCAATCATTGTTCCAAACGAAGGTGTCTCAACAGAGCGCTCGTTTGCGCTTCCGCTTTCTTCGGTGAAATACACCCCTGCGGGTGCATTTGTCTTCACGGTCAATGCGGACGGCATCTTGGAAACCAAAGAGGTAACAACGGGCCTTGTGACAGCAGACGCAATCTCAGCAACCGGTCTCAGTGGCGATGAAATGATTGTTAAAGATGTTCGCGGCCTCAAAGCTGGCGAAAAAGTGCAGGTGAACGAGCGCTAGCTATGTATCCGCTCTGGAATTTCTTTCTCACGCGACAAGCATTCACGGTCCTTGCGATGATCGCTCTTATCATCGCCGGCACCTATGCGATTGTCGCAATGCCGAAGGAGTCGTCTCCTGAAGTCGTCGTGCCTATCGGCATCGTAACAACCGTGCTTCCCGGCGCTACAGCGGCGGATGTCGAGAGACTCGTGACCGACAAACTCGAGCCGGCGGTGCGCAACGTGGCGAATATCGATAAGGTGACGTCAAGCTCGGTTCAGGGCGCTTCCATCATCACAGCCCAGTTTATTGCATCCGCCGACATCGAAGTGGCAATTCAAGACCTGCGCAACGCCGTTGAGGGTGCGAAGCGCGATCTCCCGAGCGATGCTGAATCGCCATCGGTCACAAAAGTCGACTTCCAAAATCAACCGGTTCTTATGATCGGCGTATCGAGCGATCTCGCGCCCGAAACACTTCACTCACTGGGAAACGATCTGAAAGACGATCTTCAGTCGCTTGATGGTGTGTCACGCGTTGAGGTTGCGGGGGTACGCGCTCGAGAGATATCGGTTGTGCTCGACTCGGATTCCTTGGAGCGACACAGCCTGAGCATTCAACAGGTACTGGCTGCGCTTGGTGGCGCAAATGCCTCATCACCCGCCGGCGTGGTGACAATCAATGACATCGAGTATCCTGTGCAGTTTAAAGGAGAGATTGTACGCGCGTCAGATGTAGCACTCATTCCGATAAAAACCGCGACGGGTGAAGTCCTCCTCCGCGACATTGCGACAGTCGTTGATGGCTATGAACGGACGGCTAGCGTGTCACGCCTCTCGGAAGCAGGATCTGAGCCCGCATATGCGATGACTATTAACGTGTATAAGGCTTCCGGCGGGAACATTTTGACAGTGACTGACCGCGTCAAAGAGCGTGTCGAGGAATTAAAGGGTGGTCTCCTCGCGGGCTCTTCAGCGGTAGTTGTCTATGACGCTGGCGAAGAGGTGCGTCGCAGCATTTCAGAACTCACACACGCTGGTCGCGACACGGTCATCCTTATTATGGTCGTGCTCCTTATCGCTATCGGATGGCGTGAGTCTATCGTCGCCGCTCTTTCAGTACCCCTTTCATTCGTTATTGCTTTCGTAGGCATGTGGATGAGCGGTAACACGATCAACTTCCTCTCCCTCTTCTCGCTTGTAATCGCGATCGGAATTCTCATCGACGCCGGCATCGTCGTTGTTGAGGCAATCCACACCAACCGAGAAAAAGGCATGGACAAGCTTCCTGCGGCACAAGACGCCGTGCGACGCTATGGCTGGCCCCTGATCGCCGGCACCATGACGACCGTCGCCGTCTTCGTGCCGCTCTTTTTCCTCTCGGGAATTATCGGAGAATTCATACAATCTATTCCCTTCACAATCATCGCTGTCTTGCTCGCCTCTATTCTAGTCGCACTCGGATTTGTTCCACTTCTTGCGCTCACACTTTTGAAGCACAGCGAGAGTCCGTTTGCCGCTCGTCGCGAAGAGCTGTGGGAAGAGGTTGCTCACCGGTATCGCTCCCTCATGAAGACACTGTTTGAGAGTCGATTCTACCAACGTTCATTTTTTGCCTTTCTGGGCGTTTCGTTTGTTGTTGCAATCGCGCTTCCAGTAACCGGGCTTCTCAAATCGACACTCTTCCCTCCCTCTGACATCGATTTCTTCTACGTAGAAATCGAGCTACCGCAAGCATCAACCTTGTCTCAAACTGATGCGGTTGCCCGCGCGGTTGAGAACATCGTCGCTCCCAATCCACATGTCGCCTCATATCTCACAACGATCGGTGGTGGCTCCGTATTTGCAAACGGCATGGCAGGCGGTTCTTCCGGAAACGGCAAGCTCGCAAACATCACGGTGAATCTGAAGAAAGAACGTGACGCGACTTCGATTGAAATAGCGGAAGCGATGCGCAGACAACTCGCGCCACTCCAAGGCATGGGGGGCGCTACGATTACCGTGATGGATAACCTCGGCGGTCCCCCATCGGGTGCGCCCGTTGTCATAAAGATTTGGAGCGAAAGTCTCGACTCTCTTGCAGTTGCAACAGAAATGATTGAGCGCTTGACTGAGGAGACCGCAGGAACACGCGATGTTGAATCGACACTTGCGAACGACGGCACAGAACTTCAGTTGCAGGTGAATCGCGATAAAGCGAACGAGTATGGACTTTCCGCAGGAGCAATCGCAGGTGTTTTGCGCGGAGCGGTGGCGGGCATAGAGGCTACAAAAATTCGTATCGACGGCGACGACGTTGCCGTGCGCGTCATGCTCGATTTGAATCCTGATTTCGTCCAGCCGGAAGAAGCAAATTTCGCCGATGCTGATGCGATCGCGCGTATTCCGGTAAGCACCCCTCGAGGCACAGTACCTCTCGGTACTTTTGTCGATATGAGTGCCGCTCGAACCTCAGCATCTATTGCACATGAAGACGGGACGCGCATCGGCTCTGTCTCCGCATACGTGAACGATGGGGCAAATGCAGTGGAGATCACCAGTCAGATTCGTGAGAAAGTTGACGCACTCACCCTGCCGGAGGGTGTTCGAGTGACGTACGGAGGCGACGATGAGGAAATCCAGAGAACGTTTACTGAGATGTTGGTCGCACTCGTCGCGGGTCTTGTTCTCATGTTTGCTATTCTCGTTCTTGAGTTTAATGCGTTCCGCACGACACTCCGACTCCTCCTCGCAATACCCCTCTCTCTCACGGGTGTGCTTTTCGGCCTTTTCATTGCGGGCCAAGCACTTTCCTTCACGGCATTCCTTGGCATCATCGCGCTCGGCGGCGTAATCATCAATCACGGCATTCTATTGCTTGATGTGCTTCATAAAATGCAGGAAGAGTCCCCCGAGAAAAGTCCTGTGGACCTCGTCCTCGACGCATCCACTGCTCGTATTCGTCCGATTCTGCTCACAACCATCACAACAGTCGTCGGCATGATCCCGCTCACCTTCGTATCAGAGATGTGGGCGCCGCTCGCGTTCACCATCGGCTTCGGTCTTATCTACGGCACACTCCTAACGCTCGTACTCATACCACTCCTTTCATATCGCTACGAAATGAAGCATCGGCCTCAGTAGCACTCTCTAGACTACGGTTCTCGATTGAATTCGCCGAACGATGGCTTTTTGCCGATTATTCCGGTCGTCATGGCGCGAACTGTTTTGATACTGAAGTAAAGCGCGACGAGAAACGCTATAGCAACACCCTCGAGCGCAATGAATGAAAACCACGCTGTGGCATTGTAAGCGGCAAGCGCGAGAAATTCGAAAAAGATAACGCCGAGCCCGGCCGCGATTGCGTCGAGCATGAGCACCCACTCTTTCTTGGGGCTTGTGAGCCCCGCGAGAAGAACGAGTACGACTGCACTCACCACTTGGATTGGGAGGAGCTGCGGCGCGCGTTCGCTCACAAACGGCGCGAGCACCAACATAAAGGCTCCGACAATGATAAAAATGGAGCGGATGTAGTCGCCATAGTAGTGAGGGACACTTGACGTGTTGCGATACGGAAGCCCATACGGATAATACGGCTCGCCTTCACCGACATTTGGCTCTCCTCCATCGTCTCCGCCGTCTTCGCTCATGGACCCATGATAGCACCGGCATTCTTGGACGCCAGCACAAGAAGTGCGTCTACGGAGTCATTCTCGTTTGTGTCGACTCGCCGTTCGATTCCGCAGGTGGTGCAATGGTGCAGGATACGGAAGTGCCCGGTACTTCCCTCCACACGAAGTGGCTCCATCATGCCGCCACACTCTGCCGCCCTATCGCCGGGGTCATTATCGACATGCTGACTCCAGAGACATTTTGGACAGTGGTTCGTGTAGCCGCTTCCCTGCACTGAGGTGCCACACTTGGAGCACACAAAATCTTCGACTCGTTTTTCGAAACTCATGTTATTCGATGGTGAATGGAGCTCGTTTTTCTATCGCAGCACCCGTAATCGGCATGCACGAGAGCACGATTTCACTGGTGCCCGCTTGTACAGAGAGAGGGATAGTTACGGGACGAGCGCCACCATTCCCTTGCCCGACCTCAATTCCCGCAAATGTGAGCTTGCATACACTGTTCGTTTTCATGCCGAGCGTGGACCATGCAACAAGTATCGGATTTCCTCGACGAACGCTCTGCGACTGCACAACCAATGTTGCTACGGAAGGGCCGACGACTGACGATGAATTAACCCCCGGCACATCACTGCTCGTGCCGGGAATGACGGAGCCTCCGCCAGCTATGCCGCTTGTTCCACCGGAAATGCTCGCTCCGTGAGTAATTGATGCCTGCATGACTTGCTGGGATTGGTTGTATCCGAAAGGGCTGCCCTGTCCGAGTAATCCCGCGTTGGAGGAAGCATATCCGTTGGTCAAATAGGGTGCAACCGCCTGCCACGCACGCACGTTTGGAGCATTTGGATCAAATGAGAGAACAAGGGCATCCGCAAATGGCTGAACAGTAGTGTTAAACCACTTCGCATGCTGAAGAGTCTCATTCGGACGCTGCATCGAACCGAAGTATCTGAAGAGATTATTCTTCTGCGCGACTTGAATATATGCATCAATCGTACACGAAGGACTGTTGACCATCGCCCAAGAATTGAGGCCATATTCCCCGATATTGAATTGCAGGGGCCCGTATGAATGTTCACTTGCAAGTGTGGAAGGAAACTTCTCCAGTGAACCATCTGCATAGGTGCGCGTGATCCGACAGCCAGATTCCTGCTTACACACCATGACGAAGAGGCGTGCCCACTCGCGTGCATCTCCTGTGGTGACGCCGAATTGATGAAGGCGTGGCTCAGTCCAACCGTTCAGATTCGAGGCGGTGAACTTTTTGACAGCAAGGCCGTACAGTTTGACTGGGTCGATGGTTCGATCGGCCCTGATGAGCTGATACCCTCTATCCTCCTCTAAACAGCTCGTAGGTGCCGTAGCCGCTATCACGGAAGACGCACTCACTAAAAGCATCACACTCATTCCAATCACGACATACGCACGCATGATGCAAGGATACCACTTAAGAAAGTGCGCCGGAGACGATGTAAACATGAGCGCGCCTACACCAACACCACCGCGCGTGTGCCCGAAACTTCGAGTACACCTCCTTCGATAGCGAAGGCTTTTTGATCGGCATTGGGTACGGCAACTGTAATAGTGCCGGCTTTCAGGGTCGTGATGAGGGGTTCGTGGTGCGGGAGGATGGTCATCTCGCCAGCCGCGCCAGGGACGACAGCAGAAAGGGCTGGACCATCGTAGAGGTTTTCGCCAACTGAGGAGATGACGAGGTGGAAAGTCTTCATAGAACGTAGAACGTAGTTCGTAGTACGTAGTGGAAAGACATGTTGAGATTCATAAGTATTTACTACGTTCTACGAACTACTCACTACTTCATCGATACCTCCCTTCATGTAGAACGCACCTTCGTCGACACCGTCGTGCTTACCGTCGAGGATTTCTCCAAATGAGCGGATGGTATCTTCAAGGGACACATACTTACCTGGCTTGCCCGTGAACACAGATGCGACGTTAAATGGCTGTGAGAGGAAGCGCTGAATCTTGCGTGCGCGGTAGACGAGGCGACGATCGTCTTCGGAGAGCTCTTCGATACCGAGAATGGCGATGATGTCTTGGAGATCCTGATAGCGCTGGAGAACACGGCGCGTTTCGTTTGCGACGCGGTAGTGCTCTTCCCCAACGATGTCTGGCTGGAGCGCTGTTGAGCCTGAGGCCAAGGGATCAATGGAAGGATAGATACCAAGAGACGCGAGCTGGCGCGAGAGCACCACGGTTGAATCGAGGTGCGCGAAGGAGGTTGCCGGAGCTGGGTCGGTGATGTCGTCTGCAGGCACGTAAATTGCCTGCACCGAGGTGATCGAGCCGGATGTCGTCGAAGTGATGCGCTCTTGAAGCTGACCCATCTCCTCCGCGAGTGTCGGCTGATAACCCACTGCCGAAGGAATACGGCCAAGAAGCGAGGAAACTTCGGAGCCTGCCTGCACGAAACGGAACACGTTGTCCATAAAAAAGAGGACATCTTTACCGCCCTCATCGCGGAACGCTTCTGCCATGGTGAGACCCGAGAGCGCGACGCGCGCACGAGCCCCCGGCACTTCGTTCATCTGCCCGAAGACGAGTGCCGTCTTTTCCAAGACGCCGGAATCCTTCATTTCATGATAGAGGTCGTTACCCTCACGCACGCGCTCACCGACGCCTGCAAAGACTGAGTAGCCACCGTGTTCTGACGCGACATTGTGAATGAGTTCCTGAATGAGAACGGTCTTCCCCACGCCCGCACCACCAAAAAGCCCCACCTTACCGCCTTTGACGAATGGGCAGAGAAGATCGACTGCCTTAATGCCCGTTTCAAATACTTCTGCTTTTGTGGATTGCTGAGTGAATGACGGTGCTTCGGCGTGAATGGGATTGCGTTTTGGGTTCTTCGGTGCAGCGATGCCATCAATCGGTTCCCCAACCACATTGAACATGCGGCCGAGCGAGGCTTCGCCAACTGGTACAGAAATAGGCGCGCCCGTATCTGTCACCTCCGCCTCACGCGCGAGACCCGAGGTATCTGCCATAGAAATGCAGCGCACGCGATTTAAGCCGAGGTGCTGAGCAACCTCGAGCACGAGTGTTTCCTTGCCATGCTTCACCTCAAGCGCGTTCTTGATTGCGGGAAGCCCGTCGTCAAAACGAACGTCGACGACCGGACCGATGATCTGCGTTACGATTCCTTTCATATCATGAGTATAGCTAAATAATGGCTAATTATCAATTTATTTCATCGCCTCGATACCTGAAGTGATTTCAGAAACCTCTCGCGTGATCGCCGCTTGGCGGATTTTGTTGAACTTGCGGGTGAGGGCCTTGGTCATTTCTTTCGCCTTGTCCGTCGCTGATTTCATGGCAACCATACGCGCAGAGTGTTCTGAGGCTTTACCTTCGAGAAGACCGTGGTAGACGGCGATGTTGAGGAGTCGCGGAATCAGCACCTTCACAATCGCTTCTGCGCTCGGCTCAATCGTATAGGAATGGGGGCGCGTCTCGCCCTGCCCGACGCCCGCATACTTACCCTTCGCCGGCACGATGCCCGCAACCATCTCCCTAATCGTTTCTGGAGTGACAGGGATGATCTGACGAACCACGGGCTTTTGTTCAAACGTTGAAAGGAAGTTCATGTACACAAGCACTGCGGAGCCGATCTCCCCTTCTTTATGCATCTGCAGAAGGGTGTCCGTCACCATACGCATGTCTGTCTCGGAGATATCGTCGGAGACGTTCTCGTGCTTTGCGCGGACGACGTATCCCCTGTTGAGGAAATAATCACCACCGCGGCGTCCAATCGCGAGCATGATAACGTCATCTTTGGCAAGGTCTGACCTTGCCAAAAATTGTTCGGTGGCACGGATGACGTTTGAATTGAGGGCGCCCGCAAGGCCTTTGTCGCTCGTCATGATGAGGATGGCTGTCTTCGCATCTCGCTTCTGCATCAATGGTTCGCGCTGAACATCTTGTGATCCAGAAAGACGCTCCATGATGGAGAGTGCTGCAGCGGCGTAGGCGCGGCCACCGAGTGCGCGCTCCTGCGCTTTGCGCATCTTCACCGCGGAAACCGCCTCCATCGCACGTGTGACGGTCGAGGTCTTTTTGGTGGATGCGATCTTTAGTTTGATGTGCTTGAGGGCCATATGCTATGCAGCAAGATTTTGTTTGTATTTCTCAAAGAATGTAGGAAATTGCGAATGCATCGGACTCGGTAGATGAGATATAGGAAACCATTTGACCTCATCGAACTTATGAGGCTCATTGTTTACGACCTGACTTGGTTCGATGCGGACTTTGAAATCCAGACCTATCCAATGAGACTTACTGCCATCTTCCTGAACACGATGCATTTCTCGATATCCGAGCGGTTCGATGCTGAGCGCTTCCGCGTTGAATTCTTCCTTGATTTCTTTCCGGATGGTCTGCTCAAGTGTATCGCCAAGCTCCACACCCCCTCCGCAAATATCCCACCTCCCGTGCTCGTCACGGCAATTCACACTTCTCTTATTCAGGAGTACGTTTCCACTCCCATCATGGAGAAAGCTGCAGACAGTTACACCTGGATAATCAACTCCTTTTTTCATAAAGAAATTAGTTGAAAAAATCCTTATGCGCCGCGCGGAACGCTTCCATTGCTTTCGTGAGCGAAGCTTTTGAGTCGTCTGACACCGCGCCAGTCTTTTTGATGTCTTCAAGAGCATCACCATGACTTGCGCTCACGAATTCGATCCACTGTGCTTCTGCGTGCTTTACTTTCTGAAGCGGCACGTCGATGAAGAGTTTGTTAACCGCGGCGAAGAGGTTCACGACCTGTTCCTCAACAGGCATCGGTGAACCGTTCTTTTGCTTCAAGACCTCCACCATGCGCTGACCAGATGCAATACGATCTGCGGTGGCCTTATCCAAGTCGGATGCGAATTGCATGAAGGCTTCGAGCTCGCGGAACTGCGCGAGTTCGAGCTTGAGAGTACCGGCGACGGATTTCATCGCCTTGGTCTGCGCAGCGGAACCCACGCGAGAGACGGAATCGCCCACGTTGATTGCCGGGCGCACACCCTTGTTGAATAGGCCTGTTTCCAAGAAGATCTGACCATCGGTAATGGAGATCACGTTAGTTGGAATGTAGCCAGAAATATCGCCGTCTTGCGTCTCGATAATCGGGAGCGCGGTCAAAGAGCCGCCACCCTTCTCGTCAGAAAGACGTGCTGAGCGCTCCAGAAGGCGTGAGTGCAAGTAGAAAACGTCGCCCGGATATGCTTCACGGCCCGGCGGACGACGGAGGAGCAACGAGAGCTGACGATACGCGACTGCCTGCTTGGAGAGATCGTCATAGACAACGAGCACATCCTGACCGCGATCCATGAAGTATTCGCCAATCGCAACACCGGTGAACGGTGCGAGGAACTGCAGTGCTGCAGGCGCGGAAGCCGAAGCGTCCACGATAATCGTGTATTCAAACGCGCCGTTGTCCTTCAATTGCTGCATGATGCGCGCGGTCTTTGATTCCTTCTGACCAATCGCGACATACACGCACACCGGGCGCTTTTCCTTCGGCTCGTATTTCTGGTTGATGATGGTGTCGATTGCGACCGTTGTCTTACCAGTTGAGCGATCACCAATGATGAGTTCGCGCTGACCGCGACCAATCGGAATCATTGAGTCGATCGCTTTGATGCCTGTTTGAAGCGGGGTCGAAACGGATTTTCGGTGGATGACGCTGTAGGCCTCGCGCTCGACAGGCATCATAGTCGCCTTTTTGAAGGGACCCTTCCCGTCGATTGGCTCGCCGAGCGCGTTTACGACGCGACCGAGAAGCTCGTCACCTGATGGAACAGAAAGGATCTTGCCGGTGGATTTCACCGTCATTCCCTCTTTCACACGCGCTGAGTCCCCAAGAATGACTGCGCGAACACCATCTTCTTCGAGGTTCAACACGAGGCCGTAGAGCGAACCCTCATGTTCGAGGGAATCCTTGAGGGATTTACCCTTCGTCTCCTCAAATTCAAGAACTTCGGCCATCACGGCTTTGGAAAGACCATCAATCGCGACGACGCCGTCGCCCACCGCTGCGACACGCCCCACGTGCACACCTTCGCTCTTCGGCGAATGCGCTTCGATCTCCTTCACGATCTTTTCTACGATTGATTGGTCTGACATACTAATTTATCTAACTGCTTGGTTATAAATGGATAACAATGCACTCTTCCAACTCTCATCGCGCAACTCGCCCTTCTCGAAGAGCTGCCAGCCGCCAATGAGTGTTTCGTCGATTCGCAATTCGGCGTCTTTCGCACCACTCTCTTTGCGAGCTTTTGCTTCGTCACTCTTTCGCGCAACGACAAGAACAGAACGGTTCTTCTGTGCTTCTCGCTGCGCGAGGCGCTCAAAGGCTTTTCCCACCGCTGGCATGAGCGCTGAACGCCCATGCGCAGTGAGGGCGGTGTGGATTTTGCCAACCGCCTCTTTCGGTGCCGCACCGTTCTGTATCAAGTTCCAGAGTGCCTGTGCGTAAAGTTTTTCCATATTATGAGTGCTTTTTCTCGAGAATCTTTTCAGCTGCAAGCATGGCTGCGCGTGCGATTTCTTTCTCTCCCGCCGCAAGTGCTTGGCGCTTTGCCTCCTCGGCTCGAGCTGTAGCGTCTGCAAGGAGCGCATCTGCCTTCGCCTGGGTGTTCTTCAGGATTTCTGTTGCTTGAGTCTCCGCGCGCGAGCGTCCAGCGGCAACCAAGCCTTCTGCTTCTTTGCCTGCCGTTGCAACAAGCGCCTTTCCCTCCATATCAGCCTCTACCAAGCGACGATCTGCAGCTTCTGCTTTTGCAACACTTTCAGCAATTTTCCCGCGGCGCTCATCCAACACTTTCACAAGTGGAATGTAGAGGAAGCGCCAGAGTATGAGGAGCAGCAGCCCAAAGTTGACCGCTTGGATGAGGAGCAGTCTCCAGTCGACTCCGAAGGTTGAGAAAAGGTCACCCATACAGCCCGCCTGATTACACGAACTTAATGATGAAGGAGACAACAAGTGCCAAAATACCGAGCGCTTCTGCGAACGCGATCGCAAGAATCATGTTCGAGACGATCTTGTCTGAAGCCTCTGGGTTGCGACCAATAGCATCCATTGCGCGAGAACCTATCATACCGACACCTATTGCAGGACCAAGAACACCGAGACCTGCTGCGAGAGCCATTCCAATAAGTTTTGCTGATTCAATTTCCATACTTTTTTCAGTTTAATAATGCAAATAATATAGCACAAAATCACTCTTATTTCCTAATGCGCGCCGTGAGGCGGAGTGATTGCTAGTTTGATGAAAAAGAGTGCGAGCATTGTGAAAACGGCGGCTTGCACAAACCCGACAAAAACCTCGAACGCCATAAGAGGGACCGGTAAAATGTAAGGGACAAAAAAGACTACTACGGCAATCAGTACTTCACCGGCAAATATGTTGCCAAAAAGTCGAAACGAAAATGAGACGAGACGGCCAGCTTCTGATACAAGCTCGATAAGCCCGACGAGAAAATTGACTGGAGAAGAAAAATTGATGAATTTGCCTGTGTATCGCCAGAGCCCTACGGTGAAAACCCCCGCAAGCTCGATAACGGTGACCGTAATGATCGTGAGCGCGAGCGTAACGTTGAGGTCAGTATTTGGGGCACGCAAAAGTGGATACGAGTGTCCAGCAGCGTCCGTGTAGGTGATGCTGCCCACGCCCGGGATGAAGTGGAACATGTTTGCGATGAAGATAAAAAGAAACAGTGTCATGAGGAGTGGAAAATATTTCCGCGCCTCTTCCCTACTCTCGAGAATCTGCGTCATGAAGTCGTACACATACTCAAACATGCTCTCAAAAAGGAGCTGGAGCCGCGTCGGGACGAGCTGCGCCCGACGACCTATGATGAGTCCCACCACAATGAGAAGCGCCATGGTGAGCCACGCGGTGATAAGGCTGTTCGTTATAGGGATGCCGAGGAATGTACCCAGCTTTTCAGCCGCGAGCGCAATGTGAATACCGCCCTCAGTATGAACCGCCTGACCGGCCAGGGCGGCTTCTGCGGCATGTCCTGCCGCCTCGATTGCTATACCTTCTACTGCCATATCGCTAGATTAGCATAACAAAGCCAAAAAATAGAGTTTGACAAAGGCTGAGTGTTTAGTATAATATTCCGGGATTTGAACACGTCAGACAACTTGGAGGAAAGGTCAAATGCCCAAGCATCTGAAGACTTTCGCCGTAGTCCAGCGCGAAGAGCCCAACGGCTACAATCGCTGGATTCTGCTGAATCCCGAATATGCGAACGACGACGCAATCGTCGCGCGCGAACTCGAAGATCTAGATGCGGAGCTCGAGGATCTTTGGTCCTTGTATGCGACCAATCAGCCGACCCATGGCTTCAACGGCCATGATCCGTACAGCTATCTTGATGACCATGAATACGAGTGGGGGTATGACTACTCGTACGACGAGTGCGCAGACTACGATTATCCAGACGAGGGGTGCCGCCGGTCAGACGACCTGCGTCATGTGGATGGTCTGGATCAGGGTGATGACTGGAGCAAGGTAAACGAGGAGGAGACTGCTTCCACCCGGGCCGTCGAGAACGTACTCGATCGTCTGGAGGATCCCTATTCCCATCTCCCCTTCATGCAGTCGATGCGAACACGGCGTCGCCCGTCACGCCGTCCGTTCGTGAGGGACTGGATGAAGACCGCTTGAAAGACACTCGCCGCTGGCCCCCAAGCCAGCGGCACACTTTTTATAGCGCCGAAATCCACTGCCTGATGGTTTGTGCAACCTCAGCCTCAAAGCCGGAAAAACTATGTTCCGCTTTGGGAAAGATGTTTAGAGCAAAGCGACGGGATCGCTGATATGTCTTAAACCATGCAGCGATTTCATCCATCGGACGGTCGCGGTATTCATCCTCCTCCGGAAGCAGGACCAAGAGGGGTACTTTAACTGATTGGTAGGTCTTGGGATTTTTTTCTGGGTGAGCATACGAGAAAATCTCTTCCACGCTGTCAGGAGTGTTGAGGGATAAGAATCTCTGCGCACCCATCCATGAACCAGGCACGATAGTCTGCTTCCCTCCTTTCTTCGCGAGCTTCCGTGCAAGAATGGTGCCTCGTGCGACCGCTTTCGCATCGAGATGCACCGCGCCTGCGTAATCGCTCATCGGCGCGAGGAGAATGATGCCATCAATTCCCTTTCCGACCTTCGCAGCAAAATAGGCTGATTTCTGCGAACCTGTCGAGTGTCCTGCAAGATAAATCTTTTTTGCACCCTGTTTTTTTGCGAGATTGATTGCGCCCTGGATATCGTCGATGCAGTCTGTAAATACCTCATGCGCGGCGCCGGCAAGAATCTTCTTTGTCTTCTTTTTGTTTGTGAGCTGCAGCACCCGCGTCACCGTATCGTGCCCGCGATTATTGAATGTGAGCACCGCGGTATCAGCATCAATCAATTGCTCAACAATATCGAGCTTAGAAAAGGCAGAACTGGCGAGCCCATGTATCCAGATGATAGCTCTTTTTGGCTTCCTCGACCCAAACCAGAGCCCGCTCAGGAGGAATTTCTTGGGGGTGACTATCTCGACGACGTGTGCGGGGCGCATAGGGCGCACTATACAAGTAAAATGCTTGGTGTAGAAACGAAGGACATATTTGGATACATTCGATTATATGCGTTATAGTCACATGCGGACACTAAGTCCTTTACTGGTAAGAAAGGCAACCATGACAGAAAACATCAACATGGGCGACGTGTACGATGCGTTCGCCTCAGAATTCGCAAAGTCTGACGCACTGCCAACATGGCGGTACGTCGGTAAGCCTGCGATGGAGAGCATTTTCAAACCCTTTTACGGGAATGGGAGTGCCACATTCCTCGACATGGGCTCGGCAAGTGCTCGTGTTGAGCGTGGACTTCTGATCCCGAACGGGGTCAAACCCGAAAATATCACGGGTGTGGAGATCAGCCCCGATCAGGTGAAAATCGCAAAAGAGGTTGTTCCGGGGGCAAATTTCATCGTGGGAGACATTACCCGCGTTGAACTCCCCACGAACACCTTTAACGTTGCATTCTCGCACATGGTTTTTGAACACCTCGACGACCGGCAGTTAGCGTCAGCATCTGCCATAGCCTTCAAGGCACTAAAACCCGGTGGCACGTTTGGTTTTGTCGTGACGCATCCTGACAAGATGACTGATGTTGATGGCAATCTGATCCAGACGTACGGACACTTTCAGACGAGCGCCCCTTGGGGTGGCGTGCTGGATAACTGGCGACGGAGCGTGGAGGATACTCTGAAAATCGTTCGTGGCGCAGGTTTCGAGGTGCAGGAATCAAAGGAAATCTCGTTTCCCCAGGTTCCTGAAGGAGCAACCGATGATGACCGAGCCGCATACGAAAAGTATTCACGATATCCCGCGATCCGCTTGCTCGTCGTCGCACGAAAGCCCGCATGATGAAGAACCTTAAAGCCGCTTCGAGAGAAGCGGCTTTTTCTTATGCACCTTCTATTAGGTACCCTCCTGCCAACCAGCGAGATAGTCTGCCTGTTCTTTCGTGAGTACGTCCATGCTGACGCCCATCGAAGCGAGTTTTACGGTTGAGACCACGTCCTCGATTTCCTGCGGGATGTCGTAGACTTCTGGCGCGCGCTTCTGTTTTGCAATCCACTCACAGCCGAGTGCTTGTGTTGCGAAACTCATATCCATCACGCTCGCAGGATGCCCTTCTGCCGCAGCAAGATTCACGAGACGGCCTTCGGCAAGGAGGTAGAGTGTCTTTGCGCCGATTTTGTAACCATCAACATTCGGGCGCACGCTCTTTTCGACTTTCTTAGCGAGCGACTTAAGATCGTCGATATTAATCTCCACATCAAAGTGTCCTGAGTTGCAGATCATGGCACCGTCTTTCATCAATTTGAAGTGCTTCTTGACGAGGATATCTTTGTTCCCTGTCACGGTGCAGAAAAGATCACCCACCTTCGCCGCTTCATCCATCGGAAGAACGCGAAAACCATCCATCACGGCCTCAAGTGCTTTTACCGGATCGATTTCTGTGACGATGACGTTTGCACCCATACCCCGCGCACGCATCGCAAGCCCCTTGCCGCACCAGCCGTAACCCGCGACGACGAATACTTTCCCCGAAATAAGCATGTCGGTCGCACGGATGATGCCGTCCAGCGTGGACTGCCCCGTGCCATAGCGATTGTCGAACATGTTTTTTGTCTTCGCGTCGTTCACTGCAACGACTGGGAACTTCAATGCTTTGGCTTTCGCCATCGCGCGCAAGCGGATGACGCCTGTCGTGGTTTCTTCTGTGCCTCCATACATGTTGGTAAGGAGATCCTTACGCTTCGTATGTAGTGTAGAAACGAGATCCGCTCCATCATCCATGGTGAGATTCGGTTTTTGATCGAGAACGGCATT
Source organism: uncultured Candidatus Saccharibacteria bacterium (assembly GCA_964434285.1). Classification (GTDB taxonomy): domain Bacteria; phylum Patescibacteriota; class Minisyncoccia; order Phycocordibacterales; family UBA2100; genus UBA10103. The sequence continues at coordinate 91,554 of CAYSUJ010000001.1, read as the reverse complement.
GATGTGTTTGAAGAACGTCTTGCGATCTTCCCCCTTACGCGCAAAAACGGGAATGCCGTATTCCTTCACTAATGCTGCCGCGACGTCATCTTGCGTGGAGAGCGGGTTCGACGCGCAGAGATATACGTGTGCGCCTCCTGCCTTAAGTGTGCGCACGAGATTTGCGGTTTCTGCCGTCACATGCAGACACGCGGCGAGTACCTTGTCTTTTAGAGGCTTTTCTTTTGCAAATCGCTCCCGCACTTTCTGAAGGACGGGCATGTCGCGATCAGCCCATTCGATTCGTTTTTTACCTTGTGCAGCAAGAGCCGCATTCATGATGTCGTAGTTCATCGCGAGAGTATAGCTAGTTAGAGCAAAATTGTCTCGCCATAACTCGAGGCACAGCGCTCTTGCAGATCGCCTTTGGTGAACGAGTGCGCCTGCGTACCGGCTTTTTCAACGCAGTATGCCGCAGCGGTGCTCCCGAGCTGTGCGCACTGAGGTGCCGCCCAGCCGAGCGTCATCCCTTTGATATACCCCGCCCGATATGCGTCTCCCGCACCAGTCGGATCAACAACCTCTTTCGCGAATACCGCCTTCACCAACGTCTCGCCGTTTCTCGTCAATACACGAGAGCCCTGGCCACCAAGAGTAATAACTAAGGTTTCAGCGACTTTGAGAATATCTTGCTCTTTCCAACCTGTTGCTACTTTTATGAGCTCGAACTCGTAGTCATTCATAAAAACCACAGTCGCGTCCGTCATCCCATTGCGAAGGTCGTCTGCAGTGAGTGCGGGAATGCATTGGCCGGGATCGAACAAAAAACGAGTACCATACCCTCGATACACGTCAGGAAGCGTGCGCATGTCGTCGAGGCACCCCGCGGAGATGAGTGCGATTGCTCCCCCTTTAGGATTTACATCACCATATGGCACCGCGCTCGCTCCAGGGTGGAACGCAGCGATCTGGTTATCGCCCCTGTCCGTCACGATGTACGCAAATGCCGTCTTTTTTCCTGGGTCGATATGAATAGTTTCAGTGGATATTCCCTTGAATTCCAAATACTTTTGATAACGTTCGAAATCATGCCCCACCGTGGCGATGATGTCTGCTTTTTCTCCGAGGAGTGAGAGCGAATATGCGACGTTGGCTGCCGTGCCCCCAAAGTGCTCTCTGTGGTCAGGCACGACAAAACTCACATTAATCGTGTGGAGTTTGTCAGGAAGGAAATAATGCTTAAAAAAACCAGGCAGATCCATGATGTTGTCATATGCGATGGAGCCAGAAACGAGGATAGTGCTCATTGAGTCTCAACTATAGCTCAAAACCACGAACTTGCATTTAACAGAGTTTTGTTGTATATATCAGGACAGTAGCGTAGTCCAATATTCTGCTACATGGAGACTCAGATGGTCGCTAACGGAAGTGGAGTCCCTCGTGAGGTCGAGGATGAAATTGAAGAGGTGTATCGAGTGTTCTCAGAAGTCGAACGGTATCGAAATCATAGAGAATATTACCGACTCCTCCCCTTGCGGCAGATGCTCGTCAACTTGATGGCAAGTATCGCGGGAGTCTACGCTTCGACGCAGGCACTACAGCAAAACCTCAACGAGCACGGCAACATACTCTTGGCACTAGGATACTCGGAAGAGAAGATCCGTAACATGAGCGACACGGCAAATGAAGGCTTCTTGTCTTTGCAGGAACCTGTCGTGACCGATGGACTGGTCTCACTCCTCTCGAGCTACACGATGGCGCTCAGAAAATTTCTCGAAGTGATGGAGTCTCATCCATGACAGAAGCCGTCGCGCCGAAGCGCGACGGCTTCTCAATAGCAGCCACTTGCACTAGAGTACCTGCATGACAAAAGCCAAAGTCTCCTGCGCTGTCAAGCACCTATCGAAACAGGTACAATTCAGGCGCTTGATACGAGCACATGGTTACCCGGACTTCTCAACCTACTTTCCGAAAGTCGGTGGCGTGTTTGGTGCAATTGTGCGCTCCGTTACCTATCAGCAGATTTCCGGCAAAGCAGCGGACGCTATCTACGGCCGAGCGACAGAACTCTTTCCGCGAAAAACGCCGACGCCCGCGCGACTTCTTGCACTTTCAGATGCGGAGCTTCGTGCCTGCGGTTACTCCGCACAGAAGATTGCCTATCTGCGAGACGCCGCCCTGAAGTTCGCTGACGGTACGGTGAACCCGCGACGCTTCCCCAAAATGACGAGCGAAGAAATCATTGAGCATTTTGTGCAAATAAAAGGCGTGGGCATCTGGACAGCGCATATGGTATTAATATTTACACTTCACCGCCTCGATATCCTGCCGACTGGTGATCTCGGCATCAAAAAGGGCTTTCAGAAAGTCTACAATCTAAAGTCGCTTCCCACGCATGCGGAGATGGAGAAGCTTGCCCGCCCGTGGCGCGCATATGCATCGATTGCATCGTGGTATCTATGGCGCGCTGTCGACAAGTGATCTGCGTGTAGCACACAATGACGAGTACGGTTTATCATGATATAATCTTGTGCAGAATGCTCTGACCAGGGAGACCCTTATGACACTGCTTTACATCGACACGACAACCGCTAATGACTTCGATACCATTGTTCAGTTCTTGAGGCGCAACAACATCGATATCGTCGAGCGTGACAAGGTGAGACTCTTCGTAAAAGCCGAGCTCACCCACAACCAACTCATGGAGTTGCGTGAATTGCCGTTGGAAGAGTTCATTTCATACGGCACGGAACCCCTCCTTGCTACGAATCGGTGAGGACGCCGCCCGCTCCGCGGGCGGCTCTCTTTTATAACACCCGCTTATTGTAGGTAAGCTTAATAAACTCGCCCGGCACTATTGAGCCCGCGTTTCCATTAATCTGCACCGACGGGAATATGTAAGTAGGCAGATCGAGCGTCTTGTCGCGCGCGATTCGCATCTGAATAAACTCCTCTTTAGTAATGCCGTCGCGCACATGGATGTTCTTTTCTCGCTCTTCACCGATTGTTGTACGGTAACTAACCTCTCTTCCATTTCCTTCTGGATAATCGTGACAAAGGTAGATCGGCGTTTCTGCGGGATACGATTCGAGGATGCGTCGAACGGAGGCATACATGCTCTCGGCCGAACCACCTGGAAAATCGCACCGTGCGGTGCCCATGTCGGGTGCAAAGAGTGTGTCACCGACAAACAAAACGCCGCCGATTTCGTACACCATATCCGCGGGTGTGTGCCCCGGCGCATGTATTGCACGCGCAGGGATTGAGCCGACCCCGAACGTTGTTCCATCGTCGAATAGCACATCGAACTGAGAGCCGTCGGTTTTGAATGCGTCGTTTAGGTCAAACGCTTTTTTCAAATACGACTGAACCTTGGTGATAGCACTTCCAATTGCTTTCTTTCCGCCTATGTTCTCTTTAAGGTATGACGATGCCGAGATGTGATCCGCATGCATATGCGTTTCAAGGAGCCAATCGTTCGTGAGAGCGTTTTCGTTGATGAACGCGACGACTTTGTCGGCGAGATCGGTCTTTGTTTCGACGTTCTTGTGATTGTAATCGAGAACGGAATCGATGACGGCTGAGTGCTTTGTTTCCGAATCCCACACGACATAGGTGATGGTGTGAGAATCAGTGTCGAATATTGGATGAATGTTCAGATTTTTGTGCATAGATATGTGCTGGATTGAGTTCCAATGATTGAGTTACCTGTTCCAGGGCATGCGCGCGAGTAGAAACGCCATGCCGCACCATCCCGTTGCCCCCGAGAGCATGAGACCAAGCGAAACGACGAGCGGAATATAGACGAAAAGAGGGTTGATCGTGAGCGCAAGCACGGATCCAACGAGCGTGACAACACCCGCACCAAGGAAGACTTGTCGCATGAGTGGCATACGCGTCGTGTTCGCTTTCGTCGCAAAGCCAGCACCCTCCCAGGCTATGAGACCGCCCTCTACATTGACGAGCTCAGCCTGCACTCCGAGTCCTGCGAGCTTCTGAATCGCCTCTGCACCGCGGCGGCCCGAACGACAGTGGATGTAGATAGTTTTCTTTCCAGAAAATTCGGGCAGGCGCTGCTCGAGTTCATCAAGCGGAACGGAGCGAACACCCGCTATATGCTTTTCATTGTACTCTGCGCTCGTGCAGACATTGATAAAGTCTATCGTCGGATTGTGCGATTCTGTTTGCATGACATGGCGCAGACCGGATACGCTAATGTGTTTCATACGTTGTCTTTTTGATTGCTTAATTCGATAACCATGCGCGCAAGTCGCCCAACATGCGGCGATGCGGCCTTGTAATATATGTGCTTTCCCTCACGGCGCGTGTGCACCGCACGTGCATCTCGCAAGATTGCAAGATGCTGAGAAAGCGCACTCTGGCTTAGGCTGCACTTTCTAAGGAGCGTTTCAACTGTGGCTTCGTGCGCGAGACACGCCACGAGCTTCACTCGCTCGGGGTTACCAAACGCCCTGCACACCTTTTCGAGCACCATTGTTTCATATTAGCGCTTTCTAATATGTTGTCAATGACGTGATATTCACAATGGCGCACGCAAATTACATTTAGTTATTTGATGACCTTACGGGAAACGGCCAAGAGCTTGTTTTCATTCCGCCAAATTTAAACTCCTATCACCCCTGCTCGTGCGGCCCATGCTGCTGAATGGGTGTCCGCACCCGCCTTCTATTCCCTGTAAGGTCGAGAATAATATAGTCAGCCGACACACTGTGTCGTCCTTGTTATTTTTTGACCTTACGGGGAATCGAACCCCGGTTCCATCCTTGAGAAGGATGTGTCCTAGCCGCTAGACGATAAGGCCGCGAACTGAATATACAACAAACAAGAGGGTGGCACCAGTTAGCGGGAGTGGTTCTATTGGGACGCAATGCTATGATGACCGTAGAATCGTTTAGGAGAAAGCTCATGTATACGGCTCTCAAGCGTCTTTGGACACGATTCATGTTAGGCAAGCTCTCACCCGAGTTGTGGCATATTCACATTCTTCCTCGCATTTTAGACCCCCGAGACATAGGAGCAGAACTTGACGATATCGAGTCAGAGCTGAATAATATACGACAGTCTGTCAAAGCAGTTCAACTCAGCACCAATAGGAGGAAACAATGCTAGAGCTTCATCGCACACCCGCCAACTGCACCACGTGGGAACTCTACATGGCGCAATTGAAGGAGTTCATCATGGCGATCAAAGCGCGAGATTACTGGCGGGTCGTACACGCACAGCAGGACATTCGCAAAACGCGCTCTCATCTGCGAATGCTGAGCTAGTAACGCTTGTCGAGCGGCCGAGAATCTCGGCCGCTTCTTACTTTTATATTATCGCATCCGCCAATCTCGATCCATACGCACGAGCAGTTCTGGTGCTCGTTCAGGATCAGCCATAATTTCGAGAACGGTCTTTTCCATGCGCATGCCTTGCGAACCTTTCACCAAAACCACGACGCCCTCTTTTAATTCGGGCTCGAGTTCTTTGCCAACCCGAGCGGATTCCTGCTGGTCATACGCACGGATATTCGATTCCGGCATCCCGTGGTCGAGTGCAACCTGCCCTATCTCTTTCGCCCGAAAGCCGACGGTGATCAGGAGATCAGCAGATTGTTTTGCCATCTCCCCCACCTGCGTGTGTGCCATTTTTGAAAAGCGACCGAGTTCGAGCATGTCCCCCAAGACTGCAATGCGACGCTTCAAACCTTTTATCTCTTTGAGAGTCTCAAGTGCTGAAAGCGCGGCTGCCGGACTCGAGTTGTAGGTGTCGTCAATAATCACTGAACCGCGAATACCTGGCAATATGCGCATACGTCCCGGCGGTGGCTCAAACTTTGCAAGTGCCTCCGCAGCCGACTCGAGAGCAATACCTGTCGCTTCGGCAACTGCAAGCGCACACAGTGTGGAATAGATGCGAGGCTTGCCGAGGGCGCCGAGCACAGTCACCGAAATGCGGCTATTTGAGTGCTCGCAGTAGAAATGCATGCCGACCGGTTTTTTCTCCTCGTAATGAATGCCCGCATCTTTCGCAACGAATGCGTTGTGCCCCTCAAAGCCAAACGTGACCGCGGAATCAGCAAACTCGGCATGAATGTGTTTGGTGTAAGTGTCGTCGCCATTGATGATGAGAAGCCCGCCCGGACGCATGTGTTCTGCCAAGCGGCGCTTCTCCTGCGCGAGCGCGTGCGGGGAGTGGAAATATTCCACATGCACAGGAATATCGGGAATTGAGGTAATAACGGCGATATCGGGCTTGAGCCAGCGCGCGATGCGGCGAATATCGCCCGGTCGGTCCGCTCCTACCTCAACAACAAGCCACACAGGGTAGGGATCGTTCCCGAAGGCGGTCATGAGGCCCTGCGCGATGTTCGCGATCCAGTGCCACGGAGAGCTCCACCCCGTCTCGAGACCGAGAATGGTGAGTGGCACGCCAAATTCAGAGTTGTAACTCTTCTCACTCTTCCGTACCGAAAGCCCCGCATACGAAAGGACAGCGAAAATCGCATCTTTGGAGGATGTCTTCCCGGCACTTCCCGTCACTGCAATAATTTTCGGCTTGCGACGCTTTAAAACGAGGCGAGCCTCCCAGGTGAGTATGGCGACGATGAGCGTGCGGAGTAGGGATTTCATGGTGTGTCTACCCATTGTACCAAAAAACAAAAGCCGCTCATGCAAGAGGCTTTTGCCTGTCGCTTGAGCAGCATGCTACTAGAGTACGCGGAACGTTTCTCCGGAACCATCGGGGTTTTCAACGGTTATCGAGACAATGCGGCGCCCCTTGGTTGCGCGCTCGCAACGTTCCCACCAGAGAATTGCCATTTCGATGATCTGATTGCCAGATACATCATGCTCCTCTGCCGCCTTTCTTACAACTTGATAGGCCTGCCTGGTCAGACCAATCGATCTCCTATAAGTCATCGCGATTGCTCCTTTGGGATTGAAGCTAACGCAGCCCTAACATGGCCAATTCTCTAAGTCTATCGATCCGGTGGAATCTCGTAGTAGTTGATTAAAAACTTTGCGAGTTCGTCGAATGGCCGCGCAAGGGTGCGCGAAGCGTATTGTTCATTATGCGGCTCGATGGCGTAGAGCAAAACAATGAACCGCGGTTCGTATGCAGGGAAGTAGCCAAAAAATGAATGGAGCCAGCGATCTGTATAATAGCCGCCGCCGCCAGGGATTGCGATTTGAGCAGTGCCTGTTTTCGCCGCAATGGAATAATGCTCTTGTTTCAACACGCCCTCTAACAATGCGTCGTCATATACCTTCACGAGCATATTCGTAACTGTTTCAGCTGTCTCGGGTTTTAAGACACGCTCACCCTGAGGAATGATGATACGGCGCTCAATGCCAGACTCGGTGCGAATGGCCGTAGCGACATGTGGCTCTGGTATTACGCCACCATTAGCGAGTGCGGCAAGCGCTCTAATCATTGCAATCGGCGTGATCGCGATGGACTGCCCGAACGATGCCGAAGCGAAGTCCACATCGGCCGCCCCCTGCACAAAAAGCGAATCGATGGCACCTGCAATTTCTCCTGGTAGATCAATGCCAGTTTCTTCGCCCAAACCGAATCGCTTCATATAGTCAGCGAAGGCTGCATTACCCATCTTGTCCACCGCAAAGGAAACGCCGGTGTTCAAGGACTGCGAGAGCACCTCTTGCATCGGCACAACGCCACGACCTCTAAAATCGAAATTACATAGTTTGTAACCCGATTTTGTGATGCAGCCTTTGTCCTCATATGTTGTATGTGGCGTGATTGCACCCGCATCGATTGCAGCGGCGATCGTCAAAGGCTTTACGATTGATCCCATTTCATACCTCCGCTCCACTAAGGGGTTGGAAAAGATGCCCACGTCATCCACGAGATTGAAGGTGTTGGGATCGAAATTCGGTGCTATTGCAAGCGCATAAATTTCACCATTTTTCGGATCCATCACTATGCCCCCCGCAGAACGCGGACTATAGGCTTCGACCACTTTCGCGATGGTGTTTTCAAGTTCTCTTTGTGCAATAGGTTCGAGCGAAGTAACAACACTCCCCTCTTGCTTTGAGGGGTCCACAACCAATGCCCCGAGATCTGAAAATATTTCTGCAAAGGGATTCACATAGAGCCCGCTGCCTTCATGGCGCAAAACATGCTCCCAGTATCGTTCGAGGCCATACACTCCTTCTTTTCGCGTGCCACGATAACTCACAAAGCCAAGGGCATGCGCAGCTAGACGTTCCGCTGGATAGAACCGCCACTCATCACGTACAGTAAATATTCCTGGAATGTCGGCCTCTCTTACTGCTTTTGCCTGCCGATCATCTAGCTTAAAGACGATATCCTCGTAGGGATCATTCTTCCGTGCAGCACTTGTTTTAAATCGTGCTTCGTCGACTGTAACAATAGCCGAAAGTTTTTGCAGCGCGTCATCAACATCTTCAAGAGCGCGAGGGTCCATTGCGACGCGCCAGCCATTTTGCATGAGCGCAGCCGCAACACGCTCACCACCTTTTTTTCTAAAAAAAATCTCGCCGCGAGGCGCTTCATCGGTCACTGCCTCCATATATTGCCCCTCCGCTTTACGAGCATAGTCATCTCCGCGAATAATTTGGAGCTGGTACAAACGAGCTACGAGCACGATAGCAACAAAAACCATAACCAGCGAGAGGAGTCTCGCCCGAAGCACAAGTCGTGCACGCATGTGAGTAGTATACGCGACGGAAGCGAATTAGAGAGCACTTGGTCTCCATGCATCTCCCAGCGAACTTGGCTCGCGGACGAATGTTTGTTCGGACACCGGAACGAGTCCAAGACTGGTTGCCGCCTCTTGATCTACCTGACTTGAGAGCTCAAAATAGTCTTGTTCCAGCATACTAACACTTGTTCGAAGACTCTCAGTTGCCGCGACTGCTTCGCGATATGCTATCACATTCATGATTGAAAATGACACAAGCAAGACATAAGCAAAGGCGGATCCAACAATCGCAAGACCCAACACTCGAAGAGCATGCTGTTCTCCAGGAAACGCGTCGAGTCGTATGGAAATGTGCTGTGTCTGCATACAATATGTGATATCTATTTTGTAATGATTCTAAGTTTCGCACTTCGCGCACGGGGATTTGTTCTAAGTTCTTCTCGAGATGGTTTCTGAGGCTTTTTGGTAAAGAGCACTCCGCCTTCAGTCACAAACTGGTTGAATAAGCGCTTCACCTCGCGATCCTCGGTTGAGTGAAAGGTGATGACAGCAAGGCGACCGCCTTTCGCAAGCATCTCCCACGCCCCCGTGATTCCCTCCTTCAAAGCACCCATTTCGTCATTCACCGCGATGCGAAGTGCTTGGAATGTCTTCGTCGCGGGATGGGTATGGCCCTTGCGATACCACACAGGCACCGACGAGCGCACAATCTCGGCAAGCTCGCGTGCCGTTTCTACTGGCTTTTCGCGTCTCGCTTCGACGATACCGCGCGCGATGCGTCCAGCATGCGCTTCTTCTCCCCAACCCTCGAACACGTGCATCAATGATTCTTCTTCCCACGTGTTCACAATCTCGCGCGCGGTGAGTACGCCTTCCACGGGCTCGCCATAGGTCATGAGAAGTGGCTCGTCGGCAAGAAAGGAAAACCCTTTCCCTTCCGCGAGCTGAAATCCGCTCCAGCCAAGGTCGAATAGCGCCTTCCTGAGAGCGGGAACGCCGGCTTCGCGTGCAACGTGCACGAGATTCCGAAAGTTTCCCTGACGAATGATTACACGAGGCTCGACGCCTTTGAGTGCCACCTCGGCTCGCGTGATCGCTGCACTATCTGCGTCGATTCCCAGAAAGATTCCCTGCTTCCCGAGTTTCTCACAGATCATGCGCGCGTGTCCTGCGCCGCCGAGCGTTGCATCAAGAACGACATCCGCCTCCTGTAGTGCAAGCCCTGAAACAATCTCATTTGAAAGAACACTAATGTGACTCGCTTCCCTTTGAACCACATCGCGATGCCGAAACGGCATCGGGTAGCTAGAGGATTTATTACGTCGCGTGCGCATGACGATGTCCTCTAGCAACCCGAGCCCGCTTAGAGCGCGCCCACCTCACCAAGCTTCTCCGCCAAAGCGTCTGCTTTCTTTTCGATAGCCGCCTTGTATTCGTTCCAACGCTTTGCATCCCACACCTCGACCCGGTCGGAAACTCCTGCAAAGACACAATTCTTGGTGAGTCCTGCAAAAGCCCGTTGGTGTTCTGGAATAAGCACGCGTCCGGCAGAATCCACCTCGACCTCCGCTGCACCTGAAAGAATGAAGCGATTGAAGCCGCGCGTATCTGCTTGAGCGAAAGAAAGTTCCTGCAACTTTGCGGCCACTTTCTCCCAACTCGAACGAGAGTAGACGAACAAACAATTGTCTAAGCCTCGCGTCATGACCACCTTCCTCCCGAGACCCGTACGGAACTGCCTCGGGAGAGAGACGCGGCTTTTATCATCAAGTGTGTGTTCGTATTCCCCGATGAACATGGTTAAAAATTTTGGAAGGATGGAATCTGCGCGCAACCGCATTTCCCACTTTCTCCCACTGAATTAGAGTATATTCCACTATATCCCACAGCACCTCACTTATCCACAAATTATGAAGTAGAAATGTGTCATGAAATGAGATTGGTTGTTAGTCAATGGCACGAGTAAGAGTGACTACTACAATTATGAGAGGAGCTCCGCCAGCGGCGGAGCGTTTGGAGGCTCAAATCATGCAGATACACGTGAAAGACCTCGTCAAAAACTCGATACGCCACAGCATTCACACATTAGCGGTAAGCATCGTGGTGTTCCCTGTGGCAATGTCACTTGCTTCGCTCTTTGGGATTTCCTTTCCCGCATGGGCATGGCACGCACAAATCCTTGTCGGCATTTGCCTTCTTATACTTACGGGATGCGTCGCATTATGCATGCAGAAGGAGGTGCCAATGCATAGGTGGTACGGCTTCGGATTCTTTGTCCTTGCAGCAGGATTACTACTGCTCGCAAGCAGTAAAGAGACGGTGCATTTCGCATATACAATAAGCGCGATCCTTTCAGCCGGCATATCGTTCCTCTTGCTCTGTATTTTCAGTTAGCATGTTCACAGAATGGTTCATATATATCAAAGAGCCGATTCTTTCCGAATCGGCTCTTTCACTTATATGCGACTTCCTGGACGCCCACAACGGACGTTTTCTGCATCATTGTCGAACGGGCGCTTTTCCAACCATTGGATGATATACCGCACGCGGCCATTTGTGTGCCGAAGCAACACAATCTGAAGAACAGCGCTTTCTCCGATGGACCATTCTCAGTTTCGATTGTGGCGTTGCCATGGCCGATAACGATATCGCCCACTTCCACCCCAAGCGAATCAGCCGGACTATTGCATGAGACACCAGTCACGACGATGATTCGCTTGGCCTCGCATTCGCCTTGAGCACGCCCGCATCGGACCGCACTGTCGATCTGCACCTGAATGCCGTACTCTGCGAAAGTGCTTTCGATCGAGGCTTCAGCCGCCGCCTGTGAGAAGGTGGACAGCATCATGAGTATTGAAATAACGATATTCCACACGACACACTCCTTTCGTAGCGTTGCTGGACAGACATTCCGTGCTTTCTATACCACACAAATTACTACCTTACAACGTGTCCGCTACTAACGACATGAATCGTCACAGCACACTGATCTCCTCGCCGACTAGTTCACCCACGTTTGGTTCTTGCGTCTCTTCGGGCACGATTGTTTCTTGAGACGATGCACCTTCACCAGGGGGCAGATTTTCATCCGGAGACTGTGTTACAGATTCTTCCACCTCGCCATCTAACCCTATGCTCGGATCATACTCCATGGTCCCTTCGTCTTGCGTCAGCTGAGGCTCAGTCGACGGAATCGGCTCACTCATACTTGAGCTCGGATTCCCTTCGTTCGAGTTTCCGCTACCTTCCTCATTCTGCACAGAAGTGTCCGGAATAACGGCCTCCGAATCAGATGTTGCTGGTTCCTTTTCGGGCACGACTTCTTCAGGAGCGGGCGTATTCTCTGTCGCTACGCCAAGTACCGCAGCGAAAGGAATAATCTCTTCAGCAATGAGCGGCGGCTCTGGCGGTAACCACTCACCCGCGCGGAAGATGTTGCCCACCGAGCGCTCTATGTCGCTAAAGTATGAGATGGTGCCGCCAGCACCGCCCACCATCATGGAAGACATAAACACGAGCCCCAAGACGAGCGCCGTCGAAGTGCCATAGGTGTCTTTGTGCATGCGAAATTGTTTGTGCCACCACTCCGCGTGTAAGAAGCTGGGCTTCTGATACATCGGCACGAAGATTTCATCCATCACGCGACTGCGCCCATAAAAGAGCCGCAGGGGCGCGCCGTCTTCGTCGAGCGAGCCTGCGCCGCCTTTCGGCTCATCCTCCTCGTCACGACGCCTGCGCACGGCCGCCCGCACTTCTTTCCCTATCGTTATGAGTTCTTCAAGAATGATGAGCCCCGCAGGAATGCCCACAAGAAGCGCAAAACCGAGCGGTTCCCGCGCAAACGCGAGCACATAGCCAGCGCCTGGCACGCTAAAGAGCACCTTTCCGATGACCTCCGAGAGCGCAACCGATTCCTGATCGATGTCTTCGTTCGCGTCACCTTTGGTAACGAAAATTCGCTCTGAGCCCGTGCCCTCCACCGCCACGATGCGGTGGGTCGTCGGCACCTCGCTTCGCGTGTCGGCTCCAAAGGTGATGACGTCGCCCACATTGTAGGCAAACGATGCGGAGGGCTTCACGACGACGAGTGACCCAGTTGGGATCGCCGGCTCCATCGAGCCCGACTTCACGATCTTGATCTCGATGTTGCCAGGAATCGGAAGCATCGAGCCCACGAGAAGCCCCGCAACGCCAAGCATCGTTGCGATGAAGAGTGTTGTGACGAGTGTGTTAACAAATTTCAACATAGCGTTTTATCTTCCGATCAAGAGCCGCAACTGGTTGATGATATTCGTCGTTGAAGAGGTTGAAGATGCGTTTCCTGTCGTGACCGTTCCACCGCCACCTGCGTAATTGCCGCCCGTGTTTGAGTTTGATGTCGTCGTGTTTGTGACGGTTGCGCTGTTGTCCACTGTCACGTTGACGGGGCCACAGTTGCCTGAACAGCCGTACTCACAGGTCGTCCCCTTCTTCACGCAGGTGAATTTTTTGTTGTCTTTCACCGGCACCGCGCGGAACGAAATGTCCACGGAGAAGGAATCGGTCTGCGCTTCGTTCCTCAAAGCCTCGCCATCACAGGTGATGGTCGCCGTGGGCACATCCACCTCCAAATCGCCCGCGCACCACTCAATCCCAATGTAGCGTGTGGTCGATGCTACAAGTGCATTCCCTGTTTTTGAATCCGCGAGCGGATATGTCATTTGATTAAGCACCTGCGTCGCCGCTTGTTTGTTGGTCGACGTACCGAAGAGCGGAATTTCTCCCACCTCAAAGATATTGTCGCCATCATCGCGCCAACCGAAGAATTCGGTACCATCGGCAAGCTCCCCCGAGTTTGCGCCACCAGAATCATCCACCAGGAGTTCTGGTTCATTTCTGCCATTCTCTTTCTCCTTAAGATTCTCGAAGTCCAAACACACCCATGCGTCCTTGTTTACGTGGAGTGAAATCGTCGCCTCGCCTCTGTCACCTGGCTTCACGTCATCAAGATTGAAGAATTTGTCTGACGTCGGGTTCAGGTTCTTCAGGGCCCACGTCGAAGATGGCTGCAAGACGCCGTTCCACGAAGCCTTGCTATCAATCTTCAAATCAAATGTCTCGCCTTTTTTCTTCGTCGCAAAGGTCGTGCCTGTTGCCTCACTCCTAAACCCAAACGCCAGTATCACTGCCGACATAATGACGGCGGTGAATACGAGGCGAATTGAGAGTTTGAGAGATGACATAGTATTTCCTCTTCGAACGAAAGAACATCGGGCGCGCCTCCGGCGCGCCCCACTCCTAGAGCGGCGAGCCCGTCACGCTAACCCCGTCGATGCGGAAGCTCTCCGTGCCGCCGTTCGTATCTGCGGCGAATCGAACGAAGAAGCTTGTGTTGTCGAGCGCACCCGGAAGATTAACTGTTTGGAGTGCACTCCATGAATTTACCGAGACATCGTGGGACGCGAGTTGTGTGACGCCCGTCGGCGAAGCACACGTGCCGCCGGTGTATACCTGCACGACACCAAAATCTGCTCCGGCGTCACCTGCCGAATCTCCTCGCCAGTAGTACTTCAGCTGAAGATTCTGAAGACCTGTTGCGCTCACCTGACGGCAGATATAGCCAGTGTTACCGATGAGTGCGAACCTGCCGCCATCAGGGCTCGCCGTATCGTCGCCCACGCCGATAGCAGCAGCAACAGTACCGTTCACACAGCTTTCTCCTGCGTCTTCATCCCAACCTGGGATGTCTTGGAGACAAGCACCCGTGCCGAAGCTCTCGGTGAGCGGCGCCACATCATTATTTGTGATGGTACAAGTGATGGCTTCCCCTTCATCAAGCGTTGCCGTGCCACCAAGAACCAACGGACACTTCGGATGCCCGGTGATGGATTGGAACACATAGCCTGCGCGGCCATCTTCGCTGATCGAGTGCGGTGTGTTTGCAGAGACCGAGACCGACGTGTTGTTCGGCACGATATTGCCGTCAATGCGGAGACCCCACGCCGAGTTCGCTGTTGCCGTGCCACCGTTGTCGTTTATCACGTTCTTGATAAGTGTGATGTTTGCCGGAAGGTCGTTGTTCGTGATGGTGCAGGTCTTGTTGTCACCCGGTGCGAGTGTGATGAAGCCATTTGCATCACAGTCGCCGCTAAACGATGCCACGTAGCCCGAGATGCCGGTTTCCGTGATGGTGTAGTTTGTCGCAGGCACAACCGTCGGTACGCCAGAGGTAAGCCCGATTTCGGTCACGCCATTATCTGCGAAGAGTTGGAAGTCGGCGACCACATTGTTGCCGCCGTTATCGTTCGTTACCACCTTAATCACAGTGAGAGTCGCGGTGCGCGTCTCCTCATCCTCGCCATCGCACTGGAAGCGGTCGTTGTGACGCGCTTGGATCGCGCGGAAGGCCACATCAAGCGTTATGCCGTCGGTTTGCGTTGTGTTATCGAGTGCAGAACCATCACAGGTGAAGAAGCCAGGGCGATCCTGTGGGCCGGTACCTGCGTCATTCGGGAGCGCGTTCATAGCAAGGTCACCAAAACACCACGCTTTCGCGATGTAGCGAGTCTGGTTGCCGGGGATCCCGCCGTCTTCGCCCCAAATGTTTTCGTCTGCATCAGCCAAGGTCGCGGTGAAGACCTGCTGGTCGCCACCAAACATATCCTCGACAGTCTGCACACCATCCGTGAGGGCACCTTCACCTATTTCATACACGTTGTCGCCGTCGTCCGCCCACCAAAACATCTGCAAGGTCTGTGCGAGTTCACCATCCCAGGTGTTGTTCTCGTCTTCAGGGGCGTCGCCATCGCCAAGCTCAGGCTCGTTCGAGGAGATGTCGTCGTTCGAGGTGAGTGCCATGTCGAGACATGCATAGGCTTCGTTCGTGCCCGCATGGATGGAGATAGTGTCTTCGCCGTCATCGCTCGGCTTGATGTCGGTAAAGTTGAAGAACAAGAGTCCATTATCCAAGTCACTTGCTGGGAACGAGGTGTCGCAGGGAGTTCCGGCAACTGGAAACGCAGCCTCTCCCACCCATTGGTAGTCAGGCGCCTCTTCGTTGCCGACATTTGTACAACGATTGCCGTTGTAGTAGCTGTCGTTATCAATCTTCAGGTCGATGTCGCCCGCGGTAAACATATTGCCCGAAGACGTCTCCGTGTCGGAGAAGAATGCGGTGGTTCCCCCAGCAAGCGCACCGCCCGCTCCGATGATAAGGAGAAGCGCGAGCAGGATTCGTGATGTGTTCATAATTAGTTTTTATCCCCCGAGTGATTAAATAATGTTTCCCCTGTGAATAATTAGACCTTGCTGAATTTTTCTTCAGCCCGCTGGGCACCGCACGATGCCCAGAACGGCTAGAGAAAACTAGAGTTCGAAGTCGTAGATCACGCCATCAAACTCGATAGAGCTCACGAAGTTCGTTGCTCCGGCTGGCCCCGGCTGCCCAGTGCGGACACCGAGGAACGAACCAGGAGAAAGAAGCTTCGCATCTGGAAATGCTGCAACGATAGAGTCCCACGAACGATATTGATTCGTGTCACCATCTGGCCAAGTGTTGTCGTCTGCTGTTGCCGCAATCAAATCCGGACCAACAGCGAGCTTAGACCACGTCCACATTGCAGTGCCTTGTGCGTCTACCGTCGTCCACGTTACTGCAGGAAGCGCGGCATTGCCGCCGGTTCCCGGCTGCATGGTCAAGCGCCCCTGATATCCCACGCCCATTGTGCTTGTCGCAAAATCGACGTTGAACTGCAAGAACGGTGTGTCGCTATCAGCTGTCGCATCATAGACGCGGAACTTAAGCGAGCTGATGGTTCCCAAGATATCGCTGAATTGCGCCGTCGCAATGTTGTAGCGAGGATTTACACCGGTATCGAGCACCATCTTTGCTCCTGCTTCAGAATCAACTGATTCCATGTGGTTTTCACCGCCCGCACCGCTGAATTGGTCAATCGTCATTATTCCTTCAGGAGCGGTGTCGTTGTAGAAGAACCACAACGTTGGATCTGCGAGCACATCGTCGATATCAAGCGCGAGCGCAGCCTGGTTTACAGTTTGCGTGCGGGTCTCATTAGCATCCCCAAACGGTGGCAACCCAGCGCACTGGAACTGTCCGTTGTTGCGAGACTGCACTGCGTAGAAACCGACGTTCACTTGAATGCCGTCTGTCTGTGCATCGTTGTGGTCACCCGCTGCGCCCGAGCAAATAAAGCCTGTCGTCTCAGCGGTTGGAGCACCTGTGCCCACACCATCCTGCGCCATAGGATTTGGCGAGATGTTACCGAAGCACCAGCCCTTGCCGATGTACTGTGTGGAGCCACCCGGAAGCGGTGTGTCGCCACCTTCAGCAATTGGAAGCCATGTGCCGGAGAATACCGAGCCTGGTGCGCCGCTGAGCTCAGGAATAACTTGTTCGCCCACTTCAAGAATGTTGTCGCCATCGTCGTACCAGAAGAGGAACGAGAGGTAGTTTTGCAACTCGCCTTCGTCTGCGCCTGCGGTTGCGTCAACTGCTGCTTCCGGCTCATTCTGGCCGTTTTCAGGAGTACCCGTCAGGTCGAACGCCATACATGCGTAGGCATCGTTGTCGTTCACGTGGAGCGAGATGGTGTCCTCGCCGTAATCCCCCGGCTTCAGGTCGCGGAAGCTAAAGAAGAGCTGATTCGTGAGATCGGCGAGCTCCCATGAGTTTGCCGCGTTCGGACCCCAGACACCCGTTGCCTCATCCAAAGCGATTGCAGGATTATTCCAATCAAACCCATAGCTTGAGTTATCAATCTTGAGATCGATTGCTCCTGCGGTGAAGGTATTCCCCGTGGAGGTCTCCGTGTCGGAGAAGAATGCGCCCGTCGAGCTTGCGACGACCGCACCAACGAACACAATCATCGCGAGCGATGCCAGTATTCGAGTGTTAAGTAATGTTTTTACCATACTGTTATTTTTTTAATTTAATAACCGCTGTTTCCCCTAGAGATACAGCCCCCTCTGCCGGATTTCAGCCCTTGGCTGAAATCCGGCCAGAGTTCGGCTATACCCGAGCCCTAATCGTTCAATTTCGGGCGAAATTGAACGATTGACTCTTTTTGCCCAACGGGTCAAATAGCGCTATTTGAGCCGTTAGTTGGGCCAGGACTAGACTGGATCAACTGGAGAAATACTGTTCGTGATTGTGCACGTCAGATTATCACCTTCTGCCAATGTGACAGAACCGGTTGAACCGTTGTCCGTACAAGCACCCCCAAACTCTGCGTCAAAGGTGATGTTTTCAGACCCAGTGTAGATCTCTGTAACCGTGTAAGTTCCTGCTGGCAAGCCAGTTACTTGAGTTTCATCAGTCACATCTTGGTCAATCCCTGCACCATTGCTAATGTGAAGCGTGAAGTCGCCAACACCGACAGCAAGAGTCACGCTAGAAAACGTAACTTCCTTATCAACAGTCAGAGCAGCCGTCTCAGGCTGCGTCACAGGATTACATCGGAAGTTCGCATTGTTACGAGACTGTTCGACATAGAACGAGAGGTCAGCAGACCATGAGTCCGTCTGAGCTTCGTTGCCCATTTCTGCACCGCTACAGCTGAGGGTGTTGCCCACAACCGAGATGGTGCCAGCACACCAGTACACACCGATGTACGAAGTCACGTCACCCACGATTGGGCCGTTGCCCGTCGTTGAATCAGCAAGTGCCCACTTCTGGTTGACGAGCGTGCTTGCAGCAACAGGACCACCGAGTGGCGTTTCGCCATCCTCGAAGATATTGTCGCCATCGTCACGCCATGCGAAGAAGTGGAGGTTGTTATCGAGTTCCGCTGCAACATCTGCGTCAGGATCGACTGGAGCCTCCGGCTCTGTCTGACCGTTGTCCGCCTCTGCCACATTGCTCAACTCAGCACACATCCATGCGTCGTTGGTGTCGATGTGGATGGAAACCGTGTTTTCACCCTCGTCACCCGGCTTGATGTCGTCGAAATCGAAGAACGTACCAACAGCCAATTCGCCGTCGCCAAGATCAGCGAGCGGCCATGTGCCCGTACAAACAACACCTGCCTTTGGATACTGAAGCGGGTTTGCAGTGTTGAATGCATCCCATTCAGACTGTTCGTTCATAAGGTCACTGAGAACTGGCTGCATAGTTTCTAGGTCAAGCGGTGCGCTTGCATTTGGAACCCAAATGTATGTCTCGCCATTCGCGGCACACACCATGCCGTTGTAGTGCGCAACGCTGTCGATCTTGAGATCGATTGCCCCTGCTGTAAACGTATTCCCTGTTGATGTTTCGGTGTCCGAGAAGAATGCACCAGTCGACGAAGCGACGATTGCACCCACGAACACGATCATCGCGAGAGCCCCGAGGATTCGCGTATTAAGAATTCGTGTCATATTTTTTTCTGATGTGACGGGTTTCGGAAACCCGTCATTGATAATTTTGATAATCACTTTTAATGTCTGACTCCTTGTCGGGATCGACCGTTGGTTCCCACGACAATCGCTCACGACAAAGAGCCGGTTTTGTTTTGCGCGTGCGCAAAACAAAACCGGCTCGTCGTGCTGAGCTTCTCTGATAAACAAGTGATGGTGAGATACACCATGCGGGTTTCGTGTGTCGCACGTTCCCCGCCGCGTGACACTCCTAGAGTAATAGCACGCACGAATGCGTGTCAATTTTTTAATCCCCCTTTATTTCGGTGGAAAACTATGTGGACAACGTGTCAAAACATTGTGGACATGAAGATGAAATATGTGGACACCGCGTGGATAAGTTTAAAGAGCGGGGCGGCACTGCGTGCCGCCCCTTGAGCCTACTTCCGAATTATCGTCGATGCATTTTCGACGGCCATACTCACAAGCCGAAGTTTTTCGGGAGAAACCACATCTCCTCCGACTGAATCTCGAGAAGTTTGCATGGCTTGGCGACGCATTGCGACAGCAAGCATATGGAGAAGATCCCCTAACCGCTGCTTGTCTTTGACCACTTCATTCACCAACCCCATGAGTTGGTTGTTTGACGGCCTGATGCGACCCAATTTCGTTTGTGTGCTCACGTCGTGGTCCTTTCATTGTTGTTACCACCTGCATAAATTACTTCAAAATTGACATCCATGCAAATAATTGCTCCGTTGATTTTTACACATTGTACTCAGCTCAGCGCAGTGAAGCACAATTAACGCTGTTCACAAAACACTCGACAGTTAAAACACCCAGGTGTAGTGTTAATCACTGGCACGCGCTTACCTGAAGAAACGGAGGAAAACATGCCTCAGGAAAAGCAGAGCGAAGAGACGAAACTACCGGAGCTTGCTCCGAAACCGAATCTGCACACGGAAGAACCAGGAGGTGGTGGTATCAAGGAAGGCAACCGAAAGCCGATCGATCTCGATAACTTCCCAGAAGATTGCGGCGGATACGGTATCGATGACAAGCCACGAGGTCGTTACTATTATGGACCCCGCTGATGAGCAGTCATCCGCGTGCTGCCCGCCCCCACCACAGGTGGGGGCGTTATTTTTTGGCACTCACCTTTCCTGCAACATGGAAATTTACGTACAAATTCATCGTATAAGTCCACATACCCACAAAACACGCGATCACAACACGACTCACCATGTAGCCAAACCCAAAAACATCGACCGCAAGATACATGAGCGCCACGACAGCAGCGAGGCCCGTTCCGGCTATGGTTAGAAACAAAAAATACCCCGATTCCAAAGCGCGAGTTGTTTCAGGAAATACGTGCTCCCTAGCAAGCCAATAATTGATTGATACGGCAACAAGAAAAGAGATTCCCGCGGAAGCAAGGTAGTATATACCTAGCACGTCTGTAAAAAAATATAGTAATGCGAGATCGAGCGCAAAGGTAGAGCTGCCAACAGCAGTGTATCGAAAGAAACGACGGACGCCTGGGGAGAACAATCCCATATTGAATGATTGTAGCAAAAGAGAGACTCCGCATGCCGGCGAAATGCGGTTCTGCATTCCACGAGTGGCCCACGGATATTTTTTTGCCGACGCACATAAATTCCGCAGGCACCGACGCACGGTCGCATCTGCTGGCACGACATCGCTCCGTCTTACACAGGTGGTCACGAATATTTTGAGCCTCGTCAGGCTCAAAATTTCTCGACCCCGGCTCGCTATTCCGCCTGCTGGCGGAATATGGCTCCGCCCTCCGCAACGCACTAAAATCCTCCCGAAAGGGAGGATTTTAGTGCGTTGTGGACCCTACAGGACTCGAACCTGCCACCCCCTCATTGCAAATGAGGTGCTCTACCAGATGAGCTAAGGGCCCGTCGCCGTGCACTATACCAGAATACCTACCGCCGCGCGAGGGCTATCGCGTGCGTGAGGTAGTCCGTTGTCGAAGAGCCGACGCTTTCGAGCATGGATGGAAATGCCGCCCCATCGTAGAGCCCAGGAAGCGCGTTCGTCTCGAGAAGATAGGGACCGCGAGGAGTAACAATAAAATCGGAGCGCGAAGCACCCGTGAGCCCGAGTGCACGATGTGCCCGGCGCGCCATGTCTGCCAATTGGCCTTTGTGACGCGCATCGAAATCGCTTGGCGCGAGATACCGCGCCGCGCCCGAGTGATGGTGGTCGAAATGAAGAAACGGAGATTCCTCGGGATACAGCACGCGCGCCGGCGGAAGCACGTAGAGTTCTTCGCCACGAAAATCATCAATAACGCCCACAGTCGCCTCATCTCCCATGATGTATTCCTGCACCACAGCATTACCAAAGCTCTCCAGCATGTCGGCAATCGCGCTGCCAAGATCGAGAAATGTCGCAACAAGCACCACCCCATGAGAGGCACCCTCCCGCGCGGGCTTCACGATATAGGGTGGCCCGAATTCTTGAAACACAAAACGCGCCATCTCGGAACTATTCAGGCCTGAAGAGAGCGTGAACCCAACCGAAAGCGGCACACGGAGACCGGCTTTTTGGAGTGCATCGCCCGCGAGAATCTTATTGAGCGAAAGTCCTGAAGCGACCGCATTTGAGCCAGTAAACGGAACACCGAGCGTTTGCAACATACGCTGCACAGTCCCATCTTCGCCGGGACCGCCGTGGAGTCCGTTTACCACGAAGTCCACCTGCGCAACCGCGCGTGCCGGCTCCACCGGCATCCCGCGCGCGAGCCAATAACCTTTTTTGTCTATAAAAATATCGCGCAGGTCATATTCACTTTCAGGAAGTGCATTCAAAATTGCCGTACCCGTTTTGAGCGAAAGTTCATATTCGCTCGAAGGGCCACCACGAAGAACACCCACGACCATGCGTGCCATATCGAAAGTATATCATTGAAGCACGAAAGCCTGTTGCGTAGGCAAGGCCCGATCATCGATATAATCGGGCCTTTTTGACGCACACTCAGTTCAGATCTTGAGATGCGCAATATAATTTCCAAGCCAGAGCGCAAGTCCGGCGCCGAGCGCCCACGGGAGCGACGCGATTATTGCTTTTACGAACTCACCGAAGACGGAAAACAATGCGACCGCGCGTGTCCAGATCATTTTGATCAGTTGATACGCGCAGTACCCTGCAGCGCCCACCGCAATGAGCACACAGACGACTTTCCACCACGGCATCGTCCCCCAGGCGAGGGCCTGAGTCCGACTGAGTTCGGCAATCCACCATGACCATGCCGTTCCAATAAACCGGAACACCGCCTCGATTGCACCTTGAATCATGTTGAGAACACTTTGAACACTCATCGGTTCCTCCATTGGCTTCTTCCTTACCTCATCTAATCACGGAACCAGGTGAGTGTCGAAAGAAAAGCCGCGGGAAGTGTTCCCGCGGCTCTGCCATTACTACTGATGCACACCTCGAGCGCCGAAAACGACTTCGATGTCATCGACAGCCACTGGAATGGTCGCCAAAGCAGCGTCGATCGTTTGCACCAGACCGCCGTCTCCAGTAAGACTGGCACGGCGGCGAAGCAGCACACGTTCATCCCAGCAGAGAGGACCATTCCACTCCTGTCGCAGTCGAAGGAACTTGATCGCCGCCTCGACGTTACTGAGGCCCCGTTCGCGCCGATTAATCGCATTCCGAACATCCGCGAGAAGCCGATCGACGTACTCCGTCTTCACTCGTTCATTGTTGCGGCGATCCTGCATATCTCGCTTCGCGCGATTACGAGCTCGCCGCCTGAGGATGTTCGAGAGAGGTCCAAACACTGCGATAAATACCGGCAAAATCACTATCAAAACAATTTCCATCATCTCCTCCCATCTTGAGCTCGACCCCAAGGGTCTTGCTTTGTACAATAATTCATAATATTAATCTGTCAATTTCTTCCGCAACCGAGAACGGTGCCAAGTAATAGCGAATCGATGTGCCTCACTATTGGCCAAGAGTATCTCTTTTTCATGACTGGCGATTTCTACCGTGTTTCCTACAAGACGCAGTGGACGGTGAAATTCATCTTTAACGACGCCCACGAGCGGTATGAGCACGCCCGCCCTTTCAAGCACTCGTTTCGCAGCATTCATCTGCGCAGTGGACCCATCGATGATAATGAGGCGCGGATACGGCCATTCTGGGTGCATGAGGCGACGCTGTAGAATCTCTTTCAGAGCACCCGGGTCATTGTTGGTATATCCCTGTACCTTGAACTTTCGGTACTCGGTTTTCCGTATTTCCCCTTCTTCGACAACAACCATAACTCCCACAGTCTCATTTCCGGCCGTGTGCGCGACATCATATGCTTCGATACGACTTCCATTCGCACGCACGGCTCCGCCGCTCGCGAAGCGCACATCATCTTTGATGAGCGCAACATCGCGAATATGTGTGAGTGCGGACACTTGGCGGCGAAGCACAGCCGCATCTTCAAAACGCTCGTCTTTCGCCGCGCGCGTCATTCCGCGCTCGAGCTCTTTCAAAAGAGTCTGCTTCTTCCCTGAAAAGAGAAGCACGATGTGCTTCACGCGCTCGTCATATTCTTTCTCATTCATCTCGCCCGTACACACACCAGGACACAGTCCGATCTGTCTATTGAAGCACGGCCTCCCCTTTCCTGGCGCACATTTTTGATCGCGGTATGGCAAAATCTTCCGCACCAGCTTCATCGCCTCTCGAAGCGCGCCTCCTTGCGGAAAGGGACCAAAGAGGTGTTTAATTTTCCCACCCTCCCAGTTCATAAATAGTTCGCGCCCGCGGACCACGAGAAATACTGGAAATGCCTCATCGGTCACGATGAGATAGTTGAAACTCTTGTTGTCCTTCTGATCTATGTTGAACGGCGGCTCGAGCCTCTTGATCTCATTCGCTTCGCAAATTAATGCCTCAAGTACTGAGTCTGTTTCTTCCCACGTGAGCGTGTCCGCATCTGCAACCATCCCCACTATAGCGGGTGACCGCGCCTCAGCCAAATCTTTCGAGAAGTAACTGCGCACGCGGTCACGAAGAGAAGTCGCTTTTCCAACATACAATACCCGTCTCCCCTTCTGGAAGCGGTAGATTCCTGGTGCATCGGGAAGTTCATACTGTGCCAGTGTTTCTCTCTGCATCAAAAGAGTGTGCCGCAGGTTTTACTCTGCGGCAAGTAACTCATCATCCCCGTCATCACGCCGATTCCAGGGGAACGCGGTATAAAATTCTGCCACAACGTATGGTGGTATCTGTCCACACTCTTCGTAGAGACGGTAATCGAATTTCGCGGTTTCGGCGCCACCCGACATATTTTGTCGCTTGTGGCACTCGATAAACACTTTACAGCGATCTTCGGTTTTGAAGTAGGACAGGAGGCAGCGGAGCTGCCACTCGCTCGGAGTGAGAATGCGCCGCATGTTGCACCTCTTTTTCTTCCAGAACACTCTAAAAACACATTTAATCAGGATTTCAGTTCGAAAGCAATTCGCGAGACTTGGGGACAACTATTTTTTATTGAGCACCCTCTTTAGATAGTGCCCGGTGTGTGAGCCCTTCGCCTGTGCCACTTGTTCAGGCGTTCCTTTGGCGACAATCGAGCCACCACGCGAGCCACCTTCGGGACCCATGTCGATGAGATAATCGGCGCTCTTCAACACGTCAAGGTTGTGCTCGATCACGACAACGGAATTACCGCGATCCACCAAGCGCTGCAGGATCTCGATAAGCTTCGCCACATCGTCGTAGTGCAAACCTACCGTCGGCTCGTCGAGAAGGTACATCGTTTTGTTCTGCAGCGGACGATAGAGCTCGGATGCGATTTTTACACGCTGCGCTTCACCACCCGAGAGCGTCGTAGCACTCTGCCCGAGCTCGAGATATCCAAGTCCCACATCAGACAGTGTCTGGAGCCTGTCGGAAATTGCAGGAATATCTTCAAAGAACGCAAGTCCTTCTTCGACAGTCATTTTCAAAATATCATGAATGCTTTTCTTCTTGTATTTGACTTCAAGCGTCTCTTTCATAAAGCGCTTGCCATTACAGACGTCACACGTCACGTAGACTGTTGGTAAAAAATGCATTTCCACTGCGATCATCCCATTCCCTTCGCACGTCTCACAACGCCCACCCTTTCGATTGAATGAGAAGCGCCCTGGCCCCCACCCACGCGCTCGCGCCTCCTCACTCATCGCAAAAAGATCGCGAATGTGTGTCCACGCGCCGGTGTATGTCGCTGGATTTGAGCGTGGCGTGCGCCCAATCGGTGATTGATCAATCAGAATTGCACGCGAGAGGTACTCGGTGCCGGAAAATTCGGCGACGTTGTAGAGCTTCGCTGTACGATACCGCTTATCAAAGCGCGCTTGCAGGTTGCGGTGCAGGATTTCATATAGGAAGGTAGATTTGCCCGATCCCGAGACGCCAGACACCACCACTAATTTCCCAAGCGGAATATCGACATCCTGATTTTTGATCGAAAATTTATTCGCGCCACGAATCTTCACTTTTCCTTTGTCTTGCGAACGCCGTTCTTTTGGCACCTCCACCCGCGCCTCCTCGCGCAGGTAAGCAAGCGTGCGCGAGCTGCTTTTGTTCGTCTTTGCCGTGAGCAAGTCCTCAAGCCAGCCGGAAACGACTATATTCCCGCCGTGCACGCCGGCACCCGGGCCAATGTCAACGATGTAATCCGCGGCAAAGATAGTGTCCTCATCATGCTCAACCACGAGGACGGTATTACCCAGATCACGCAATTTCTCGAGCGTCTTAATCAGGCGCTCGTTGTCGCGCTGGTGCAGCCCGATCGTTGGTTCATCCAACACATAGAGCGCACCCACAAGCCCCGACCCAAGCTGCGACGCAAGACGAATACGCTGTGCCTCGCCACCAGAGAGCGTTGAAGCTCGGCGATCAAGCGTGAGGTACTCAATACCCACATTCAGCATGAACTGAATGCGGCTTGTGATCTCCTTCACCACCGCCTTCGATATTTCTTTCTCTTTATCTGAAAGATTGAGCTCGTCGAAGAACTTTTTCGCATCCTCAATCGACATCGAGGAAATCTCCACGATATTCTTGCGTCCTTCTTCTGAACCGTGCTTTGTTTTGAGAAACACATTGAGTGCTTCCGAGCGCAAGCGTGCTCCATTGCACGTCTCACACGGTTCGTCGCCCCACACATATTTTGTGCCCAAGCCATTGCATGCTGGGCACGCGCCGTAGGGAGAGTTAAAGGAGAAGAGGCGCGGCTCCACTTCTGGGAACGAGAAGCCGTCGTAGGGGCACATAAATTTCGCGGAGACGATTCGCTCTTCGCCGCTTGGCTCGACGAGCTTCACCAAGCCATCGGCTTCATGCAGTGCGCGCTCGATCGCTTCAGAAACACGCTCGCGCGCCGCTTTAGGATCATCGGCAAATTCGCTCACAAAGAGCTCATCAACCACAATGTCAATGGAATGCTTAAAGTGCTTTTTGAGTTCAATGCGCTCCCGAAGCGAATGCTCTTTACCATCCACCACCGCCTTTTCATATCCCTTATTCAACATGTCGTACAGAAGCTGGTAGTACTCACCCTTGCGCCCGACAACGACGGGCGCAAGAATCCGCACCTTAGCCTTCGATACGCCGGCCGTCAGTGCATCCGGATTCGCTTTTTTCAAATTTTTGCTCGTCTTCT
The DNA here is from genome assembly GCA_964434285.1 of uncultured Candidatus Saccharibacteria bacterium. Taxonomy (GTDB): domain Bacteria; phylum Patescibacteriota; class Minisyncoccia; order Phycocordibacterales; family UBA2100; genus UBA10103. The sequence continues at coordinate 64,861 of CAYSUJ010000001.1, read as the reverse complement.
CGACCGTCTTCACCACGGAATCAAGAATTTCTTCGTTGGAGAGCTTGCGCACTTCTCTATCGCACGTGGGGCAATGCGGATGTCCGATACGCGAAAACAAGACGCGCAGATAGTCGTAGATTTCGGTGATCGTCGCCACCGTTGAACGCGGATTATTCGAGCGTGATTTCTGATCGATAGAGATGGCGGGAGAAAGGCCTGAGATCTCATCCACATCCGGCTTCTGCATCTGCCTGAGGAATTGGCGAGCGTAGGCCGAGAGCGATTCCACATACTTCCGCTGTCCTTCCGCAAAAATCGTATCAAACGCCAAAGACGACTTCCCGCTGCCGGAAAGCCCCGTGAATACGATCATTTTATTGCGCGGCACTTCGACACTCACGTTCTTGAGATTGTGGGTCCGCGCTCCTTTGACAATAATTTTTTCTTCCATGATAAATTTGCCCCTCATGTGAGATGGGGGGGTAGGTGGGAGCAATATAGCATATAGGGAGCCTTTCGGCTCCCTATGCTAGTGTTCACGGTTTCTTATTCAGACGAAGGCACGATTTCGAAATCACGACTTGACCGCGCACATCAAAGAGCACCACCGTATCTCCCACGTCCAAATCCGAACTACCACGCCTTTCAAACGCACGCTTTGAGAGCACTCGACCGACAAGGCCTGCCGGGACGATGACGCGCCCACCTTCCTTGACGTCTTGAACGACGACAACGACTTCCTCATATGCATGCATGTCCACAGGCAAGCACTCGAGGGTTTCGAAATACGGCACCTCATGAGTCCCCTGCCGACAACGACTTGAGGAACTTCTCGCAATTCCTGGTCCACGCCACCCACCGAACCGCATCCCGTCTGAATAGTCCGTCATTTGAACCTCTCATGTCCAAAACAATTACTCTTCCCAATAGGACTATGTCACAGACCAGGCGTAAGCACAACAGCCTCCTCATGAAGTGACAAGGCAAACTGTTTCTCAACAGCCGCCTGTATGCGTTGAGCAAGCTCACGCACCTCACTCGCTCGTGCGGTCCCTGTCTCATTGACAAGGTAATTAGGGTGCATCGTGCTAGAAATTGCTCCACCGACGCGAACACCCTTCATTCCAGCCTGCTCAATAAGCCAACCCGCGGGCACTCGCCCGCCGCGGGAAATGGTTTTTTTATCATTTTCGAATTGCGCAATCACCGCGCCGGGCGCAATCGGATTCATGAAATATGAACCGGCTGCGCGAACATTCTGAATGTGCCGTTTCTCGCGCTCCGCTATCGTTGATTCAATTAAATCCGAAGCCTTGGCACGCTCAGTTTGCGCAAGCCTGGCTTGCACATTCAGGATGATGAGTTCGGGATGCTTTTTGAAATGGCTCATGCGGTAATCGAATGAGCATTCTGGGTTCGAAAACTCGTGCGTCTCAAGCGTATTCGTATCAAGCACTTTGACCCACGTGACGAAGTCTTTAATTTCGGAGCCAAAAGCTCCTGCGTTTCCACGAACGGCACCTCCAAGTGTGCCCGGAATACCCGAAAGCTTCTCCCACCCGCCAAGCCCTTCCGCAGCAGAAGAGCGGATAAGTGAGAGTAAATTGCATCCCGCATCCGCTTCAAGAACCCCGTCCGCAAAGCCAAACTGACTGCTCGCGACATGAATCACGAGTCCATCAAAACCCTCATCTGGCACGAGGATATTGCTCCCCCCACCCATGACAAAAAATTTCTGGTTGTTATCTCGTGCCCAGAGAATAGCCTCGCGGATTTCCTCCTCATTTTTAACCTCCACAAAGTACTTCGCCGCTCCACCAATCTCGAAAGTGGTGAGGTCTGAGAGCGATATGTGCGAGCGAATTTCTAACATACTATGTACGTGCTTCTAATTGCCGGAGCTCGTCACGAATAAGCGCGGCCGTCTCGAAATCCAACCTATCTGCCGCCGCATGCATCTCGCGGCGTTTTTCTTTGATGAGCTTCGCCACATCTCCCCCATGCGCCGCTTTTTCCATCTCCACCAAATCCTTCACCGCGCGCTTCCGTGCGCGTTCAATATCCCCCACGATGTCGTGAATCTTCTTCGCAACGGTTTTTGGCGTGATGTTGTGCTTTTTGTTATACGCAAGCTGCTTTTCGCGGCGTGCTCGGGTAATTTCCATAGCCCGCTCCATCGAGCCCGTCGTCTGGTCTGCGTAAAGGATGACGCGCCCAAGGATATTACGCGCTGCGCGTCCCATAGTTTGTATGAGCGAAGTTTCTGAACGGAGAAATCCTTCCTTATCCGCATCCAAGATTCCGACAAGCTCTACTTCCGGAAGGTCGAGTCCTTCACGGAGGAGGTTCACGCCCACTAAGACATCGAACGCACCTCGGCGAAAATCGGTCAGAATCTCAATGCGCTCGATGGTCTTCACATCGCTGTGCACATAGCGAGCTTTGACGCCTTTCTCAATGAGAAATTGCGAAAGATCTTCCGCCATCTTCTTCGTTAAGACCGTCACAATGGATCGCCCACCACGCTTCGTCACTTTCTCGCACTCGGCAATGAAGTCTTTCACCTGCCCGAGGTATTCTCCGTGCGCAATGATTCCACGGATTTCAATCTCAGGATCCACCAAGCCTGTCGGTCGAATAACCATCTCGACGGGGTTGCCACCCTTCTCCAACTCGAAGTCCGCAGGTGTCGCAGAGGTGTAAATAGTCTGCCCCGTCTCTTTGCGAAATTCATCAAACTTGAGAGGACGATTATCAACAGCGCTCGGCAAACGAAACCCATGCTCGACGAGTGTCAATTTGCGCGAACGATCGCCCGCATACATACCGCCGATTTGCGGCACTGTCACGTGGGATTCATCAATCACCGTCAAGAAATCGGGCTCGCCATTTTTCGTGTGCGGGAAATAATCCAAAAGCGTGTAGGGCGCCTCTCCCGGCTCCCGACGATCAAAGTGTCGCGAATAGTTTTCGATACCGTTGCAGAATCCAAATTCCTTGATCATCGCAAGATCCTGCTGCGTGCGTCGTTTCAGGCGCTGAGATTCAATCAGTTTCTTTTCTTTATCGAGCTCTTTGAGGCGCTCTTTGAGCTCCGCGGCGATGTCTGCTGTTGCTGCATCCATCACATCCTGCGGGGTCACGTATTGCCGTGCCGGAAAGATAAACATGCTCTCGTGCCCCTGAGTGATCGCACGCGTGATGGGATCGATTTCCTCAATCTTTGTAATCGCACCCCCCGCAAGATCAATACGATAGATGATACGCTCACTCGCCGGCATCACTTCCACGTAGGAACCGAGCGCGCGATACGTCCCTGGCGAAAGATCCCCCGGCGTGCGCTCAAAGTAGAGCTGGGTGAGGCGACGCGTGAGCGCCGTACGAGTCATTGCGTCACCTTTCGTCAGTTTAAGATTCACCTTTTCATACTCGACCGGCGAGCCCAAACCATAAATGCAGGAAACAGACGCAACGATAATGACGTCCTTGCGAGTAAGGAGCGCCTGTGTTGCCGCGTGGCGCAAGCGCTCAATGTCTTCATTAATCATCGCTTCTTTCTCGATATAAGTGTCGCTCGCGGGCACATAGGCTTCCGGCTGGTAGTAGTCGTAGTAGGAAACGAAATAGTGCACCGCGTGCTGTGGGAAAAATTCTCGGTACTCTGCCGCAAGCTGTGCCGCGAGCGTTTTATTGTGGGCAATCACGAGGGTGGGCTTTCCCCACTCCTTGATGATATTCGCAACAGTGTAGGTCTTTCCCGATCCGGTCACGCCGAGAAGCGTCTGATCGCGCTTTCCTTTACTAAGGCCCTCTAGAAGCGCCGCAATAGCCGCCGGCTGGTCGCCCGCGGGTTGATATCCACTCTCAAGAATGAAGGGTGATTGCGCTTTCACAGTATGCATGGTATTTCTTTTATAGGCACATCGCAAATCAGGGAGATAGCGATGACGAAACGTAAGGGTAAGAAAAATCTAAAAAAGCTGGAAGTATCTATTCGGGTTTCCAGAGCCAGCGACTTCCCTCAGGCACCAGGGCTTCTAGCCCTTATGTTCGCGGGAAAACTTGCACGCAGCATCTCTGCTCCCAAATACACTTATGTGGCCGACGGCCACGAATAAACGCTTGGCGGCCCTCATGGGTCGCCACCGCTTTTTAGTCGAGCACTAAGACGGCAACATTCCGTTTACCTCGCTTTAATAGCGCGAGTCCATTTTCAAAATCGGATTCACTAAGAACGCGCTCACTACTTTCCACCCTCTCGCCCCCGAGCGCAATAGCGCCGTCATCGATAAACTGCCTCGCTTCGCGCTTTGACGAAGCGAGCCCAGCGTCCACCAGGACATCAATGACTGGTCTTCCTATTTTAATACCAGCACTGGGCGCCTCTTGCGCCAGCAAGGCATGTGCTTCTTTCGACACTTCCCCGATATGCTTCTCACCGAAGAGTACCGACGAAACACTCGCAGCGTTTTCTGCAGCGTTGTCGCCGTGCACGAGTGCCGTGACCGCACGCGCAAGTTCTTTCTGTGCGGTGCGAGAGCCAGGAGCAGCCTTATGTGCCAGCATGATGCTCTCGATCTCTTGATAAGGAAGAAGTGTTAGCTTTAAAAGAAGCTCTTCAGCAACGTCATCCTCGATATTCAGGAAGAATTGGTAAAACTTATACGGAGACGTCTTCTTGGCATCCAGCCACACCGCCCCCTGCTCGCTTTTACCGAATTTTTTACCCGATGCTCTATTGATGACAAGAGGCCACGTTAGCGCGAACACCTCTTTGTCTTCTTTCCGGCGAATGAACTCGACACCGGCGAGGATGTTCGACCACTGGTCTGACCCACCAACCTGAACATCGACACCATACTCTCGGTTAAGGTGCAGAAAATCAAATCCTTGCAGCAGCGAATAACTGAATTCCGTGAATGATATCGGTGATTCAGCGTCGAGGCGATTTTTGACGATGTCCTTTTTTATCATTGCGTTCACCGTAAAGTGCTTCCCGATATCGCGCAGAAATGAAAGGAGCCTGAGCTCAGAAAGCCAGTCCGCATTGTTAACTGCAATAAAATTTGACGAACCAAACACTTGGCGAATCTGCGCAGCAACCGCCGCGGTGTTGCGCGCGATCGTCTCCTCATCCAGAAGATTGCGCTCCTCGCTCTTTCCTCCGGGGTCACCGATCATACCCGTGCCGCCACCCGTCAGAATGACGACGCGATGACCGTCTTCAAGGAAACGACGCATCACGAGAAGACCGACGAGGTTGCCGACGTGGAGTGAATCCGCACTCGGATCAACGCCAAGATACACTACGCGCTTTTTGCCGTCGGTTATTTGCTCAAGTGTTTCGGAGGAATGCTGATGCACATACCCGCGCTCGCGAAGTGTCTTTGCAAGACTCATGCGCCGCAATATAACACAAAAAGGAGGCTGCCGGAGGGCAGCCAAAGTTTCGGAGCGGGGTGAGCTCGCGGTGGCACTTTACGAGTATCACAGCACCCCCCCTTACTGACACAGCACAATAAAAAAGGGCCGCGCGAAATGTGCGGCCCAGTAGGGAGGCGAGCTGAGTTATTCAGCCTAGAGGAAAGTGCCGAACACTTTCTAACTCTGCGAAGAGCATATCAGACGCTTCACATGCGTCAAATCCTGCCATGACGTACATCTTCCCTCGACCGCACCTCGTGTTCGTCCATGCCGAAATGATGCGCGAATTCGTGCCATATTGTCTCCGCAATGACCCGAGTGACTGGCACACCATCTGCGTGAGCAGCTTCTTCAATAGACTTTCTGTAGAGCGTGATGGTATCCGGCATTGTTCCCCCGACCCCATAGTTTTCACCACGCTCTGAAAGCGGAATACCTTGGTAATAACCAAGGAGAGTTTCATCAACTGAGAGCCGCTCGCGCACGCGCACGTCCTCCGATGGCTCATCTTCAATAAGAAGCGCTACGTTCTTGATTTTTTCTCGTACTGAAGAAGAGAGTTGGCGATACCCCTCTTCGACCAATGCTTCGAATTCCTCCGACGACATATAGAAACAATACAAAAAAAATCGCCCGGCCGAAAGACCGGGCGACGTTCTCATGAAATATACCCGCGCTCGCGCATACGAGGCGCAAATTCATTTAGACGAAAGTCGCGCTTGTGAGCGTAATAGGCTGCCGCTTTATCCGCACCAATGATGTGTATTTCATGTCTCAATGCCGTTGAGAGCATGTAGTACACCGCGCGCGCCGTACGTCCGTTTGCACTCTCGAATGGTTCGAGACAAATCAGAAAATCGTGTTGACGCCATACCCATTCTCGCTGGCGCCCCTCATCCATCGTTCGCACATTGGGCAGTTCACACTGTATTCTGAACCACCAGCACTTGAGCAATTGCCGCACGTAACACGCGTTCGGCATCAGCGTTGCCTCGGCGGCACGCGTGCCGGAGCGATACTGAGGAGCTGTACGATGCCCGCACAAATCCATATTGGTGATGATCGGATGAATCAGAGCACCGGTCTTACACTCCAATATCCACTGCAGCAACATGCAATGCATTCCGAAGCGTTCGTCTTTATTCTTTCGTGGATCGATACCGCTAATGAGCACGCTTTGAAGCGCAGCATTTTCGGCCGTGATTCGCATATTCATGCTTTTACCCTCACTTTCTAAGAGAACAAACTTCGCTGATTCTATACCAAGTCTCGCATGTTTTTCAAACGGCAGGCGCCAAGAGCTCAGCAAAGCGCTTTCTCACCTTTTCAAGCTTCGGCTCGATGATGAGCTCGCAGTACGGCGCCGAAACGTTCTGTGCATAATAATTTTTGTGGTACTCCTCCGCCGGGAAAAAACCGCCAGGCGCCGGGGCGAGCGGTACGAGCTGCGTCACAACGCGCGTTCCATCTTTCAAGGATTCGTTCACTGATTCAATGAGTCGCTCCGCGACGGCTTTTTCTTCTTCTGTCTCGTAAAAAATGACCGAACGATACTGTTCACCAACATCATTCCCCTGTCGGTTCGGCGTCGTCGGATCGTGAGAACCAAAAAAGACGGTAAGGAGATCTTCGTAGGAAATTCGTGTCGGGTCGTAGGTAACACGAATTACCTCCGCGTGCCCGGTGTCTCCCGCACTCACCTGCTCATAGCGCGGATTCATGACTGAACCACCCGCGTACCCCGGTTCCACATGCACGACGCCCTTCAGCATCTTGAACACCGCCTCGGTGCACCAGAAACACCCGCCACCAACAACAGCCGCGCGCATCATGTCCTTAGTGTAGAGACTTTATACATCGCAAACAAGAGGACGAGCGCCGCGAGATATTGGCTCCAGGCAAGCACCGTGCCATACAGGAAATAATCCGCACCAACCGCAACGACCGGATACGCGAGTTCCATGATGGCGGCAACAGCAACGGGTGTCGTTTGCAAGCCTTTGTAGTAAATAAAGAGCGCCACCATGCCGGTCGAGAGTGCAATCAAGGCGAGCGTCGCGTATTGCATGTCGGAGACCGTATCGAGAGACGGTGCGGCACCGAGCACGAAAAGAAATACGAGTGCGATAGGCACCGTGAGGAGGAAGCGTAACCCCGTGATGAAGAGTGGCGAGTGATTCAAGAGCGTGAGCCGCGAGAAGGCAGTTGAACCGCCCCAACACGCCGCGGCAAGAACAGCAAACAGCGCGGCCATAACGTGCGCACCACCGTCTGCAAAATTCACGATACCAAATGGGAAGGTCACGAAGTAGCCAGCGAGGAGTGCAAGCAGCGCCCAACCGATGTAGGCACGAGAGACCTTCTCCCCGAGCACCAACCAGCCCACGATGACCGCAAAGAGCGGCTGGATTTTCTGGAGTAAGAGGACCACCGAGAACGAAATGAAGCCGACTTTGAGAAGAGCGGTCGTAAAAAAGAGCGTGCCTAAGACGCCGGAAAACAGTGCAACGACGCCGAGCGCACCCCACTCTCTCTTGGTGAGCCGTTCCTTTTTCCACGCGCGAAACAAAAACGGCGCGAGAATGATGAGCCCTATCACATGTTCTAAGAGCACGATGGTGATCGGCGGAAGCGAATAGAGCGAGCGGCGTAAAATACCGTCCAACCCCCACAAAATGGCTGCAATGAAAATGAAAAGTGCTCCGTACTGCATGCTCAATTCTTAGGGCGCAAGAGTGGGAAAAGCTGCGCTTCGTGTACGGGTCTACCTTCAAGGAACGAAAAGAGGCGCTCTGAGACACCGAAGCCAAAGGCCGGCGGCATGCCGTATTCCATCGCCTTCACGTAGTCTTCGTCGAGACGCTGTGCTTCATCGTCGCCCGCGTCGCGCATCTTTTGCTGTTCTTCAAAGCGTGCGCGCTGGTCCTGTGGGTCGTTCAGTTCGCTGAAGCCCTTCCCCATTTCAGAACCGGCAAGAAGCACCTGGAATCGCTCGACGACATTCGGGTTCGCGCGCGAGCGCTTCGCCAAGGGTTCGAGATAGACAGGCACGCCCACGAGAAATGCTGGACCAGCAATTCCTTTGCGGATTTTCTTCCACATGTTGTCGATCGCGCGCGCCTTGTTCGGATCTTTTCCAAGCTCCACCCGCGCGTCACGCGCGGCTTGCAGCGCCTCTTCTTCAGTGCACGCTGCCGGATTCACGCCATATTCTTTTTCGATCGCCTCACAAAAATCGACAAGTGGCCACTCCTCTGCAAAATCAACCGTGTGATCCCCTATCTGGAACGTGTATTTCCCATACACCGTGTTCACGATGTGTCGATAGAGTTCCTTTGTAAATTCCATTCCTTTTCTCATGTCGCTGAACGCTTCGTAGGTCTCAAGCTGCACGTAATCCTGCAAATGCTCGCGCGATTGGCCTTCGTTTCTAAAAATGCGGCCGATCTCAAACACCTTCGGGAATCCCGCAACAAGCAAGCGTTTCTGCCAGAGCTCGAGCGAGATGCGGAGATACACCTCTATATCGAGTGCGTTGTGCTTTGTGATGAAGGGGCGCGCATCGGCGCCGCCAGGGGAGGTCTCCAAAACTGGTGTCTCCACCTCGAGGAACCCGCGCGCGTGAAGAAATTCGCGAATCGCGCTCCAAAAACGCGCACGACGCTCAAAGAGTGCACGCAAATCCTGATCGAGAAGAATTGAAAGATAGCGCTCGCGCAAAAGCGTCTCCTCATCTTTGAGTCCAAACCACTGATCAGGAATCGGCGCGAGTGATTTTGCAAGCATCTTCCATTCTGCGGCTTTAAGAGAGTTGTGTCCGCGGTTGGTTATGTAGGCGGCGCCTGTCACTTGAATGAAATCACCCACGTCAATCGCATCTGAAAAGAGATCAAAGAGCTCTGCGCCGCCGGAGAAATCGTCCTTCTGGAAGACGACCTGCACCTTCCCCGTGCCGTCGAAGAGGTCAGCAAAGATGATGCCGCCCTGCCCCCGCTTCGACATGATGCGCCCAGCGAGTGTTGCCTGTTTTCCCGATGAGAGAAAGTCTGCGAACGTGTCTGTAAACGTCTCTGCATCCGTATCGCGTTCCGTTGTGGCAGGATACGGCTCCATCCCCGCGAGGCGCAGGAGCTCGAGTTTCTTCAGGCGTTCTGCTCGGATATCGTCACCGCTCGACATGTGGGAATACTAGCACGAGGAACTACAATTGCACCGCGCATTCCTTGTATGTCTCGTTTCCATCTTCGAGCAGTGTTGCACCGTAATCCTTACCCCGAAACTCAATTGTCTGTGTGTTATTGAGATAACGAATTTCAGCCCCGCCTTCCACCTGGCGTAGCGTGATTTGTCGGCCATCCGAAAGTGTGAGGCCAAGAATATCCCTCGTAAACACTGCGGTCATTTTTTTACCCTCTGCACAAACAAACTCGGCAAGATTCTCGTCGCCGATAGAGGCACCTTGGTGTTCGGTTGGCTGTGGGGGTGCTTCTTCCTTACTTGATTCGATCGGAGCAGCTTTCGGCGTAATGTAGGGATCTGTCTCCCCTTGTCGCATAAGAAGGTAGGTGCCTAGAGAAATGAGTGCGACAAACCCGACAATAAGCACCCCCGCTTTCATGACTCCATGTTAGCACGCTCTTCCGCAACGAGCATGCGCACGGAAACCCAGGTCGTTATCGGAACGGCAAGCACGAGACCGATGGAGCCAACGAGGATGCGGACGATTTCTGTTGCGAAGAGTTCGCGATTGATGGTAAGACCGAGATTCAGGTCGCCTATCTGATAAAACAGAAGTAAGAGCGGGAGCGCGGCACCAGCATACGCAATCGCAAGCGTGTTCACTAAAGCGCCCACATGCTCACGGCCGATACGAAGCGCACGCAAGTAAATAGCACGTCGAGAAAGGTGTTGCCCAGCACTAGCAAGTTCTTCGACAGCAACCGCCTGACCAATTGCGCCATCGTAAAGCACGCCTAAAAGCCCAATAAGAATGCCCCCGAGGAGCAGCCCCGCGAGGTCGATTGCTCCGCGTGCGTTCAGATGCAAATACGTCACCTCGTCTCCACTCCACCCCTCAAGATGCGTCCATTCAATCGAGAGCCAAGCAAGGAGCCCTGTGATACCAATCGTGACGATCATTCCGAGAACTGCCGCGCTTGTCGTTTTTGTGAATCCGTGCGTCACATAAGAACCAAGGGTCACGATCACGGCGGCGACTCCAATTGAAACAAGGACGGGTGAATATCCGGCGAGAATGCCGGGGAGCAAGAAGGCGCCAATGAAAAAGAAGCTGCCGAAAAGAGCCAGGAGCCCGCGCGCGCCTTGCTTGCCACCGAAGAGCAGAGTCACCCCGATAAAGAGAAGTGTGAGAATAAGAAGTGACATACTCCTATCGCGCTCCATCACGGAGTAATAGTCACTGCCATCAAGGTCGCTCGTCGTGTGATTCACGTAGAGGACGTCGCCTTCGTCGAGCACGAGGTAATCGTTCTCGATCGTAACAACGGAGCCTTTTTCGGGCTCCTCAAGTATCTCGACTCGAATCGTCTGGTAGGTGCCCGTCACGTTCGTGCCGGGCACTTGCTTGACGTCTTGCGCAAGCACCTCAACCACTCGCGCTTTCATGATGTACACCGTGTCCGCGACGAGCTCTTGTGCCGAAACCGGAAGAGCAAAGAGAAGAAAGATGAACAACATCCGCATGCACTCAGTATACGTCACGCACATCTCTTGCACATGCCAAAGAACTCAAGTGCATGTTCTGAGACAGTCGTGAAGTGTCGAGAGTGCTTGAGCGCCTTCTTCTCGAGAGCTACGTCACACATGTCGAGCTCTTCAACCAATCCGCATGTGGTGCACACGATGTGGTGGTGATGCGTGTGCGCAAGCTCATAGCGCACGACACCGTCTTTGAAACGCACTTCGTGCACGATTCCTGCCTTTAGAAACTCCTGGAGATTGCGATACACGGTAACGAGATCGATTTCCCGCATCTGGCTATGGATCATTTCTGCAGAGAGCGGTTTCCCGGCTTTTTGGAGGACTGCCATGAGGGCAATGCGTTTCGGTGTAGCCCGAAAAGGGGCGCTCGCCAAGGTGCTGGAAGCTTGCATAGTGTCCACAGTAGCATAATGCAAATCATTTGCAAAACAGAAAAGTGGTGCTAGAGTGCCCCTATATGTCTATTACGCTCATGTCGTTCATGGCCGCGCTTGCGGTCATGCTTGTTTCATTATCAGGCGTTCTCTTCGCCTCTGGATTCTTGCGAACCTGGATGCAGCGCAATCTCCCCTATCTCGCCACGTTCGCGGGCGGCGTCTTCATCATTGTGATCTATCACCTCTTGGAAGAATCGCTTCATGAGGGCTCCGTCGCACTCGCGGCCGGAGCGGTCCTGTTCGGTGCAGCACTCATAGAGTCCTTGCACCACCTTCTCCCCTCCGGACACCATCACCACTCGATCGAGCATGGTCACGAGCACTCACCAATCGATGGCAGACGTGTGCTCGCGAGCGATGCGGTCCACAACGTTGGCGACGGCGTTCTCATCGTCGCGTCGTTCAGCGCAGGACCAGCGACAGGTGTTGCTGCCACTCTTGGTATTCTGATTCATGAGTTCGTGCAAGAGGTTTCCGAGTTTTTCGTACTCAGAAGCGCGGGGTATTCAGTTCGTGACGCCCTCACACGCAACCTTCTTGCCTCGGCAACTATTCTTGCCGGTGTGATGCTTGCGCTATTCCTCTCCTCATCCGAGGAAATCCTCGTCTTATTTGGAGGGATCGCAGCCGGTGGATTCTTGGCGGTCGTCCTTCGCGACCTCATCCCGCACGCCGCACATAGTATCCGCATAAACGGCGGTGGCATACGACACCTTATAGCAGCCGCACTCGGTGTCATGATGATGGTTGGCCTCCAGATAATTCTTCCGCACGAAGAGCATATAGAAGAAAACCCCGGGATTGCCGGGGTACTCTCCTCTCGCGCGGCACTTTCTTAAGAAAGGTGCTTGGAAACGAGCTTTGTCATCTCGAACATCGATACCGTGCCCTTACCCCCGAAGACGACCTTAAGCTTGTCGTCTGCGTTGATGTTGCGCTTGTTCTTCTGATCCTGGAGACCATGCTTCTTGATGTACGCCCAGAGGCCTTTCACCACCTCGGAACGAGGCATAGGACCCTTACCTACGACTGCTTCAAGATCGTCCGAAAGCTTCATCGGCTTCATAAATGCTGAATTGCTCTTTGCCATAGAAATTGGATTGTTAGAGCTTAATAATCGTCATGCGTCTGACCCCTACACTAAATACGACTAGGGGCGCCTCGTCAATCGACTTTTCCCTCACCCTGTGTAGAGCCGTTTTTCGGCTCAAACGCGAGGCAAACTGAATTTATGCAGTGACGCTTACCCGTTTCCGTCGGACCGTCGTTGAAAATATGCCCTAAATGCGACTTGCACTGGGCACAAATCACCTCCGTACGGTGCATGCCGTGTGAATCATCCTCAACAAACTCAACTGCATGGGGCAGTGCCTGATCGAACGATGGCCATCCAGTGCCTGAGTCAAATTTCATTGACGATTCGAATAACTGGTTGCCGCATGCGACGCATCGGAACATTCCGGCACGCTTCTCACCCAGAAGCGTCCCCGTGAAGGGTGCTTCTGTACCCTTCTCCCGCAAGACTCGATACTCTTCGCTGGTTAACTTTTTTCGCAGATCCTCTTCGTCCATGAACACAGTATGCCACAGCCACACCATCCACCCTCTTTACAGCCTCGATTTATGGCGGTACCTTTCTCCATAGTAATCTGTACGTCCGCGCACAGAATCACCACCACAATGCGCAAGTTCTGCGTTCTTTCCAGAAGAGGAGATTGAAATGATTGAACTCGTCCTCACCATATGCTCAATCCTCGAGGGAGATCGACGCGTGCCATGTAAAACAGAGCGCCTGACCTACATGGCAGAGCAGGTCACTCCCCATCAATGCATGCTCTACGGGCAGCATGAAATCGCGAAGTGGCAAGAGGGTCATCCGAACTGGCGCGTGCAAAAGTGGTCATGCGGCCAAGCGCGCATTTTCGGCAAAGCCTAAGGAGTAGAGACATGGAGGAAACGAAAGAAATACAAAAATTAAGAGCCGAGACACTACAATGTCCTCGGCTCTTTCGATATCTAGGCTAGAGCACGAACTTTCCGTCAGAATAGATGACTTTTGTGGTTCCGTCCTTAAGGTGCGCCGTCACGGTGCGGCGCGTGGTCGAAATGATATCCGTGTGTACCGATGAATCGTTGAAGCCGAGCTTTTCCGCCTGTTTTTTGGTGAACGTTTTGAGATTCCCGCTGTAGGTGTCTTTGTAGCTCATGCCAACGGCGAGGTGCGTGTTGCCTTGTGGTCCACCCATGTTTTCGTCGAAGAGCGTCTCGGCCATGAATTTCGTGATGCGTGAGTGGCGACTGTCGGTGAGTGAATATTCCCCCATCTTGTCAGCATCTTTAGTAGCAATCATCTCCTTAAGGAGTTTTTCGTTGGTCTTAGCTGTTGCCTTCACGACACGACCATCCTTCCACCAGAGCTGTATCCCGGTGATTTTTGCTCCATAACGATAGAGGGGCTGGTTAAATCGAATCCAACCGTTCGTGCCACGCCAGTCAGGCGACGTGAAGATCTCGAAGGAAGGGATGTTTCTGCCTGAGCCCGCAAGCCACTGACGTTTTTCGCCCAAAGTGATCCAGAGATCGGCGTCGACTCCTTTCACATGAAGCTTGTCGATCTTTGGCGAGAGCTTATTCAAGCGTGAGCGATACTTCTCGATATCTGCGTAAACTTTTCGCCACTCTGCAATCGGATCTTTTTTGTCGAGGAAACACGCTTTTATGATCTCGTTCCAGTATTCTTTTTCAGTAAGCCCCGCCTCCTTCGCCATCGCGGGCGTGCCATAGAGTGCAATCGTCCAGAAGAATTTTCCCTGCATCTCCTTCTCATTCTGCCAGTCGCGAGAGGGCTTCCACGCGAGACCACGGCGCATGATCTTTTTCGGGTCAATTCCCTCAAGTTCCTTCTTGTTAGCTTCGGAAATTATGTGGACGACGTGATCCATCTCATCAACGAGACCGCGCACATATTTCTTGGGAAACCAATCGAGCTGGTGGTCTTTCGCGTTTTCGTAGAAGTAGCGCGCCATGCTCTCTTTTGGGTTGTTGGAGTCCGGCGAATACGTCGCAATCACGTGTCCACCCGCATTCAAGACAGCATTTCGCACCGCGATAAAAAGCGGCTTACAGCTCTCAGAGCCGGTAACTTGCACAACATCCCCCTTCTTAATTCCCTTCCCTCCTCCGAGGGCAAAGTTTACGAGGACATCTGCGTACTTCTTAAGAATTTCCGGCGACGGTGTGTAGAGTTTTTTTGACATTCACCGAGAATACTCGGTCAAACGATTACTGTCTAGTTTGAGGCACGCTTTGAGATTTCTGAATATATAGAGATAAACGCGAAGAGCAGGCTCAGGGAAAGTGGGCCGAGAAAGATCCCAATAGGACCGAAAAACGAAAGGCCGCCGAGAACCGAGAGAAGCACGAGGAGCGGGTGGAGATTGACGCCGCGACCAATAAGCTGTGGCCCGAGGAAGTTGTCGATAAGGCCGACAGCGAGTACGCCCCACACGGCGAGCCCTATCGCTGCGGTGGTGTCCCCCGCGAAATACATAAAAAGAATCGTCGGTGCAAACACGAGACCCGTGCCAAGGCCGGGGATAAGGGCGGCGATGGCCGCTACCGTGCCCCACAAAACGCTATTCGGAACACCAAAGATCGTGAAGCCGATGCCGGTGAGCACGCCTTGGATGAGCGCAATCGAAAGATTTCCGCGGATCACAGAATTCACGGCGAGTTCGAGCTTGTCGAAAATAGATTCGTCGTACGTATCTTTGAGGGGGGAGAGTTCAACGATTTTCTCTTTGAGCTTGGCCCCATCACGCAAGAGATAATAGAGCGCGATAAAGAAGAGGAAAAATTTGAGAACGACCGACGCCGCACTCGTTGCCGCCGTGCCCACATGTTGAATGAGCCATTGGAGCGCCGTTTGTGCGTAGGTGGAGAGATTCGCTGAGAGATCATTGGAGAAACCACGCGCGGCCGGGAAACGATCTCCAACAAGTTGCTCGAGATTCGCCGCGACAGATTGAATCTGCGTGCGAGTTTCCCTGTCGGAGAGCTGGAGATAGAGGTCGCGCGACTCGATGCCAATTTGTGTCCCTACGAGCGAGAGCGGTACGAGAATTCCCACAATGGTAATAATGACAGTGATTAAGGAAGCAAGTGAAGGCCATCGCGGGATGAACGATGCCACATGAAGGTAGAGTGGCTGCAGCACCACGGCAAACACGGCTGCGAGAATAAGCGGAGTGAGAAACGGTTCAAAAATAAAGTAACTCAAGACGAGTGCACCGCCAAGGAGCAAGAGGAGAAAATAGAGTCCCGATATGCGGGTATGCATGCACACAGTATATATCGAAAAACGGAGGTTATTTCAACACATCCCACATCTTCGGATCCTGACCGCCGTCTACCTTAAAGATAGCAACGCCGCGGATGCCGAGTTTTTTTGCGAGCGCGATTTTTTCGGCAATCGCCTGTGAATCCTGCCAGGTAACCATGCGATAGGTTATGTTGGTGTTCTGCGCGGTTGTGAGTGCCGAAGCGGCAGAGGCAACGAGGTTGAACGGCCACGCGCTCGAAGGGCGCCCGAGCGAGAATTTACTGTCTTTCGGGAAGTACGTGAACCCTAATTCGCCACCCGCGTTTCGCCCCGGTGTCACATTGTATTCATTCGCTACATCCCATCCGTATTGTGGATTGAACGTCCACAGGAGGTCATACATGTGCTCGTTATTTGCGTACGTTGTCACGTTCCATTCATAACCATACGTCGGGATGCCCATCACGATCTTATTTTTCGGAATCGTCTTCATTGCCTCACGAATTGCTTTTTCAACCCACACGGTGTCGGAGACAGGACCGTAGGGCTCACTCACTTCCGCTTCGCGCTTCTGATCGATCGTCTGCTGATCGTAGGTCATGAAGCGCACGCGGTCGCAGTATTTGTTGATCTCCACCCAGTCATTTGCGTACAGCCCCGCATCAGCTGGCGGCGTTGTGCCGTGATAGCGGTCGGCTAGCGGCGTGCGGCTTTCAATCGTACACATCACCCACTTCTCCCCCATCGCCTTATAGAGCTCTTTGAGGAAAAGCGAAAAATAGGGTCGCGTCTTTTCATATTTGCCCTCGTAGTCGATGTCGATGCCGTCAAAATCGTTCGCCTTTGCCTCATCAACGATCATCGCAATATGTCGCGCGCGGAGTTTCGGATCAGAGAGTACGTTGTGCATTGCCTCTGCATTTGACCACATAACGGTCGGGATATAGCGCACATTTTTTTTCTTAGCCTCGGCACGCAAGGTCGTCCACGGTTCGACGGAAATAGCTGCGGCATCCCACAAGCGACCATCTTCCTGCACCGTGTAGCCGAACGGGTTGATTTCTTTAAAAGTGTCGAGGTGTGCGAGTGTCTCCTGCGTACCCGTTGCTGCGCGCCAATAGGGTATCCAGCCAGAAATCTCAAACGGCGCCGACCACACGGCTGCAGAAGCCGCCTGCGGTGCAAGCACGACAAAAACCATGAGTGAAAGAATTCCCTTTCTCATATCCGTATCCTAACAGACGATGGCGGAATGAAAACCTTACGAAAGAAATCGGGTCAAACCGAAGAGTGCGATGGCAGCCATAATACCGCTCACGAGTGCAACCTCCGCCTCACGCGCACGGGTTTGAAAGAGGCCCATGTAGACGAGGGTGAGCAATTCGCCATTTTCTACTGGCTCATGCACGGTAATCGTGCCTCCCATACCAAAACCACCACAGCCCGTGACCCGCACTAGTTCCGCGTCATCAGTGAGCGTAATCGAGAAAAAAGTGCCCCCAAGATCCGTGCGCCACACATACTCTTTTTCATACAGGATGAGCTGTGCCTCTCGCGCAAGAAACGAGCGTTGGGTCGTGCCAACCGCATGCCCCCATTCGTCGCGCACTTCACCGCGACCCCATCCCCAATTTCCATACACAAGCGTGCGCGTCGTGCCCGCCGCCTCTCCCTCACCTTTGAAGTATCCAAAACGTCGCAGCGTGCGAAAGGCACCCACGCGACCGCCGTAGGCATTCGTAATCTCCCACAGGCGTGAAAAACGACTCTTTTGTGCGATAGTAAAAGTTTCGCCCGCTTCCATAGAGGCATCCTACCTCGCGGGAACACGCGTTCCAACTAGACTAGCCCGCCGGGCTGTAGCGTCGTAACTCGGCACGTCGGGCGCGGTAGTCAGGCAGCACTCGTTCTACAAGGCGCCAAAAATCACGCCCATGACTGTGCTCCTTGAGGTGGCACAATTCGTGGACTATTACGTAATCAGCAAGCTCGCGCGGGAGGAAGAGAAGTGCAAATGAAAAATTGAGATTTCCTCTGCGAGAACAGCTCCCCCAGAGTCGTCGTGTGTTTTTTATGGAAACGCGTTTGTATGAGTACCGGCAGTACTGATTCCAATGAACGAGGCGCTCAGTCACGAACACGCGAGCCCCCTCTTTATGACGCACATAGGAGCGACGCCCAGAAACAGGGAGCGCGCGTAAGCTTTCCATGCGCGCAATACTTTTCGTGAGCCATGTTCGCTTTGAGGCGACATAACTTTCTATTTCCGCCATCGACATCGTGGGTGGCGCGGTCAGCACAACAAATCCGCCTGGGCGCACCGTGATTCGCATGTACTTCGCACGCGATGATCGTTGTAGCGTGAAGTACGTAACAGCGGCCACAAACAACTATTATTTAAGTGTTACACTCTCAATCACCATCGGCTCCGCTGGACGATCGCCCGCACCAGTCGCCGTGCTTTCAATCGCCGCGACAACGTCCATACCCGCCGTCACTTTCCCGAAGACAGTGTGCTTCGAGTCGAGGAAGTTGTTGTTCGCAACGTTGATAAAGAATTGGCTACCGTTGGTGTTCGGCCCCGCGTTTGCCATTGAGATCGTACCGATTTCATTCTTATTGTTTGCATGGATCTCATCGGCGAATTGATAGCCAGGACCGCCCGTACCCCAACGCGCCGCCATCGAATCATCTTTTGTGAGAGGATCACCACCCTGGATCATAAAGCCCTTGATGACACGGTGAAACTTAGTGCCGTTGTAGAAACCTTCCCCGGCAAGTTTGGTAAAATTGGCGACCGTGTTCGGTGCATCCTGAGTAAACTCAATGGTAATATCGCCCTGATTCGTGTGTAGTGTTGCGTTCATGATTTTTTTGCTATTGCTCTTAATGGTATCGGACACAGGTGCCGAAGCTGCGGCAGCCTGCGCTTCCCTTGTGCGCCCGTAATTTTCAACGAAACGCTCGGCCATCTTCTGCGCTTCGTCGCTCGTACTGACTTTCGAGGTGCCACTATACCAAAAGCCAAGCCCGAGAAGCATTCCACCGGCAAGCAATCCCGATATTATTTTCAACATGATGAGAGCAGCTTACATCTCCAGATATTTTTTAATAGCCGCAACAATATCCGCCATACTCGAATCCCCCTTCATCATATAGTGGAAAGCCCCCTTCTCCATGGCATTCTGCAGGGTCTCAAGGTCGCTCATGTTCGAGAGTATAAGTATTTTTGCATCCCTACCCCATTCATCGGCGCGAATTTTTTCGATCATCTCAAGACCGGTCATGACGGGCATTTTTATATCAGTGACAACAATGTCGGGATGGTGTGCAAGTACCTGCGCAAGACCCTCCTGCCCGTCCTTGGCGCTCAATACGGTAAACGTTTCTTTTTGAAGAGCATCAGTCAGCGCGAGCGCAACCGCTGGCTCATCCTCAACCACGAGAACTGTTTTTGTATTCGTCATGCGGGCAGTATACGATTAATTACAAAGTTATGCAGCTTTTTCCCCACTCTGCCAAACGACGGGCATGGAAACGAAGAAAGTAGTTCCCTTGCCCTCCTCTGTTTCGAAGGTAATACTACCGCCCGCACGCGCGAGCACAATCTTAATAACATACAAGCCGAGTCCGGTTCCGTCGGGTACCAATTTTTGTGCATTTGTTGCACGATACAGACGCTGAAACACTTTTTCACGCTCACTCTCGGGAATGCCAATACCACTATCCTTCACCACCAAATAAATGGCATCGTTCGGGACGCTCACGAGAGAGAGTGTATAGTCCACCGTGCCGCCTTCACGTGAATACTTGATCGCGTTTGAGAGCAGATTCTGTAACATCATGCGGACGAGCTTTTCGTCAGCGTGCATGGTAGGAAAATTCGGATCCGAAACGAGATTTACTTTCACTTTTCTTTGTGCCGCCGCATGTTCCTGCTCACGAGCAACATCATGTAGTAAGGTATCGATACTAAAATCCGAAAGCGTCATCGCAAGGGTACCGAGCTCGATGCGTGACATGTTCAGGAGGTCGTTCACCATCTCCACCATTTGGCGGGCTGAACTCTTGATATTTTTTATGTACTCTTCTTGTTTTGGAGTAAGAGGTTCAGCACCTTCCGCAACGAGCATCTCTGAAAGCCATTTAATCGAAGTCAAAGGCGTTTTCAATTGATGCGATGCGAGCGAGACGAATTCCGACTTAGCTCGATCTACTTCCATTTCTTTGGTGACATCATGCGCCACGCCACGCACGGAACGCGTCTTGTGGTCTACAACAGCCGAACGTCCTTCAACATTCAAATTACGCACTTGACCTTGCGATGAGACGGTACGCACCGTAAAACTAAACATCCCTGGTTGCGAAGCGGCTCGTTGCCATGCGCCCCTAAAGCGCTCTCGATCACCTTCGTGAATGTACGGGTCTAAGGAATCAATGGGTGGCATTTTCCTTCTCTTTACGAGACCAAACAGCGTATACATCTCATCTGACCAATACGAACGCGTCGGATCCTCGAAGTCCCACAAAAAACTACCAACTTTCCCTATCTCTTCCGCTTCATGAAGTCGTTCCTCGGCACGCCTTCGATCATCAACGAGAAGTTCCATGCCATGCTCGGCGCGACGACGCGCAGTCATTGCAAAGTAAATTGCTATCATGAGTGCTGCAACGAGCAGAACACCAGCAAGCATCACTAGAGAGCCTGTCCAAAAAGCGGGATTTACAAAAAGTGCCATGCGCGTATTGTATCAAGATTACGCCCGCATGGTGTTCAGAAGCTCTCGAACTCGCCCCATACTCTCATCGTCGATGACTGAAATCGTGCTCACATTCACATGAGCGGCTCGTAGTTTTTGCAATTTTTCGATCCGCTCGTCCTCGCTCACCATATCAACCTTCGAAAGAAATACGTACTCTTCTTTCTCTAATAGCGCAGGATTGAACTCCGCAAGTTCGGTGCGAACAATTTTGTAATCACGGACGACGTCATCGTTTTCAGCGGAAATAAGATGGAAAATCGAACGCGTGCGCTCGATGTGACGCAGAAATTTATCACCGAGCCCTTTCCCCTCTGAAGCGCCTTCGATGAGGCCTGGTACATCGGCGAGTATCAGACCGTAGAACGCTCCCAGGTGTGGCTCGAGCGTCGTAAAGCTGTAATTCCCGACCTTCGAATGTGCACCCGTAAGTGCGTTCAAGAGCGAGGATTTGCCAGCGTTGGGTAGACCGATAAGCCCCACGTCGGCGATCATCTTAAGCTCTAAACGGAAGGTAAAACTCTCGCCCTCCTTGCCTTCTTCAAACTCCTTCGGGGAGGTGTTAGTAGACGCGCGGAAATGGTAGTTGCCACGCCCGCGATACCCGCCATGCGCAACGAGAATCTGCTCACCCTCATTCGTTATTTCGTGCGTTTCGCCGGTGTCCTGATTCGTAATGACAGTGCCCACCGGAATTTTAAGAATAAGATCTTCACCTCGCTCGCCGTCTCGCAGCCGGGTTGTGCCCACCCCACCATCAGCCGCCTTAAATTCCTTATTAAAACGAAACTGCAGTAGCGCCGAGATGTCATTCACCCCTTCCAAAATAACATCGCCGCCTGGTCCGCCATTTGCACCCGTCGGTCCTAAATTACCCTTCGTGCGCGCAAAGCCGACAATCCCAGAACCTCCGTTTCCGCCTGAAAGGCGGATGGTCACGTCATCAACAAGCATGCATTGATAGTACCACTATTCCCTAGTGAGCTCTTCGACTTTCATGATGCCCTGAATGCGATAAACCTCCCATTCGTTAGTGGAGATCTCTTCGATGGGGACGAAGATGCCGCCCACCGTGACAGGTTCACCGACACGCAGATTGAGCGTGCCGCCAGCCTCGATCACTTGAGTAAGATCGAGTGCATAAAATTCGCCTCCCATTTTGATGGCCGGCAGACACTCGCTCGTCGATGTCTCATCGATGCGAGGAACGCATCCATAGGTGCCCTCCATGATTGCAATGTCGGTTGGCGTTTCCGCTTCCGGCACAGGGATTCCCTGCGATTCGACGTGCCACAAATAACCGCCGACGCCCGCAATGCTGATCACGAGAACCACAAAGAAGGCTATGAGAATCCGTTCGAATTGGAAGATGGACATACGGAAAAGAGACGCGCAGTACAGTAGTATATTACCTCCCACCGCGCATCTGCTCAACCTGCTTTGTCACTTCTTTCTGAATACGCCCTTCAAACATACGCCACATCAAGGGGAGCTTTGCGTCAAGGACAAAATCTGTTTCGGTCACAAGGAGCGTTCCCGTAATCGCCTTACCTTGTACCGACACGGCGAAATGGAGGGTGTCGTCCTGCCACTCTTCCCTTGTGACCTCTACCTGCCCCTGCATGTGCGGTCGCGCCTCTTCGATGGCGTCCTTAATTTTTTGTTTTGCCTCACTTTTCAGCTTTTTGTGCGGGACTTGGATGTGCATCGGGAGAGTATACAGAAGAGCTGCGCATGAGGGAAGCCTCGTGCTAGGATGCGAGCGTGAACGCCGAATACCCCATGCGCATTAATAAGTATCTTGCGTACAAGAATCTCTGCACGCGTCGCGAGGCAGACGCACTTATCAAAGACGGAAAGGTCCTGATAAATGGCGTGCCCGCGAAGCTCGGCGACAAGGTGCAGGAAAAAGATGATGTGCAAGTGCGTTTTCGCGTGAAAACCTATCGCTACTACGCCTACCACAAGCCCCGCGGCGTCATCACGCATTCCGCGCAAGAAGGAGAAAAAGAAATCGCCGATGTCTCACCCGTGAAGGGCGTCTTCCCCGTCGGGCGACTCGACAAGGATTCAAGTGGCCTCATTATCCTCACCGATGATGGGAGGATCACGGATAAGCTCCTGAACCCAGACTACGTGCATGAGAAAGAATATATCGTGACGACGAAGGAAGCGTTGAAATCAAACTTCAATGAACGCATGGAGCACGGCGTCGACATTGAAGGCTACACAACGAAAGAATGCCGTGTGAATGTTCTCGGCGAAAAACGGTTCTCCATCGTCCTCACCGAAGGCAAAAAACACCAAATCCGCCGCATGTGCGCCGCCCTCGGCTACGTCGTCGCAACGCTTGAGCGAGTACGCATCATGAACATTCACCTCTCGGGGCTCAAACCGGGTGCGCACCGCTCAATCACAGCCGCTGAGCTGCGCACTTTTCTGACGTCACTCGGAATTATCTAATCAATAACGGGCGCCACACGACGTAGCGCATGCGAGAGAATGAACTCTCTCCCCAATTC
The DNA here is from genome assembly GCA_964434285.1 of uncultured Candidatus Saccharibacteria bacterium. Lineage (GTDB taxonomy): Bacteria > Patescibacteriota > Minisyncoccia > Phycocordibacterales > UBA2100 > UBA10103. Next base: position 41,694 of record CAYSUJ010000001.1, on the reverse strand, counting down.
GAACCCCCTGCGGTACAGCATCTTGTGATGCTCTGGGTTTGTGCTCATTTGGTACCCGTTGAGATCATTGCCAATAAAGTGTAAGTAGGGATGATCAAGTTGTAGCTTCTGTATATCGACGGTCGCGAAATCTGAATTCGCCGTTTTATATGCCTCTCGAATGCCAAAAAAGGGCAACATCACTGCCGCAATCGATGTTTTGTTGAGGAAGTTCATCAAGGCACCCTGTTTCCATTTTGGATTGTTAAGCACGCAAATTATCTCCTTGTCAGGGTGGCGACGAATCAGACTCAAGATGCGGTCCTTGTCGTCAATCGTGCCACCATCAACGTACAGGTTGCCGTGTATCAATTCGGAGTGCGGGTACGCAGGGTGACCACCACCAGTCGCTCGAAGCATAGGAATGACGTCTACCTCTTCTTTCACTTCAAGATACTCATGTACGCTTTTCTTGAGGTTGTACACGATCATAAAGAGCCGCGCTCCGGTGCTCTTGATTGCAGAAAAATCTATCTTTCTTCGTGTAAGAAGTATATGTTCTATATAGTCGATATCAAACACTGGCTCTAGTTCGAATCGCGTATGAAAGAGCTTATTCGAAAAGCCTTTCAGCACATACTTTGGAAGTCGCGACCACTTAATGTACTTATCCCCACTGAGGTCCTCCCAGTACATCGCCGCACCTTGCTCAACTTGATTGGCAAGGAAACAAAGCGCGGTAAAACCGCCAGCAGAGTTTCCATAGACACTGTCGATGTAGCGCGTCAGATCCGCCTCAGCAAACGCCTTCGATAAGCCAGCACTGAATACGCCTGACATTGCACCTGCACTGAAGTAGACCACGAGCGGCCTATCAGCGCGCTCCTCGCTTGCTACCTGCATATCATTCTATTCCTGCACCGTAATCCCGATAATGCTGCTCGTATCGTCGACGCAACGCCGCTTCGTCGCCGTACTTCGCAAATGATTTTTCATATTCTGAAGGAATAAAGCCGCGTGATTCAAGATGCGCAATCGCACAGAAATAATTTTGTGTTCGCCCTGCAATAACAGACGCGTAATGGAGCCACCCATTCACATAGCCACAGTACACGCACCCCGCTTTCTCATACCACGTGAGGTACGGCAATTTTTCCCGATCCAAAACCCGAATATACTGGCTTCGCTTCACGAGCTTGATGCCAAAAATCGGGAAAGCAATCCGATGATAGATTTCAAGAAAAATGTCAGAGATAACGACAGGTACGATCATAAGCCAGACGAGTGGCGCGCCGACTAACCACCTGATTATAAAGGGATACTTATACGTGCCGTGCGTGATAATGGCCATAAGTGTGAGTCCGTAAATGCCAGTATCAATTCAGTATACATTAAGAGTTTTGCGTAAACGGCATGATTTCCACAGGCACGTCCCAATGAGCGACGGTATTGCCGCTCCACGCCTTGGTATTCCCGCCCTCACAAGCATACTCGTTCCACCAATACGAAGGATTCGCTTTAAAATTGATCAAGCGACGGCGTGAGCATCATTACGTCCGCCCATTTTCCGAGAAAGGCGTATTGTGTAGGATGAAAGCGACAGCCTCTTTTATGGCCGGCACTGTATTGTCAGGGAGTTGATCAAGCGATACCCAGATGAGTTCGTCGCACTTTTCTGGATCAGCGTTAACAATATCCCCGTTCCATTTGTTGGTTGCGAAGAAAAAATCAACATAGTCCCCCGCTTTGTCAGTATTTACGCGATATGAGGCGTGTAGAAATCTCAAATCCTCCGGGTCGATATCCACACCAACCTCTTCTTTAACTTCCCGAATTGCAGCTGCTGGGGGATATTCATGATTCTCTACGTGTCAGACGGCATCTGATAGAAACCGTCCTTATACCCCGTCCGAAAGCATCGTGCCAGTAATGTCTTTCCCCCGTGCTCGAAAATGACGTATGACGCGATTCGTGCCCTGTGTTTTTCCACCATCGATACAGTCTACCTTACAAGTTGCCGGGTTTGGACTCGAACCAAAATAGCCAGGACCAAAACCTGGAGTCCTACCATTAGACGACCCGGCAGTTATTCCGCACATCGTGCAATTCCCTCTATCCAACCCTGAATCTTTCGATTCAAAGACGTGCTCCCTGCAACTTTAATCCGTAATAGTCCGTGGTACAAGTCATCAGTATTATGCCTGTTTGTCTTTACAGATCCGGACTTAAGATACACTGTTTTTATAGTATGACGAACGAGATGCAGTTGGCCCTCCCACCATTTCTGAAATACCAGGACGTCCTTTGCGCGAGTTTCATGAACAAACAGTTCGAACGCAACGTCATGGCTGGGGACGCGAACCAATGAGAGCCATTTCAAAAAACAACGATGCATCGCGGCATCGGAATTCGAGAATATCACACCAACACTCGGGTTATGTGGATGTTGCTTGGCCCCTTCTGCCCAGTATAAGGCCGCCCCAATAAGCCATAATTCTCGTTCAGTAATAGCACCGACTTCTCCTCGCCCCTCACGTAATAAGTTTTCAATCTGACGCATTCGAGCCCTATGCCTGCTCTCTGCCCCTCTACGTTGAGCTTCCTTTCTTTTGCGGGTTATGCGCTGCTTTTGTATGTTCGCCAAACCAACAGACCGAAGCCAAAGGGAAAGCGTGGATTTTGCAACAGGCACCGCTTCGAGTATTTCACCATACGTCTTTCCTTCTTTTCGCATGGTAATGGCTTTGTGGTACTGCTCCTTTTTCACAAAGGTAGGATACCATTCCTACAGTCTATTTTCGACCTTATCCACACTACAACACTAGCGACACGATTTTCACGACCACCGCACCCGTCGAGAGGATGTTGATGATGGAAGGAAGTGCGAGAGAGATGAGTTGTCGATGGATCGCATATGCAAGCCATACGATGCTGTTGAGGAATATCACCACTAAAGTTATTGGCGAGAAGTACTCGAACGACGTCGCTCCGAGTATCAGCCAGACTTGTGGTAGAAGTGCGATCGCCGATATCGTTCCCGTGAAGACCGCGAGCTTGTCGATGAGATGATTGTGGATGGTGACTGGCATACTATTCCTTCACCGCGCAGATATCGATAATCGCGAGCTCGAGCGGCAGGTGCGGAAGCGCGGCATAGGCCATCGTGGCATGCGCCTCAAGGAGCATACGGAGCATGTCCGAATTGACTGCAGGAACTTTTGCAAGTCCCTGCACAAACGCAACATCCTCTTCAGAAAGCTCGTGCGCGAACGAATCGGCAAGTTCTGGAGCAAAACGCATGAGCAGTACGACGCGCAAGCGATGAATCAAGAGACGCGCGAGAACGCGCATGTCGATGTTGTCCCGCACGGCTTTCTGAAGAGCAGCGAGTGCAGCGGCGGCGTCACTATGCACCAAGGAACCAAGTATTTGCCGCACGACCTCGCTCTTTGGCGCGCCGGTCACGGTCAGCGCTTCCTCTACATTTACTTTTTTATCGGACGAAACAGCGAGTACTTTCTGGAGAATTGAGAGCGCATCGCGGAACGAGCCATCAGCGAGCATGGCGACGAGCTCTGCCGCACCTCGCTCCATTCCATAGCCCTCCTTTTTTGCGACGTCCGTCACGATTTCGGCGAGCATTTCACGCGTTGGCTGCTTAAACGCATACACTTCGCACCGAGATTGAATTGTGTCAGGCACCTTCTCGCGTTCCGTTGTCGCGAGGATGAAAAGGGCATGTGCAGGTGGCTCCTCGAGCGTTTTGAGGAACGCGTTCCACGCTTCTTTGGTGAGCATGTGCGCCTCATCGATGATGTAGCACTTGTAGGGACTCTCAAATGGCATTGCGTAGACACCTTCGCGCAACTCCCTCATTTCATTAATGCCACGATTCGACGCCGCATCAATCTCATAGAGATCCTTGTCGGAAACACCGAGCTCTCGAGCGAGAATACGCGCAACGGTCGTCTTTCCTGTCCCGCGACCTCCATGGAAGAGATACGCATGACCGATTTTCTTGTTCTTAATAGCCGCCTGCAGTGTATGGGTGACATGATTCTGCCCGCGCACAGCGTCCCACTCCTGCGGCCGATACGCGCGATAGAGGGTTTGGTGCTCTTTTTTTGCAGACATGGTGGCTATTGTAGCAGAAAGCCCGCTTTATGCGGGCGGGCTTTCACCTATCGGTCCAGCCAATCATCTGAGCAAGATCAGGATGCGCTGCCATGTAGCGCTTCACAACAATAGAGGAGCGATTAAGGACGTCAGCGAGATGGCGGCTTGTGACGCGCTTTCCGCTCGCGCGCAGTAATGCTGCGTAAGTACAGTACAGCGCATACAGCTCTTCCGTATGTGTTCTCACACCGAGGAGCGCAACCATCGACGGTTTTCTCCTCAAATACCTACGAACGACGCACGGATCGACTCCCCTCATCTCAGCAAGATCCAGTACGGTGATGCTATTCTGTCCGGTTTCCATGGTATGCAACACAACCGAGGCCACATAGTCCAAGTCGATATCCCGCATTGGTGATTCTCCCTTAAAAGACCTGGTCAGAGACTATAGTCTTGACTGAAGAAACGCAAGTGCCTGTACCGCCGATGTTGTCCGCATCATCTGAGACCGTAATTCCTTCGCATGATCCCAGCCTGAGAGGTAGGCTTTAAAGTGTTTTTTCATGGTAGCAAAGTTTGTGAAGTCGCCAAGCAACTCATCAAATATGCGTATGTGTTCGGCAAGCGCGGCGATGCGCTCTTCCGGTGATGGTTGAGTGACGCGTCCAGCATAGAGCCAGGGATATCCGTAAATCGCACGTCCGAGCATGACGCCATCGCACCTGGTTGCCTGTGCTTTTGCTCGGGCATCGGCAAGGTCGTGCACGTCGCCGTTTCCAGTGATGAGGGTGCCGGGATTCAAATGATCACGCAGCGACACAATGCGCGGCATGAGCTCCCAATGTGCTGGCACATCTGACATCTCTGTGCGCGTCCTTAGGTGAAGCGAAAGGTTGGCGATGTTCTCCGAGAATAATGCAGGAAGCCAGGTATCTATTTCCTCGGTAGAATAACCAATGCGAGTCTTAACTGAAATAGGTAACGGCCTGCCGACTGACTCACTGCCGCGCTCTGCTGCGCGAATAAGTGCGCGAGCGAGACTCGGATTCTTGATGAGCGCTGCGCCACTACCGCTTTTCTCCACCGCTTTATCTGGACATCCCATGTTAATGTCGATGCCGTCGAACCCAAGCTTCGCAACAATGCGTGCCGCAGCTTCCATTCGTTCGGGAACTGCAGAAAAAAGTTGGGCGACGATCGGACGTTCTTCCGGAGAAAACGCAAGTTTCGCATGGAGAACCTTTTGCCCATGCTCGGGGGCGAGAACGAGACCGTCTGCCGAAGTGAACTCGGTGTACATAACGTCGGGCCTTCCCATCTGCGCAATGAGCCGTCGAAAGGCCGCGTCCGTGACGTTCTCCATAGGCGCTTGGACGAAAAAGGGCCGTGGCAGGTCTATCCAAAAATTACGCATCGATAGTACCATAACACCCTTGCGCACTTTGGCGAGTCATTGCAAGATATCCAAAGGAAACGGCACGCAAGCAAAGTAACCCAAGGAGTCTGCCATGTGTGGATTTGACGAACTGGAAGATGCTCTTGTTCCAGAGAAAAAACCAACTATCTCTCCAGAATTTGCGGCACGAGAGTTTGATAACCACGGCTTCGGTGAGCTCGATCCGCACCAGCCACTTTTGCAACAGTCTCGCGCGTCACTTCGAGTACTGCTTCGCTACGCTGCGATCACCATCTCCGCACCTCTCCGCGCACTCACTCGATTCGCCTGGCGAAACTAGAAGAATTCAGAAGCGGCAATTACAGATTGCCGCTTTCGTTTTGTGTACCCTTGAATGTGTAATAGACCTTGTTCTCAAAACGAACATCAACAACTTCAATCTCATCTTCCTTACCTCGCAGCGCCTCGCTTTCAAGCGCCGTTTTCAAATTTCGGACAGCATTTTCGTTTGCGTGAGCAAAAGAAAAACGAGCACTAAACCCCGGAGAGAGTGCAACGGAAAAGTCAGTATCATTCTCGATTATGATCTCACGAGGCGGAAACCCTTCGGCAGTAAGCATATCCAGAAACGTGCGCATATCTGCAAAGTATCCGAGCAAAAACGATTGTCCGACAGGCGGCGTGTCGGGCATAAGTCCGCCGCGAAAGAAATAGCCAGAAAGAACATCATTTCCCTCAGCAAACACGTATCCCTTATCATCCATGAGAAAGCATGACCCTTGCCCACACCAAAGCGCAAAAGATTCCCGCTCACGCACTGTAACAGTCATAGTCTGTGCAAGGAGCGATTCGCGCGAAATCTGTACGTGTTGAATGCGTGGAAAATCCTGAGAGAGTGTGGCCTCAATACTCTCTCGTGGATACAAAAATAGATTTCGTTTTGAGAAGAGCGAAAACCAATCCTCAGCCAACGTTGTTTTTATAGAGTCGCGAATGGCATTTTCAGGAATTCGTAAAACTCCCGAAACCATGATGTCTGAAATCTGCAGTCGCTTCATGTGCGACACGTAACCGAGGAGCACAACCAATACAGCCAGGAATGATACGCACATCAAAAATATGATTAAACGCTGTTTGCGTTTGCGCACACGAAGGCGCGGCTGCTTATGGTGAGAAAACAATGGCGCCATATGAACACGCGCTCGCGCACGGCTTATCGCAGGCTTTGCAGGCTTGCGTATATCGAGAACGTTACGTGCGTGCAATGACATCTTTCCCTAGATATGTCCTGAGGACCTCAGGCACGGCAATAGAGCCGTCTGCTTGTTGGTTGTTCTCAACAATGTGCGCGAGGATGCGCGGAAGTGCGAGCGCTGTGTTGTTGAGGGAGTGTACGAATTTCACCGCTCCGTCGTCGTCGCGATAGCGAATATTCAAGCGACGCGTTTGGAAATCGTGGAAATAGGATGACGAGTGCGTTTCGCGGTAACGTTTTTCTGATGGCATCCACGCCTCAATATCATACTTCTTCACCTGCCCGAGCCCGATGTCACCGCCACAGTTCACGACGACGTGATATGGGAGCTTTAATTCTTGCAGGAGTTTTTCTGAATTCTCCGTGAGCTCTTCGTGATGCTTCACACTCTCTTCGTGACGCGCCTCGCAGAGAATCACCTGTTCGTATTTCACGAATTCATGCACACGGAAGATGCCTTTCTCGTCTTTGCCATGTGAACCAGCCTCGCGTCGGAAGCATGGGCTAAACGCGAAATACTTGAGTGGGAGATCCTTTTTTTCAAGAATCTCGTCCATAAAGTAACCCATCATGGCAACTTCTGCGGTGCCGGCAAGATAATCGCCATCCTGTGTCTTATAAAGATCATCCTCGCTCTGCGGAAGATAGCCAGTACCGACAAATGGCTCGCGACGCACCATGGAAGGCACAATCATAGGCTGGAAACCTTCGCGATGCATAAAGCGATCCTGGACAAAGCGCTCGAGTGCCCAGACGAGGCGCACGCCATCGTTCTTTAAGAAGTAGCCTCTGAAGCCCGCAACCTTTGCACCACGCTCGAGATCCACCATGTCGTGCATCGCGAGGAGCTCTGTCGCGCTCTTTGGTTCAAAAGCGAATGCCGGAATGTCGCCCCAGGTCTTTACCTCCTGGTTGTCGGCGTCGGATTCGCCCTCGGGGACGGTCATGTCGGGGACGTTCGGTACACGCACCATGAGACCGCGCCACTCCTGCATCACTGTTTCGAGTTCAGCTTCGGTTGTTTGCATTGCAGCCTTTACTTCAGCCATGCTCGCGATCAGCGCCTGCTTTTCGGCGAGGTCAACCATCGAAACAATTTTCTGTGAGGCGACATTTTGTTCGGCTCGCTTATCGTCGATGATTTTTTGAAGGTCCTTGCGTTTGTCGTCGAGCATTATGAGGCGTTCGACGTCAACGTCCACATGCTTTTTCTTCGCGCCGGCGATAACAATGTCTTTATTCTCCCTAATGAATTTAATATCAAGCATAAGTGCTACGATAATAGCACTATGTCGAAAGAGCTCAAACTACTCAACGCAACCGAATTTCCTCCCCTTTTGCGGGAAATACCGGATGCACCGAAGCGACTGCATGTGCGCGGAGAACTTCCCAATTACGAGTATGCATGGCTCGCTGTTGTGGGTGCACGTGCGCTCACGCCGTATGGCAAACAAGCGTGCGAGCATTTAATTCAAGGACTACGCGGCCACCCCGTCGTGATCGTTTCGGGACTCGCGTATGGAGCTGATGCCTGCGCTCATAAAGCCGCGATTGACACGGGGCTCAAAACCGTCGCCATTCCCGGCTCAGGATTGGATTGGAGCGTCATGTATCCGCGCGCTAACGTTGCTCTTGCACGAGAAATCATTGCAGCAGGCGGCGCGCATCTCTCAGAGTTCGAGCCCGCGCAGAAAGCCGCTGATTACACATTTCCACAAAGAAACAGAATCATGGCAGGAATGTGCAACGCAACACTCGTAATCGAAGCGAAGGAACGCTCAGGCTCCCTAATTACCGCACGCCTTGCAATCGAATACAATCGCGAGCTACTTGTCGTCCCCGGCTCGATATTCAGCGAGACATCGCGCGGCATACACCAATTCCTCAAACTCGGCGCAACGCCGGTCACCGAACCTGCCGACATTCTGAGGGCTCTTAATCTCAACACACAGAAAGCGGCTACCCATACGCTTCATGACCTTTCAGAACGTGAGAAGCGGGTACTCTCTATTTTATCCACACCCCGTTCACGAGACGAGCTGATTAAAACCCTCGCGCTCCCCATTTCCGAGGCCGGCGTTCTTCTCTCAACAATGGAAATTAAGGGACTTGTCACAGAAGAATACGGCATGATAATTTCCCGACTTTGACATTTCTGGGCGACCAGATACTCTGCGAGTAGGAACGGAATCGTCTGTTCCTTGTCCACGAGGAGGTTAGAAATGACCGCAATCGGAAACGGGGGACACGACGAAGAACAGCTTAATGAGGAGGAAATGCAAACCCTCTCAAAGAAGAAGATCATTCAGAGACTTGCAGGCGAACGGAGCGCGTGCGCGTTTGTCTTTCCTGATGGAAAACGATGCGCGTTCGTTCGAGTCCATGAGGACGATCCAGACGGGCGGTGCCTCTTGCCCCAGCATCAAAAATAGTAGGCATTTCCCGAGGTCGGCGCAAACGCCGACCTCGCATCTTTTCTTATACCTATTTGACATATGTTAGGCTTGTAGTGTATCTAATGGCACTTATGTGCCAAGATGCGCATACATCTATATGAAGCTGGTTATCGTCGAATCCCCGGCAAAGGCCAAAACCATCGAGAAATACCTCGGCCGCGGCTTTACCGTGCGCGCTTCTGTTGGCCACATCCGCGACCTCCCGAAGAGCAATAAGGACGCCGTCGACATTGAGGGTGGCTTTGTTCCCCGCTATCAAATCGTGAAGGAGAAAGAAGCCGTGATTGAAAAACTGCACGAAGCGGCAGAGCGGTCGACCGAAGTGATCCTTGCGACCGACCCCGACCGCGAGGGCGAGGCAATTGCATTTCACCTAAAGGAAGCACTGAAGCTGAAAAAGCCAAAGCGCATCGTCTTTCATGAAATTACCGAGCGTGCGGTGCAAGAGGCGCTCGCGCATCCGCGCGCAATTGATGACGAGCTCGTGAAGGCACAGGAGGCGCGTCGCGTGCTGGACCGCCTTTTTGGCTATGATCTCTCGGGGCTCGTCTGGAAAAAAGTGCGCTATGGTCTTTCCGCTGGACGCGTGCAATCTCCCGCCCTCCGCATCCTCATGGAGCGCGAGCGCGAGATTCGCGCGTTTGTGCCGGAGAAATTCTGGGTGCTTTCTGCCGATGTAAAGACGAAAAAAGGCGAGCAGTTCACCGTCACCTGTGCGGAAGAACCGCGCGATGAAAAAGAAGCGAAGCGCATCTATGACGCCGCGCATGCGAAGGCGTGGCATGTCGTGAGTGTCGACGAGACTGAGCAGAACCGCTCACCAAAAGCGCCGTTCACCACCTCCACCCTGCAGCAAGCAGCATCCACCCGGCTCGGCTTTGCGCCCTCGCGCACGATGCGCGCGGCGCAGAAACTGTACGAGGCAGGTTACATCACCTACATGCGTACCGACTCAACCAATCTCGCGAAAGAAGCGATCGGCCAACTCTTGCACGTCGTTGAAGAGGATTTCGGAAAAACATATGTGCAACCGCGCGTCTTCAAAACCAAATCCAAATCCGCGCAGGAAGCACACGAAGCCGTGCGCCCAACGAACGCACACACGCGAAGCGCCGGACACACCGACGATCAGCGAAGGCTCTATCAACTTATTCGCGCTCGTGCGCTTGCTTCGCAAATGAGCGATGCGAAAGTGCTTCGCACGAAAATTACCGCAAACGTTTCCAATGCGACGATTCCCGATTTTGCCGCAAACGGCTCGCGCGTGATCTTTGACGGATGGCTCAAGGCGGATCCGGCTGCGCGCGGTGAAGATGTGGAGTTGCCGAAAGTTGTTGCGAAGGATGCACTCACACTCGTCGAGGCGCACACCGAGGAGAAAGAGACGCAACCACCGTCACGCTATTCAGAAGCGGGCCTCGTGAAGGAATTAGAGAAACGCGGCATCGGCCGCCCCTCCACCTACGCCTCGATTATTTCAACACTTGAAACACGCAGGTATGTCGAGAAGCAGGGCCGCACACTTATCCCCACGCACACCGGAGACGTCGTATCCACCTTCATCGAGGAGCACTTTGGCGACTACATCTCCGACACATTCACTGCCGAGATGGAGAACGAGCTCGACGAAATCGCTGAGGGAAAACGAAAGTATGAAAAAACACTCAAAGATTTTTACACGCCGTTTAAGAAGGCGGTTAAGAGCAAGGATAAGATCGAAAAACTGACGAACATGGGCGCAGCTCCGAAAGAATTCACCTGCCCGCTTTGCAAAGGAGAGATGGTGTACAAACTCTCAAAAAACGGCCGCTTCATGTCGTGCAAACGATTCCCCGAATGTGTGGGCGCACGCAAAGAGGATGGTTCTGAAATAGAGCCGCCGAAAGATCTGGGGAAACCGTGTCCGCAATGTGGTGAGAAAGACGGAGGCAAACTTATCGAACGCGAAGGGCGCTTCGGGCGCTTTATCGCCTGTTCGCGCTACCCAAAGTGCAAGCACGTTGAGCGTGACGAAAGCCAAGGAAAGACGGGTGTCATGTGCCCCACGTGCAAGACGGGAGAGATGACCGAGCGCCGCGGACGCTTCGGACTCTTCTATTCATGTTCGCGCTATCCGGAATGCAAAAATGCCATTAAAGCAAAACCGACGGGTGCGATTTGTAAGGAGTGCGGCTCTCTTATGATGCTTGGTACAAAAACGATTCCCGAACGCTGCTCGAATAAGAGCTGTCAAAACCATAACCCGCATAAAGTGGAGAAAAAGTAACGGCGGCGCTGACGCGCCGCCTAGTGCCCTACCCGTGCCAGCCGCAGCACGGACACGGATTGCCCGGTGTAACCACCTGGTTCCTGCATTCGATACAGTGCCTCGGTGTATCACTCGGATCGGGCTTCATGAGCGGGGTGTAGTCGATGGGAAGAATGAGACCCCGCCTCACTGCCTCCCTGGAATCAATCACTCGATCAGGACTGTTTAATCCCATACCAGCCTCCTATTGCTGAGATGTGAGCCCAGAGTATGATGCGTAGTATGGCAGAAGTCAAACCTCTCAACGACATCCTCGCAGCGATGAAAAGCACCGCGAGCGCGGATAGTGCCCTCGTTACAAAAGCATATGCATTTGCCGAAAAGGCGCACGAAGGCCAGAAACGCTACTCGGGTGAGCCGTACTTCACCCACATCGCCGAGGTAGGTTTTTCGATCGCCGATATTGGCATGGACGCGCAAACGATCGCCGCCGGACTCCTCCACGACACGGTTGAAGACGCCAACGTCTCTGAAGAAACGATTGAGCAAGAATTCGGCAAGGATGTCCGTGTTCTTGTGCACGGCGTCACCAAACTCGGTGCTCTGAAATATCGCGGGATGGAGCGACACACGGAGTCACTCCGCAAGCTTTTTGCCGCAACAGCGGAAGATATTCGCGTCCTCATCGTGAAATTAATGGACCGCCTCCACAATGCAAAAACACTCGAGCATGTTCCTGCCCACAAACGCGAACGCATTGCGCTCGAAACGCTTGAGATCTATGCCCCCATTGCCGACCGCCTTGGTATGAGCGTCATCAAAACGGAGCTTGAAGACGCCGCCTTTCCCTTTGCCTTTCCTGATGAGTATGAAAAGACGCTCGATCTTTTGAAAGAGCGCAAAAATGAGAATGAAGCGCGTCTTGAAAAGCTGGAAAAGGATGCGAAACGCGAGCTTGCCACAGCGGGAATCCTCTCGTTTCGCACGGAGGCACGCATTAAAGGCATTTTCAGTTTGTATAAAAAGCTCGAGCGCAAAGATTGGGACATCACGAAGATTTATGACATTTTGGCGCTTCGTATTATTGTGCCGACTGTCGCTGATTGTTATTCGGCGCTCGGCATGGTGCACAAGCACTGGCGCCCGGTGCCGGGAAAAATAAAAGACTACATTGCATTCCCTAAACCCAACGGCTACCAATCGATTCACACCACGGTGTACACAGGCGACGGCGGCGCTATGGAAATTCAGATACGCACCGAGGCGCAACACCGCGAAGCCCAGTTCGGAATCGCCTCCCACCTCACCTACAAAGAAGTGCAGGGATATGTGGAAGGCACGCGTGGTGGGGGCTTGGAGTGGATTCGTCAGTTCATCCCCCTCATGCGCCGCACGCCTGTCGCAGAGCCTGAGCCTCAGGAGCGCACCGCGCCCCAGTGGGTGAAAGAGCTCGCTCACGCGCATGGCGATCACAAATCTGAGGAATACCTCGAATCACTCAAGTCAGATTTCTTTTCTCACCGCGTCTTCGTGTTTACCCCGAAGGCCGATGTCATCGATCTTCCCCTTGGTGCAACACCGATCGACTTCGCTTACGCCATTCACTCAGAAGTCGCCAATAAAATGTCGGGAGCAAAAGTGAATGGCAAGATGGTTGCGCTCGACACAGCGCTCAAGAATGGCGACATCGTCGAGATCGTAACGAAGCCAGCCGGCAAACCGACGCGCAAATGGCACGACATGGCAAAGACGACACTCGCGCGCAAGATGATCCGCCAAGCGCTCGCGCATCCGGAAAAGCGCTAGCTAGAGGGTGAAATTCTTAACTGAGTAGAGGTCTTCTGTTGCCTCCTCGGCTTCTTTTATGACAACAGGTGCTTCCTGCATCGCCTCCTCCGCGGGCATGTCAGGAGCGGCAGCCGCCGAAGGTGCAATCGATGCTTTGCCGTGCAAAAGCGTGCGGATATTCTCCAAATCTTCGGGGGAGAAAAATTCGATCACCATCTTCCCACCTTTATCTTTCTTTTCAATATGTACGCGGGTGCCGAGAGAATCCGAAAGCTCACGCTCCATCATGAGAAGCTCCGGCGTAAGATCGCCCTTCTTTGTTTTCTCGATTGCAACGCGGCGAGCGAGCTGCTCCGAATCGCGCACGTTCAGGCGACGCGTGGTGATCTCATCAAAAAGCGCCTTCTGCTCCTGCGCACGCTCAGAGAGCATCAGGAGGGGGCGCGTGTGCCCTTCGGTAATCTGTCCTGCTTGCAGTGCATCCAAAATGTACTGCGGCAAAATTAAAATGCGAATGCTGTTGGAGACATATTCGCGGCTCTTTCCCACGCGCTTACCCACCTCAAGGTGTGTGAGATTGAATTCGTCGACAAGGCGCTTAAACGCCTTTGCCCTGTCCACCACATTCAAATCCTCGCGCTGGAGGTTTTCAATGATCGCGAGCTCGAGCTTCATCTGATCATTCTCCTCAGAATGTCGAATGACAACCGGCACTTGGAAAAGGCCAGCAACTTTTGAGGCTCGCAAACGACGCTCACCCGCGATGAGCTCGTATTCCACGCGAATGCCTTCACCCGGAATCTCTGTTTCTTTGCGGGTTACCGTGAGGGGCTGCAACACACCATATTGGCGAATACTCTCGGCGAGCGAGGCGAGCGCCGCCTCGTCGAACTCGCGGCGCGGCTGAAAGGGGTTGGGCTTAATGCGATCAACCTCGACCCAGAAAATAGAATTGCTGTAGTAACGACCGTCGTTCGGGATGCCTGAGCCTGTCTCCATGGCGCAGAGTATATCACGTGTGCCGGAAGAGACTCGGTCAAGCGCTCGAAAAGTTGTCGTCACACCTTTTCTCCGCCTGGTCACTCAAAATTTCTGTTGAAATTTTGTTCGACCCCAACTTCGGCTCGCCAGCCGAAGTTCTTGCGCTTGGGTCCCATCCCAAGCTCACACTCGCGCGACCTGTTCTGCTGAACAGGTGCCCGCGCTCGTCTTCGAGTCTCTCTTCCTGCTACAAAAACAGAGTCGCCCGACACATGTGTCGGGCTCGTTGTTTTTGTGCCGGAAGAGAGACTCGAACTCTCAAGGGGTTGCCCCCGCACGATTTTGAGTCGTGTGCGTATACCATTCCGCCATTCCGGCAAATCACACCGAACGGCAGTATGCCTCTTCCGCCGCCGGCTTTCACGCCGATTCTAGCGTTTTTGAGCCTTTTTTGCTAGGTTGTGCGGAGTAAATAGCGAAACAAAAGCGAGGATTCCAATGCAACCTCATGAACGTATCATCGTTGCGTACGACCGAAGCACTGCAGGCGACAAGGATATCGCACTCCTGCAAAAACTTGCCGGAGAAGTCGGCATTGTGAAGCTCGGGCTCGAAACCATCTCCGCAATATCCGGCGGCAATTCGATTCCCATCTATTATCGCCTCCTGCCTGTCTTGCATCATGCTGGAATCGGCATCATGGCGGATTGGAAGCTGAAAGATATTCCCAACACCGTCGGCAAAACCGTCGCGAATATCGCTCGCGATCACGGCGTGTGGGGTATCACAATGCATGCTGATGCTGACGTGAACGTCATTGAAGCTGCGGTGAAAAATCGAGGCTCGACGAACATCATCGGTGTCACCGTTTTGACCTCAATGTCCCCTGAACGCTGTGAACTTGTTTACGGCGTTGAGCCGGAAGTGCAGGTCGAGCTTTTGGCGGAAATATTTTCTTTAAGCGGCGGACAGGCGGTTGTGTGCTCGCCTCTTGAGGTCGAGAACATTGCCGCAACCTATCGCGGTCGTCTTATCCGCATCACCCCCGGCATCCGCGCAAAGAATGCGAAGCCGGACGACCAGAAACGGACGATGACGGCGCGAGATGCCATCAACTCGGGCGCTGACTTCCTCGTGATCGGACGGCCGATCATGGAGGCAGAAGATCCTGTCGCGGCCGCGCGTGCGTTCGCCGAGGAAATCGCTTCTGCGGAGGCGAATTTCTCTATGATCTAGCTCCTTTCAATTCTGCAGGCGGCCCTCCGGGCCGCCTGTTTCCTTTTGCACCTCGTTGCGGTATGCTCACCCACGGTCAATAACGGAAGGAAGGAACACATGACTGAAGCACACGTCTGGAAAGCGCTTAAAGATATGGGCGCCATCCTCAAAGACGACCACTTTGTGTATACGAAGGGCGGCCACGGCAGCGAGTACGTCAACAAAGATGCGCTCTTCATGCACCCGGAACAACTGCTGAGCCTGTCCCGGAAAATCGCACAGCAGTTCCGCGATCCTTTTGGCGAAACAATGGCGGACGTAGTGATGGGCCCAGCCGTCGGAGGAGCTCTTGTTGCGCAGTGGGTCGCATACTGCCTGAGCAATCCCCTGAGAGCCGTGCACGCTATCTACGCCGACAAAGAAGGCTCGAACTTCGTACTCAAACGTGGATATGACGCGATCGTGCCGGGAAAGAAGGTACTCATCGTCGAGGACATTCTGAACACTGGCGGTTCAGTAAAACAGGTCGTCGAGCTTGCACGAGCTCACGGCGGAGATGTCATCGGCGTCGGCGCCATCTGCAACCGCGGGAATGTTCGTCTAGCAGACATCGGAAAACCGCCCGTTCTGTATTCGGTCGTGTCCGTGAACATGACGGTGCACGATTCGAGTCAATGCCCGCTCTGTGCTGCCGGCATACCGATCAACACACGAATCGGCAAGGGAGCAGACTTCGTCGCGAAGTACGGGCAACCGAAAGCCTCTTCATGAATCACCGCGGACGGCATTCTTGCCGTCCGCTTTCTTGTTAGGCATGATGCATGTATGCAGAGAATTATCGTCATCGTCGGCCCCACCGCTTCAGGCAAAAGTGCCTATGCCGTGAAGCTTGCCAAAAGGATCGGTGGAGAAGTCATTTCTGCCGATTCGCGCCAGATCTACAGGGGGCTTGATATTGGCACGGGGAAAATTACTAAGCGCGAGATGGAGGGAATTCCCCACCACATGCTCGACGTAGTTTCGCCAAAAAAGGTCTACACCGTCAACACCTTCGTTATCGAGGGGCGAAAAGTCATTGAAGATATTCTCGGTCGAGGGAAAGTCCCCATCATCTGCGGTGGCACGGGCTTTTATATCGACGCACTTGTTGGTCGCATCGCAGTGCCCCGTGTGGCACCCAACCCTGCCTTGCGTAAAAAGCTTGAGAAGAAATCCGCCGCGCAATTATTTGCGATGTTAAAGAAACTCGACCCGCGCCGTGCGCGCGATATCGATCCAAAGAATCCTGTTCGCCTCATTCGCGCGATCGAGATAGCAAAAGAGCTCGGTCATGTTCCTCGCAGCAATCCCGAGCCCTTGCCATATGCGGTCGAGTGGATCGGCATTCAGATGCCAGACGCGATACTCCGCGCGCGCATCAAAAAGCGTCTGCACGCACGCATGAAAGCCGGCATGGTTGCCGAAGCGCGGCGTTTGCACCACGCGGGACTCTCCTTCAAGCGCATGCACTCACTCGGCCTTGAGTACCGATACCTCGCCCTATTGCTTCAACATAAACTTTCAAAAGAAGAGTTTCTTGCGCAGCTCGAAAACGAAATCTGGCACTACGCCAAGCGCCAGATGACATATTTGCGTCGCAACCTTGACATTCGTTGGTTGCTTCCAAAGTAGTCTTCAGTGAAAAGGCGCGTTCCGCAGAACGCGCCTCGTCTTCCTCGATACCACTGTTCACGAGCAACGTGTGCTCGTGCAGCGATAGCTGGCCGCGGGACACACCCACGTTGAGAGACTCTCGTTCCAAGAGCAGACGCCGAAGTAGGAGCGAGAGATGGGTGCCGGCGATGCCTCGATGCCGAAGTACCCGTACATCGTCTCGTACACCGCGCCCTTCGGACACAAGTACCATGCGAAGTCTGCATTACCGCTTCGCATTTTCTCCACTCCGTAGGGCACGCACCCATCCAGAGCCTGAGCGGACGAGAAGCCGAACAGCACAGACCCTACGATAGCGGCACTCAACAGGCGTAATTTCATCTTTTACTCCTCTCATTTCCCAACCTCATCAGAGCCTATATCGACTCGTAACATCCTGCAATATCTAAGGTGCCATAATGAAAAGGCCCGATAGCACGCTGTCGAGCCTTCTGTAGTTTCGCGCAATCAGCGCGTCTTCGAACTGGTCGCCTTAGACCAGAAGTGGTCAATCTTCGTCCACGGCTGATACTTCCAGCCGGGAATCGCCACGGCCGCGACGAAGAAGATGAACACCAGGAGCCGAGCGGGCTGACCAATGTTCTTGAACGTACCGAGCTGTGTCTTCATGTCCACCTCCTCAGTTGTACCAGGTCTGGATGACGAGCGTCGTCACCCATGCGATCGACGCACAGAAGCACGCAATGTCCACGCGCGACGGCATCCAGTAATTGTCGAGCTGGAGCGCCTGTGCGCGGGTAGTACCCGCACCCGCCTCCTCGCCATGTGCACGCTCGCAATCGATAGCGCGCGCCACATAGGTGCACTCCTCGTTCAGGCGATGTTGGCCGATCGTCATGATGACGAAGCACGCCAGAAGCCCGAGCGCGGGCACGAAGTGCCGGAGCACCTCGTACTGCTCGTCGGCGCGCGTCGCGAGGTTGTAGTACCACGCGAACATGCCGAGAGAGAGCGTGAGAATGAAGTACGCAAGATTCACTCGCGCCTTGCTAGCCTCACTCGCTGCGTCAAGGAGTCCGCGGTAGGACTGCCCTGCGATCTCGATCTTGCGAAGCTCCAAAAAGAATGCGGCATCGCGCGCTGGCTGTTCGCCAGACGCGGCAATTGCCGCTGATAACGTTCTTTGACTCATCAGAGTCTCCCTGTTTTGGAAACGACCGAAAGAACGGTCGTGAGAATCTATAGCATAAAATCTACTATCGGTCAATTTTTTACGAACCGCACAAATATGCAAAACGCTCCTATGGAGCGTTTTGCATTCAAACTGTGCGGGCCCACTAGGAATCGAACCTAGACTAGCGGTTTTGGAGACCGATGTACTACCACTATACGATGGACCCTAACGAGGATCGAAAGAGAAAGCTCGCTTTCTCTTTCTCCGAGTGACGAGTTCATACGATCCTCTCGTATGGACCCGTATGGGGATTGAGTATAAGACTACAAGCTACAAGCTACAAGCTAGAAGCTAGAAGCTAGAAGCTAGAAGCTATTTCTTAGCCTCCTTATGAACAGTGTTCTTCTTGCACCACGTTAGCAGACTGGGAAACCCACGGTTTTCCCAACCTTCCTCCACGGGAAACCAGCAGGTTTCCCGACCCCTTCCTCCTGCAAATGGTGCAGTGCCATACACGCGAGTGCGCAGTAAATATTACTTTTTAGCTTCCTTGTGGACAGTGCTTTTCTTGCACCATTTGCAGTACTTCTTGAGCTCGATTTTCTTGGTGACAAGCTTCTTATTCTTGCGTGACCAATAATTAATACGCTTGCAGTTCCCGCAGGCGAGCTTGATGAGTTGGTCTTGCGACATGGCGAGGAGTATACCCCACTTCTCCCCTACCGGCAACTAGAGCTTGAGATACTGGCAAATATCGTTCCAGACGACGCTTGTCTTCAGGGTTTCGGTCATGAGGGTATCTACGACGAGCCATGCCCCCAGGATTATAACAAGACCAATCGCTGTGTTTTGAATAAGATTCTTAGCATCGTGCTTGCCCCCGATAGTTTCCTGCGTCATGTATTGCCAGCCTGCATAGGCGAAAAGCACCGCCGAGAGGAAGACGGCTATATAGATACCCGCATTGATGAGATTCTGAGCAAGTTGGATCAGGTGATCGCACGTACAGTCAACCCCGCTACACGGAACAATTCTATCAGGCAATCCCGCTTGTTGCGCGAAAAGCACCGCGGGCATGAAGATGAGAAGGACCAAGGCTGACACAACTCCGATACGTACTACCATGTCGCCAGTGTAGCATTGAAAAACACCCTTCATGGGTGTTTTTCAATGGTGCGCTAAGCGAGACAAGATGGAAACTATGTTAGTCTACACTCATGAAAAACGACCCCTGGCAAATAGCCGCCGCTAGGTTTTGTGTCGAACGAGTTGAATTTTCAGCACAAGAGTTGGAAGATTTCTTGGCACAACCCCCATATAACATACCCCCACCGATTGCGCGAAGATTTTTTGAAGAAAGCATACAATCGCCACCGGGACGAGATATGACTAGAAATTATAGACAAGGAGAGAGGCATGGATTTTGGACTGCTCCAACTGAGTTGGTCTCCATGATTACAGATTTTGATGAATTGAGAGAGGCGAGAAAAAATGCAAAAAGTGCGTTCTGGATATCTATGGCTGCACTAGCTATTTCAGGGCTTGGTGCCTTCTTTCAATATTTGAGTATCTAGCCGGGAAGGATTCGGTCAGGAATAATTCTTGTGCCGACGCACAAGAATTTTCACGACCCTGGCTCGCACCCACATCCACTGATGCGGGTCCCGCTCCGCCTTTCGAATCTCTCCCGGAGAGTCTCCCAGACTCTCCTTCGTGCCACAAAATGAAAACAACCTCCGCAGGGGAGGTGTTTTCGTTTTGTGCGCCGGGAGGGATTCGAACCCCCGTAGTCGTGAAGACGTCTGGTCTACAGCCAGATGCTTTTGACCGCTCAGCCACCGACGCAGAACTCTAGCTTACAAGATTTTATGAGATTTAGCACGTCCCACAACATCTTTTTATCGCCATAGCGAATATGAACCACGCCGTATGGCAATTTCTTGACATGTGGCTTCGGATTCTTCTTTTCGTAGGGTGACCGAAACGCTACCAGTGGCAAATTAAGTTTCTTGGACCAAAAAGATGTAATTTCTTTTATATCTTGATCGGCGTAGTAATAAATCTGACAGTACAGTCGTCGTGGATCAAGAATGTATCGGGTTCTGAGAAAACGGAGGAAGAGTTGGGCCATGTCAGGATCACTGTTCGCGAAATCGACGCCCATGGCTTTCGAGGTTTTATATCCCTCAGCCCAATACAGCATTGTTCCCATAAGCTCTATTTCACGACGATGGTTGGATGTCCCTTTGCGTACGAGAAACGAGGGCTTCTTGTTGTTAAACGTAATCTTGTTTGCTTCCGAAAGGGTTCGGCGCGGTGTTTTCGTTTTGCGCAGAATATAGACCACGGCATCGAGTGATACGTTGTATTTCTCAGCAACCGCTCTCATGGGCAGACCTGACTTGTAGAGAGTTGTAACGGCTTTCCATTTATTCTGAGGGACTGCTGGGGTCAGAGACATGTACTAATCCTAGTGCACATCCGGAAAGTCAAAACGACTTATACACAGACGTGCCGACTTTGTCTCTTTCTATGCCACTCCCGCCTTTATGCGAGCACGAGAGCGCTCGGCCCGCTTTTTGACGTCGAAGGTGAACTGATCGTCTTTCACATCCACTTTGACCGCGCCGCCTTCAAGAACCCCGCGAGCAACCATCATATTTGCGATCGGCGTGAGTATCTTCGTTTGAATGAGGCGCTTCAAGGGGCGAGCGCCGTATTGCGGCGAGTGCCCTTCTTTCGCGAGAAGCGCGAGCGCAACTTCTGAAAAAGAGAGCGTGATGTGCTTCTCCTCGAGACGCTTCGCGACGAGATCCGTTTGTAATTTTACGATTTCGCGCATAGCCTCGGGCGAGAGAATATCGAAGAGAATGATCTCATCAAGACGATTCAAGAATTCCGGACGGAAGAAGTCTTTCAGCGAACCCATGACCTTCTCACGCACTTGTCCGTACCGTTCGCTCTCTGTTGTGTGCGCACCCTGAGAGAAACCAAGCGATGACATTTTGTCGATATGTTCCGCGCCGATGTTCGAGGTCATGATGATAACGGTGTTTTTGAAGTTTACCGTGCGCCCTTTTGAGTCGGTGAGGCGGCCGTTGTCGAGAACCTGCAGAAGGATGTTGAATACCTCTGGGTGCGCTTTTTCAATTTCGTCGAAGAGAATGACGGAATAGGGACGATGGCGCACAAGCTCCGTGAGTCCCCCGCCTTCGTCATGCCCAATGTAGCCTGGCGGCGAGCCTATCATTTTAGAAATGGAGTGGCGCTCCATATATTCCGACATGTCCACGCGGATAAGCGACTTGTCACTATTATTGAAGAGAAGATCAGCGAGAGCCTTAGTGAGCTCTGTCTTCCCAACGCCTGTGGGACCAAGAAAGAGGAACGAGCCAACAGGGCGATGAGGATCTGAAATGCCGGCACGGCTTCGTTTAATAGCATCTGCCACCTTTTGCACGGCCTCATTCTGGCCAATAATTCGGCTGTGGAGGTCTTCCTCGAGTCGCGAGAGCTTTTCCGCCTCCTCTTCAAGCATGCGCGCGACAGGAACACCCGTCCAACGCGAGACAACTCCCGCAATGTCTTCTTCAGTAATGTCTTCACGCAGAACGCGGCGAGTCAATTGCAGCTTTTTCAATCGCTTGGTTGCTGTCTCAAGTTCTCGCTCGAGTGCCGGAATGCGACCATAGCGAATCTCGGCCGTTTTTGTGAGATCACTGCGCGCCTCCGCATGTTCAGCGTCAATACGCGCCGTCTCAAGCTCGCTCTTTACTCGCTTAATCTCCGAGAGTGTTTCCTTTTCGTTTGTCCACTTGAGCTCAAGCTCATGCGTCGAATCTTTAAGATCGGCAATTTCGCTCTCAATTGCTTTCACGCGTGCTTTTGCGTGCGCGTCACCAAGCTCGACATCCTTCTTGAGAGCTTCGCGCTCGATCTCGAGGCGCATGATGGTCCGATGCGCCTCCTCAAGCTTCGGCGGCTTGTTCTCAAGCGAGAGGCGCAGCGCTGAAGCTGCCTCATCAATAAGATCGATCGCCTTGTCGGGAAGATAGCGTTCAGTGATGTAACGGGACGAGAGTTGCGCCGCGGCAATAATCGCCTGATCGGTGATGTGTACACCGTGATAGAGCTCATACTTCTCTTTCAAACCACGCAAAATTGAAATCGCGTCGTCAACTGACGGCTCGTTCACGTGCACTGGCTGGAAACGACGCGTAAAGGCTGCGTCGTGCTCGATATGTTTTTGGTATTCCTTCAGTGTCGTTGCCCCAACGACACGAATTTCACCGCGCGCGAGCGCCGGCTTCAGCATGTTGGACGCGTCGAGTGCACCGTCGGCCGCACCTGCGCCTATCAAGGTGTGCAACTCGTCGATAAAGAGAATAATTTTCCCTTCGCTCCGCTCAACTTCTTTCATCACTTGCTTCAAGCGCTCCTCGAACTCGCCACGATACTTTGTCCCGGCGACCAAGAGGCCAAGATCAAGCTGAATCAATTCCTTACCTCGGAGTGACTCTGGAACGTCACCGTTTGCAATGCGCGTAGCGAGCCCTTCTGCAACTGCCGTCTTTCCAACACCCGCTTCGCCGATGAGAATTGGATTATTCTTGGTGCGCCGTGAGAGTATCTGGATGACACGCGTAATCTCTTGGTCACGTCCGATCACCGGATCAAGCTTGTTTTCGCGCGCACGATCCGTGAGCGAGCGAGCAAAGCGCACGAGAGCACGAGGCTTCTTGTCCGTTTCCACGTCCCGGATGCGTCCTTCTTTGAAGTCCGCAAGGACGCGCGCGATTGCTGCGCGATCAATGCGGAAACGCGCGAGTGTTTCTGCGAGCGGTCCTGGATGTTCAACAACGCCGAGGAGCAGGTGCTCGGGAGAAACGAATTGGTCATTGAATGAGGCGGCGATACGTGGTGCAGATTCAAACACGCGCACGAGTTCAGGCGTGAGATAGAGCTGGAAGCTCGGCGAGACAGTCGTCCCACCGCCGCCCTCAATAAGCTCCAAGACAGAATCGGAAAAGTGAGTGACGTCTATTTCAAGCTGATCCAAAATCGGCAAGACCATCGTTTCGTCCTGCCCAATGAGTGCGGCGACAAGGTGAGCCGTGGACACTTGATTGTGCCCTCGTTCAACTGCGAGCTGGTGCGCGCGGTGTATTGCCTCCTTCGCTTTTGTTGTGAAGTTGTTGAAAGGTGTCATATGTCTATTTTAGCTTACGCCCCATTTCCCGGGGGAGGAACTACATTATCCAACACAACAGCCCACAAAGCAAGGAATGTTCCAGTTCCGGCCTCCCTGCTCGGACGCGTCGCAATCGCTCGTACCGCGCCGTCGACCCCTATCAAGGGGCTTCCTGCCGCCACAACTTCGCTTGCTATATCTGTTTCGACGTACGACGGTGCTCCCTCTTTCTCGGGTCCACTAAAACCCGTCACAATCCCCTGTGCAACGCGTGTACCCGCGCGACCGCCTATCGCGACCATTGGGGATGCTAAACGCGCCTTCTCCTGCGAAAATGTGGCTGGCTCCCACGAGAGAGTTGAATCAGGCGGCGTCGAGGCCTGAAGACGAATAAAAGCAGAACCTTCTGGGCGCGCTGCGATATTCACCGGCACTTCAATAGAGTCGGATCGAAGTGCAGTAAGCTGCCCTTCAGGTGTTCCAGAGTCAGCAATAAGTGCGCCGTCCCTGCTCACAACAATCGCGTGTCCTACAAAGAGTCGCGTGTCAGCACCTGACTCATCTTTGCCGGGCATATAGAGCCGGACGACTGAGGGAGCGACGCGTTCAATCGCGCGCGCAAGCTGCTCAGACTCGCCAACGAGCACCTCTTTCTCAATTGTCGTCGCAACGGCGGCCGGCTGAGAGGGGGCAACGGTCTCGACCGTGCGTTCAACAATGCGATTGACGGTCTGTGTGATCGTGGGCGGCGCATCCTCCATGAGAGAGACTGTCACAATACCTGTCGCAATTGAGGTAACGAAGCTCACGAGGAGCGTGAGGAGTACGACTTGTGATTTGGTGAGCCTTTCGATATCCATGACGCTCATAGTATCACGTGCGGTGGCGCGTTACGATTTCTTTTAGCTCTGTGAGCGCGCGAAAGAGATCGCGCTCACTCGTTTCTCGACCAAAAGAAAATCTGAGTGTATTTTCCGCGCGCCACGGCTCCCCTCCGAGCGACTCAACCACGTGGGAGCGACGATTATTCCCTTCGCGACACGCGCTTTTTGTGGAAATCGCAATGCCAAGGGCAGAAAGAGCGAGTGTTACGTACTCGCTTTGAATCCCAGGAATAGAAATATTTACGATACTGGGAAGCGTGCGCTTCTCACCGTTCACGACTACCCCGGAAATTTTCAACACCTCTGAAAGAAACTGGGATCGCAGAGAAAAAAGGCGTCGCGCCTCAGCGCGGCGCTCCGCTCCTCCTGCCGCGAGCGCCTCCGCAAAACCCGTGGCAAGAATAGGATTCTCGGTTCCCGGACGCAGGCCCCGCTCTTGTGCACCGCCAAAAAGAATCGGCGCAAGCTCCACGCGATTAGAGAGATAGAGCGCACCGACGCCACGTGGGCCATAGAGCTTCCCGCTATCAAAGGTCATCATGTCGACGCCAAGCGTGTGCACCTGCGGAGCGAGATAGAGCGGCGCCTGGCCGGCATCCGTATGCAAAAGAACATGCGGATGTGCACGGAGTGCGTGCGCGATTTCGCGCAGCGGTTGCACCGTGCCAATCTCGCCATTTGCCCAGCCGATTGAGACAAGCATGGTCGTACTTCGCACCGCACTAAGCACGGAATCCACCGTAACGAGTCCGTGCGTGTCGGGGTCTATATGCGTCACCACACCCCCTAAGCGCTCGATCTCCGAAAAACACTCGAGCACGGACGGATGTTCGATGCTACTCACGATCCAGTGCGTATTCGCGAGCGTGCCATTGATTGCGAGCTCACGCGCGAGACCAAGAATCGCCAGATTATTCGCTTCAGTCCCGCCGGAGGTAAAAACGATCTCGCGAGGCTTGCAGGCAAGTTCGTGCGCAACCCCCTCGCGCGCGCGCTCAAGCACTCGCGAGGATTGCACCGCCTCCTCATGAATCGCGCCCGGATTCGCATACACATCGTCGACATTTCGCATGGCAGCTCGCGCACGGGGATGCACCGGTGTCGCCCCCGCATAGTCCAGGTAGGTCGTTTCCTTCTTTTTTAAGGGGAAGAATCGCATGCGGGCATCCTAGCATATAGCCAGTTTTCGTTGTATACTCTGCGAGTCTTTTATGACCACCCCCGCGTATGTCTCTCTCCGAACGCCCACCTATTGTTGCCGTACTTGGTCACGTCGATCACGGTAAATCGACGCTTCTTGATTACATCCGGAAAGCAAACACGGTCGCCAAAGAAGCGGGCGGCATCACGCAGCACGTCGCTGCCTATGAAGTGGGGCATGAGCGAGAAGGCGCTAAGAAGCGAATTACCTTTATCGACACACCGGGTCACGCCGCATTCCAGGCAATCCGCGCGCGCGGAGCTAAAATTGCAGACATCGCTATTCTTGTCGTCGCAGCTGACGATGGCGTTAAAGCGCAGACGCTCGAAGCGCTTGAGAGCATCCGCGCATCAGGCACGCCGTTTGTTGTAGCCATTAATAAGATCGATAAACCAAACGCCGATCTCTCACGTACGCAAGGAACACTTTTGGAGCACCATGTGTATCTTGAAAAACTAGGCGGCGATATTCCCTGGACCGCTATTTCCGCAAAGACGGGCGCTGGCGTCGATGAACTACTCGATCTTGTGCTTCTTGTTGCAGAGCTCGCAGAATTCAAAGCGGACACTTCCCTTTCCGCAAAGGGCTACGTCGTCGAAGCGCACCGCGATGAAAAGCGCGGCATCGCTGCGACACTCATCATTACTGAAGGCACGCTCCACTCGGGAGAAGCAGTGCGCGCAGGACGTGCCGTGGTGCCCGTCCGCATCATGACGAACGACCGAGGGAAAGCAATAAAGGAGGCAACGTTCTCTTCTCCGGTGACACTCTACGGTTTTGACGAGCTTCCTGATGTGGGTGCAGAGTTTGTCACCTACACAACAAAGCGCGCTGCGGAAGACGATCGCCCCGAGGCGCCACGCGCAGCAAATGTGAGCGCCGAAGAATCGACAGGACGCTTCATTCTCCCCGTCATCGTGCGCGCAGACGTCACCGGCTCACTTGAGGGCATCGCGCACGAAACAAAAGGCATCGGTGATGAGTTTACGGGCATCGCAATCGTTCAAACGGGCATCGGTGCCATTTCTGAGGCAGACGTGAAAGCGGCAGTTGCCTCTGTGACGCCCGCCGTCATACTCGGATTCAACGTCTCTGTGGATGCTCTCGCGCGTGAAAGCGCACGCCAACACGGCGTCACGATCGAAACCTTCGATATCATTTACAAACTCAAAGAGCGCCTTGCGGAAATTCTGAAAACATCTGCACCCAAGCGGACTGTCGAAGAAATTCTCGGCAAAGCAAAGGTGCTCAAACTCTTCTCCGGCGGCAAAGGCAAGCAAACAATCGGTGCTTCGGTACAAGAAGGACGCATCGGGAAAAAAGCGGGCTTTCGCATCATGCGTCGCGGAGAGAAGATCGGCGAAGGTGCGTTCGTGAGCATCCAATCAAATCGTTCGACGGTAGAATCAGTTGACTCGGGCAGTGAGTTTGGCGCCGAGGTGGAAACTGACGCTGATATCCTCCAGGGCGATATTATTGAAAGCTTCAAAACCATGCGTATTTAATATGGAACACACACCCTCACGCCGACAGAATAAGGTTGCCGAAGAAATCGCACACCAGGCGGGTGTGTTTCTATCACGTACCGTGAAAGCCGGAGGCTCTCTCGTAACCGTTACGCACGCAAACATTGCACCTGATCTCAAGCGCGTGACGATCTTCATTTCCGTGATTCCCAAATCGCACGAGGAAGAAATGCTGATTTCGCTCAAGCGCCTTCGCACCGATTTCCACGATTACCTCAAAGAGAAAACTGTTCTCCGCAATGTACCAACCGTCGACTTCGCCCTCGACATTGGGGAAGAAAACCGGCAACGGATTGATGCGTTAACGAGGAAGTAACTCGTGCTATAGTGCCGAAACGGCCACGTGGTGAAGGGGTAACACGGGGATCTGCAAAATCTCTACTGCGCGAGTTCGAGTCTCGCCGTGGCCTCCACATACCCTGATTGACTCATTTCCCTCTTCATCGCAGGATACCCCTATGAACAAAGTCACCAAAGTCATTATCCCCGTTGCCGGTATGGGCACCCGCTTTTTGCCTGCCACAAAAGCCCAGCCGAAAGAAATGCTCCCCGTCATCGATAAGCCGGTTATCCAGTACCTCGTCGAAGAAGCGGTTCAGAGCGGCATTACCGACATCATCTTCGTTACCGGGCGCAACAAGCGCGCAATAGAAGACCATTTCGACGCGTCCCCCGAACTTGAATCGATGCTTGAAAAGGCGGGTAAACACAAACTCCTCGAGAACGTGCGCAAAATTTCGGGGCTTGCTCGCTTTTCATTCGTCCGCCAAGCGTCACCACAGGGCGATGGCGACGCCATTCTCTGCGCGGCGCATCTCCTCGCACCCGGCGAGCCGGTTGCGATTATGTACGGTGACGATATTTTCGTCGGCCCAACTACCCGCTTCGACCAAATCGGCAGAGTCTTTGAGGAGAAGGGAGAGGTTGTTGCCGCGCTCGAACAAGTCCCGAAAGAAGAAGTGACTCGCTATGGAGTTGTGGACGGCGAAGCGCAAACGGACGGCACGTTCAAACTCCGCAAGATTGTGGAAAAGCCAAAGCTTGAAGATGCACCATCTGACATGATTCTGATGGGTACGTATATCATCAACAGCGATGTTATTGAGGAATTACGCGCCCTCAAGGCAAACATAAAGAACGGCGACGAAGTCCGCCTCGCAAACGCGCTTGCAGCATACATTGCTAAACGGCCGGTATACGGAGTAAAAGTGAACGGGACGCGCTACGATTGCGGCGATAAATTCGGCTACTTGAAGACAACAGTCGATTTTGCACTAAAGCACCCCGATGTTAAAAACGAGTTTGCGAAGTATATAAAGGAAGTCGCAAAGGGGTTATAGAAAGGTTAGTATTTGCATACGCCGGGGTGGTGGAATGGTTTACACGGGAGACTTAAAATCTCTGACCTTTATAGGTTTGCGGGTTCGAGTCCCGCCCCCGGCACAAACATGAGCGCAGCGAATGCTGTGCCGGGGAGAACAGTGCCTTCGCACTGTTCGTGCGGGACTCGAAAGGCGGAGCGATGTTTTGCGAGCACGCAAAACCGCGAGCCAGGGTCGTGGAATTTTTCGAGCGGCGGCGAGAAAAATATCCCTGACCGAGTCCCGCACCCAGGCACACCCGCACATCGGTGTACAAAGATTCATCCAAAAGATATTCAACGAACAAACGACGCGCAGGCGTCGTTTGTTCCGTCAAGTCCGCCCAGTAGGGATCGAACCTACGACCTGCCGATTAAGAGTCGGATGCTCTACCAGCTGAGCTATAGGCGGAAACGAGGATAGAACTACGCTTTTTCTCACAATTCCTCCGGCTGGCCCGTCAAAACAAAGATTTAGACGGATGCCAAAAATATATCATGAAATTTCGCCTTGTCATGGTATATTCCACTCGAAGGGCGAGTGGCGAAATTGGTAGACGTACCGCGCTTAGGACGCGGCGCCGCAAGGCATGGGAGTTCGAGTCTCCCCTCGCCCACCGAACGAAGTGAAGAGTGGGCAGAGCTGCATGCCTGCGCATGCAGCGCGGGAGGCTCGAAAGGCGGAGCGATGTTTCCGCCAGCAGGCGAAAACCGCGAGCCAGGGTCGTGGAATTTTCCGAGCGTCGGCGAGGAAAATATCCCTGACCGAGTCTCCCCTCGCCCACTGAGACTAACGACCGAGCGTGTTGCTAAATGGATTTCCAGTCCGGACATTGTTCATGCGCCCAACGTCAGTTGAAGCTCCGCGGAGGTCGAAGGTATTCACGATGAGTGCGATGATGCCATAGACGGACACCATAATGAGCATCCCGACAAGGCCCCAGATCATATGGTTTTT
Organism: uncultured Candidatus Saccharibacteria bacterium; assembly: GCA_964434285.1. Taxonomy (GTDB): domain Bacteria; phylum Patescibacteriota; class Minisyncoccia; order Phycocordibacterales; family UBA2100; genus UBA10103. Next base: position 12,310 of record CAYSUJ010000001.1, on the reverse strand, counting down.
CCCTTCTTTCGAAACTTCGCCTTTACTAAGTTTGTACAGGAACTCAACGACACCGAACAGAAAGAGAAACAATCCGAGCGTGAACACAACACGCAACGCCGGATCGATGATCAGAGTGATCATCTTGTCCAAGAGTTCTTCTCCGGCGCCCATAGGTCAGGCGTTACTGAATGATGCGCGTGTCGAGCTGAATGGTCTTAGGAATGATCGGATCGGTCGAGGTGACGCGGAATGTCGATTGAAGCAAGCGAATGATACCCCAGATGGAAACCATTACGAAAATGGTGATGACGCCCATGAGCATGATCTTGAGACCAGCTGCTTTACCCTCTTGACCTTCACCGAGCAAATACTTGATGAGTCCATAGAAGAACACGACGATGGCCGCAGTGATCATCAAATATACGAGAGAGTTAAGGAATTGAGAAACGAGTGCAAGCGTATTCAGCAGTGTTTGCGCCGAGGCAATCACCGGAAGAAAAAGCGTTGCACCTGAAAGTGCTGAAACGAGTGAGAGTCGCGTGCGCATAGCGTGATTCATATAAGAATAAGTACTCGTATCGTAGCGCGCCGTGCGCTGTGCGCAATCGCTTCTGCTCGACTCATGTGGATATCAAGCCTGCACGAGGTATCGGAGGAGTCCCGCGAGGAGCACGACAACAACCATGATAACAACTGCCCACTCCATGATCTCAAGCCCCTCGTCGCGACTCTCAACACGACGTTCAGTGCCGAGGCGTGTGATGTATACAGTAAAGCCCCAAATCGCCACAATAACGGCAATTGCTGCAAAAGAACCGATCAGACCGTAGAGGATGATGAGATACAGCGGCATAGTTAGCAGTTGTCGAGCGAATTACAGAATACGCCATCGCCCCCACCAAGATCAAAATCTCCACCCCCTCCTCCGAAAAGCGTATTACGCAGCAAGCCGAGAATCCCCCACACCGACACCATCACAAACAGGGCGATAATTCCCCAGATGATCGTATTGCGCAGGCGCTCGATATCCGCATGTTCCTTATGAGGGATGGAGACGGTGAGGCCGTAGAAGAAGACCACAAGGCCAAGAATAATAGAAATCCCGATACCGGCGTTAAGTAACTGCACAATACTCCCTGCAAGCTCATCGAACGTGCGTGGGGCGGCAAAAGCGACCTGCGGGATGATGAGAAGCACGAAAGCAAACACGCGCATAGTGTTAGTTGACCAACTGCGAAACCGTCCCACCAATGAGTGTTGCGAGAATCCAGGCGGAAAGGATGAGAATGGCACCGATGATGACCCATTTGAAATTCTCATGGGCATCGCTTATTTTTGATGAATTACCCCGAGCGGCAATGTATTTAAAACCAGCGTACACAATGAATACGGTGATGAGCGGAAGTGCAATGATCACAATGGCGCGCAAAAAACCCTCGATGAATTGCGGAATGGTTGAAATGTTCGAGTTCAAGGGACTCTCAAGGCGCGTACCCTGCTGCTGCGCAAGCGCTGGCAACGTCATCCATAGAAACCAGGCGAGTGAAAGCGCGCCGATTTTGAGAGAGATGAATATGCTCATATGCTTGTGAGTTCACGCATCGCCTGCTCAGCGCGCTGCACGGCTTCAATCGCACGTGCTGCGCCAGAGGTGACGCTTTCAATCATATCGCGGAAAACTCGGTCTGTCTCACGCGAGTTTGGATCTTCCCACGTACGAACGAGGAGCGCCATTTTGCGAAACGTCTCCTCATTGCCTTCCGCCGGCTCAGCGAGCGCTGTGCGACGCGCTGAAGAAAATCCATACGCTGCGCCAAGCAAGCGTGAAGCACTGTCGCTCCCGAGAAGGTACGCGACGGTGAGCGCTCCCTGAGGATTTGCCGATGCTTTGGGGATAGTGAATGCGTACGCATGTCCCCCGTTCATGGGCAACGAAGACGTGCGCACTTGGGGGACTGATGGCGCAATTGCAAAATTGAGGTTCGGATTAAGTCGTCGAATGAAGGCCTCTTCACTTGCAGGGCCGATATAGAGCGCAAGATCGCCCTGCGCGAACGCAATGCGCGCCTCAGGCCGTGAACGATTCCACGTGTAATCGGGCGAGGAAGGATTTGAGAACTGAGTGAAAAATGTGAGCGCACTTTCTGCAGGACGTCCAGTTTCGCCAACGCGCGTCGCGAGCGCAGGCGTCAGTTGCCCGCTCCCGTCGCGCACTGTCACACGACCTCCCGCTTGCAGAATCAGCATTCCAAGAATTGTTTTTGCGTGATTAACGTTTGCGTATTCTCCAAAGGCAATCGCGCTTTTTTGAATCGAACCCCCGTCATCACGCTTCGTGACCGCACGCACGAGTGGCGGGAGTTCATCCCAATACGTTGGTGGCTGAGAGACCCCGCCCGTTGCGAGCATGTCACGATTCCAATAAAGAACGAGCGGATCAACGGCAAAGGGAATGCCTACAACTCCATCAGGACCGAGGAATGGATCAGCTGCTTCCACCCACGTGTTACGAAAACTTTCGCGTGACAGTTGTTCGTACGGGACGGGATACACTTTTACTCCTTCCGAGATAACGTCGTCTTCGCGCATAATGAAAAGATCCGGACCATTCCCTGCTGCGAGCGCATTAGTCAGTTCCGTGAGGTAGGTATCCTCATTTTTCCCCACGTAGGTAACCTGACGAAAGCGGCCATCATTTTCAGCAAGTTCGCGTAGGACCGCGCCAAATGCAGTCTCATCGAGGGGACCCCACATAACAACTTGGCCGATAGTCGCAGACGAATTTGAACCGACAAAAAATGCGAATATCAGAACGCCCCCTACGGTGAATGCGCCAAAGATGGAGAGAACGATAATCTGGAACGAAGACATCCCTTTTTGCATATCGATATGGTACTACGGATGTGTAGGTGCATCGCCGCTTTTCCGAAACACGAGACCATAATGGTGAGCACCAGCCTCAAATTCTTTGACAAAAGTAAGGCCCGCCGTGCGCGCGTGCGCAAGCGCATCTTCTTTCGCACACACGTCTTCAGGATGAGGCCCCATATGACCAAAAGATTCACTCCAATCAATCACGACCACACGACCGTTCGAGCGAAGAATCCGAACCGCTTCGTCGAGCACTCGTCCGCGCCGCTTCACTTGGAAGAGCAAATTGGAAATAAGAACGAGATCAAGTGCCCCGTCCGCGATCTTCGAGCCTCCCTCTTCCTCGAGATCCCCCCAAATGATGTCTACCTCGAGCGAGCGGCGCGTTGCTTCGTTCTTTATGCGGCGCAAAAGATCTTTCTGTATATCAACAGCATATATCGCCCCCCTCCCCTTCAGTATTTCTGCAATCGCTAGTACATATGCACCGCTCCCTGCGCCGAAGTCGGCAACACGCATGCCCGGCTCGATACCAAGCGCCTCAACGTTCCTGCGCGGATGCGCAAAAGAGGGGTTTCCCATATGCCTATTATAGTCCCTAGCGAGGAGTATCACCGGCAGACGTGGTGAAAAACTATTACTCTTCCGAGCCTTCAAGGACGACGCAGGCTGCAATCTTGTCGCCTTCGCGGAGCTTCATCACGCGCACGCCTTGTGTCTGGCGACCACTTGAGCGAACCTCGGAAAGATCGAGTCTGATCACCTGACTCTTCTGCGACATGGCAATGAGCTCTCCATGCTCGTCCACGATGAGTCCCGCAATCACGGGGCCGGTCTTTGCCGTCACAGCGGACGTCTTAATGCCGGAACCGCCGCGTCCCTGTACTTTGTATTCTTTCAAGGGCGTTTTCTTTCCAAAGCCAAGCGAGGAGAGCACCAAAAGCTCCTTTTCTGAACCCTTTTCCACAACACCGGCGCCAATTACAGCATCTTTCGCACCAATCTTGATTCCGCGCACGCCGCCTGCCTGGCGGCCCATCTCACGAACGTCATCTTCAGCGAAGCGAATGGATTGACCCTGCGCTGTCACTAAGAAGACTGTGTCTCCTTTCTGGACGAAACTTGCTGAGATAAGCGCATCGCCTTTCTCGAGCGAAATAGCAATCAAGCCAGAACGACGAACTTCTTTAAAACTTTCGGCGGAGGTTTTCTTTACGGTACCATTCTGCGTCGTCATGATGAGCGAGAGCCCCGCGGAAGCCTTCACATCTTTCGGCATCGGAAGAATCGAGGTAATGCGCTCTCCCGCCTCGAGCGAGATGAAATTCATGATGGATTTACCTTTCGTCGCGCGCTTACCCTCGGGCAACTCATACATCTTGATTTGATACGCTTTGCCGCGATCTGAGAAAAACAAGAGATCCGAGTGTGCACTCGCCGTGAGGAGATGCGTCACAAAATCTTCTTCTTTCGTATCCAGATCGACGACACCCACGCCGCCGCGCTTTTGGCGACGATATTCCGCAGGATTCGTGCGCTTGATGTATCCGCCCTGCGTTAGGACGAGAGCAAAATCGTCATCGGCAACGAGATCTTCTGGTGAAAGCAGCTTTGCTGCGCGCTTCACAATCTTCGTGCGGCGATCATCACCATACTTCTCGGCAATTTCACGCAATTCTTTCTTAATGACATCCATCATTTTTTTCTCGCTTTTCAAAAGTGATTCGAGGTAAGCAATGGTTTCTTGCACCGCATTCAGCTCGTCTTCGATCTTCTTACGCTCAAGGCCTGAGAGCTTTTGGAGGCGCATGTCGAGAATCGCGTTCGCCTGAATCTCTGAGAACTTGAACCGCGTCATGAGCTTCATGCGCGCGTCCTCAGTGTCTTTGGACTTCTTGATGAGCTGAATGATCTCATCGATGTGATCGAGCGCTTTAGAGAGTCCGAGGAGGATATGTTCGCGCTCTTTCGCACGGGCGAGGTCGTATTTCGTGCGACGAGTCACCACTTCTTTGCGGTGCTTCACAAACTCCTCCACGATCGCCTTTAGTGAGAGCGTTTGCGGCACACCATCCACGAGAGCAACCACGTTGTAGTGGAATGTTTCCTCAAGCTGGGTGTGTTTGTAGAGATAATTCAGCACTGTCTGCGGATTTGCGTTGTTCTTTAAATCGACGACGACGCGAATATCTTTTGTAGATTCATCACGAATGTCTTTAATGCCCTCGAGCTTCTTCTCGTGCACGAGATCAGCCATCTTTTTCAAGAGATCGGATTTATTCACGCGATACGGCACCGAGGTGACAACAATTTGATAGTCACCCTTCTTATTTTCGGTAATCTCAGCCTCGCCTCTCACAACAACGCCTCCGCGACCAGTGGAGTACGCATGGCGAATGTCACTTTGATTGAAAGCGATGCAGCCTGTCGGAAAATCAGGGCCTTGCACGAACTGCAAGAGGTCCTCGGTCGTCGCCTCAGGATTCTCGATGAGATGCACGGTTGCGTCAGTTACTTCGCGGAGGTTATGCGGTGGAATGTTGGACGCCATACCGACGGCAATACCCAAGGTGCCGTTCAAAAGCAGATTGGGCACACCCGCAGGCATGACGACCGGCTCCATCTTCGTGTTGTCGTAGTTCGGGCGGAAGTCAACCGTATCTTTCTCAATATCCTTGAGCATTTCGCTCGCGAGGCGCGACATCTTTGCCTCGGTGTAGCGCATCGCTGCGGCAGCATCACCGTCAATTGAACCAAAGTTCCCTTGACCGATAATGAGGGGGTAACGCATTGAGAAATCCTGCGCGAGCTTCACCATGGCGTCGTAAACGGCCACGTCGCCGTGCGGGTGGTATTTACCCAAGACTTCACCGACGACCGTCGCTGATTTGCGGGTCTTCGCCGAAGCGGAGAGTCCGAGTTCGTTCATTGCAAAAAGTATGCGGCGATGCACTGGCTTTAAGCCATCGCGCACATCAGGGAGCGCGCGGGCGGTGATGACCGACATCGCGTAATCAAGGTAGGATTCGCGCATCTCTGTAGAGATCGAGCGCGGCACGATGCGTGCCGCTACCACACCTCCCTCATCGGGGGTTTCAGTAGTCTTTTTCTCACGCGCCATATACCTCAATTATATCAGAAAAACCCGCGCTCTGGAACCTAAAATCCTGCCCCAAAATCATTCTGTCCCGAGTATTGCGTCCCCGTATTCGTCGGAATTTGGTTCTGTGCCGACGACTCCCTGAGGGCGCGCAGTTCATCGAGGGATGAGCGATAAATAGCATCGAGCTCCACCTGTGGCGCCACCTGTCCACCCAACTGATCGCGCGGCACGGCGGAATCGCTCGGCTCGAATGTGCCATCTTGAATTTTGCGCAAAAACAAAAAACCCCACCCGACGAAAAGGATAATCACAACCGCAATCGCAATACCTCCCGCAACAACCTTCTTTTCCTCATGCGGCTTGTCTTTCAACGTATCGAGTGTTTTTTGTACTACCATACAAGGTAAGTATCAAGTATCAGGTAGCAAGTATCAAGAAAGTATCAGTTAACAAGTATCAAACAACATAAAAATTGACACTTACGTCCTTGATACTTGTTTGATACTTGATACTTCGGATTTGATACTTATGCTTTCAACACCACTACTTCATTCTCCTTCCCCACCACGTCTTTCTTTTTGAGCGTCAACTTCTCTTCAGCCTTCACGCCTTCCGCCCCTGCTTCTTTCAAAAACACTTTCAAGGACTTCTCGTCGTAGGCGATGGGAATCACTATCTTTGCTTCGAGCGCAACAGCGAGCTTTTGAGCTTCGGCAGGAGTTAATGCGCCTCTGTCGGCGATTGGCATGATAAGAATATCTGGCGAATCCATGTCTTCGAGATCTTTCGGCAAGGCAGTTGTTCCGACAGCTCCTACATAAAAGACGGAGAGTCCGTCGAACGAGACTGAATACAGTGTATTGATGCGCTTCTCTCCGCCGTAACCCGACTCAGATGGAAAGCCGAAGACGACAATATCCTTCACTTCATATTCGCCTGGGCCCGCAATCACAAACGGCTGCTTATCACCGCGCCCCGCCTCCTCAGTACCGTTCATATCAGGATGGTTGAGCGATACGAGCGCGACGTCTGCTCCGAAGTTCGTCGGTTTGTATTCTTTCGATTGCTTGGAGACGGGGCCGAATACTATAGTCGTATCTCCCGCACTCGCGCGAACACAGAAACCGTCGTGGTAGGTGAGGATCATAGTACGTAGGTTGTAGAACGTAGAACGTAGTAAAAATGCATGGGAGAAGAGTACCACTTTCTTGGGGACTTGACAAAGTTCAAAGAGATGCTAATATCCCGCTTACGTGCCAATTGGGGCACGTATGAGAAAGAGGAGTTCGGCATGATTCGTGCTGGTCCCGCAACGGGTACCCCCCGTTTCTTTATCCAAATCCAACACCACATCGTCGACATCGACACCCTCGGCGGCATCGCCACGGTCTGATCGCCGGCCGGCTCGACCCCCAACTCTGAAAGGAGAGAAAGGGCGAAAATGAAGGAACGAAACGGGGAGTAGCTTCCCCCGCCCAAAATCCGTAAGGCCAAAAAGCGCGGCCTCATCGGAAAAGCCAAGGAGCCCATGCACCGCATGTGGCTCCTTTCTATATACTTGACACATTATTAAAGTATGTTACTATTTATATAGTCTTTTGCGAGACGCAAAAGCGTGTAAAGAGTGGCTTAACAGAGGAGACATCCAATGGCCACGATCGCAATGTTCAACGAAATCTGTCAGCGCAGCTCTACCGAGGCTATCGGCTATGCGGAGCAATCTCGCGAGCCGAAGCTCCTGTGGGCGGCCAGCCTTCTGAAGGCCGGCAAGTGGCGCATGCCGAACGGAGTTCTTGCTTCCCTTCCCTGGAATCAGAAAGAACTGCCGCATACCATCGCGGCGTTCAATCAGGTTCTGCAGGCGGAGGGCGCCGACGCAGCATGCTCGTTCGCTGCGTGGAGCGGCAACGAAAAGCTCATGTGGGCGGCCGAGAAGCTCCGTGCCGGCGAGTGGGATCCGAACGGAGCCCACGCTTCGGCGCAGCAGCGCAAGCTGCCGAAGCAAATCGGCAAGACTTCGAGAAGCGGCGGCAAGGCGGCTTCGGACAAGCGTCGCGCGGAGCGCAAGCTTCGCGACAAGGAGCGCCACAAGCAGATTGGCGGCCTGCCTCGCCCCGGCGAGCAGGACGCGCACTCGCGCCGCAAGAAGAAGAACTAAGAGAGGTGGCTCCACTACCCACCAGCCCCGACACTTGCGTTGGGGCTACTTCTTTTATATAGTCTCGCGCATAGCTTACTAGATGTACGTAAGGGCTAATCCTCGCCTCCTCTCAACGGAATGGAAGCAAAGGAGGGAGAACCCGAGCGTTTAACACAATGGCTACAGCTAAAAAGCACGTCGAGGCTGAAAACCACGACGAGAAAGAAGAGGTACAGCTCCCCAAGGGGCCGATGGCCGATTTATTGGAAGGGACGCCGAAGCGCCCCGCGATTGATGATGTGGTCGAAGGGCCGGTCATCGCCATTGGCCGCGCACGCGTCTTCGTCGACCTCCACCCGTTCGGAACAGGCATCATCTACGGCCGCGAGTATCTCTCGGCACGCGATTCGCTGAAGAACACGAATGTCGGCGATACCATAACCGCGAAGGTGGTGGGCACCGAGAAGAAAGAGGGCTACATCGAGCTTTCACTCCGTGAGGCACGACAGGCACTCATCTGGAATGAGGCCGAGGCTGCTATGCAGAAAAAGACCGTGTTTGAGCTTCCAATCACCGACGCGAATAAAGGTGGACTCATCATCAACTGGCAAGGCATTCCGGGGTTCCTCCCTGCTTCTCAACTTGGTCCTGACCACTATCCGCGTGTTCCGGATGGCGACAAAGACAAGATCTTCGTCGAGCTCAAGAAGCTCATCGGTACGAAAATCGAGGTCATGGTCATCACCGCAAATCCAAAGGAGCAAAAGCTTATCTTCGCTGAAAAGGGTGCCGGCAATTCGGAGCGCTCCGGCCTCGCCGAGAAGTATCATGTGGGCGATGCTGTGGAAGGTGTCGTGACGGGCGCAACAGAATTTGGCGTCTTCGTGAAGCTCGAGGAAGGACTTGAGGGACTCGTGCACATTTCTGAAATGGATTGGGCACTTGTTGAGAATCCTAAGACCCGCTACAAGGTGGGCGAAAACATCAAAGTTAAGGTTATCGAGATCAAGGACGGTAAGGTCTCCCTCTCGATCAAAGCACTCAAAGACGATCCATGGAAGTCTGCAGCAGCAAAATACAAGAAGGATCAGACCGTGGATGCCGTTGTCATCAAATACAACAAGCATGGCGCGCTCGCATCCATCGAGGAAGGTGTCGCGGGCCTCGTGCACATCTCCGAGTTTGCGAACGAAGGCGCCCTTCGTGCAACACTCGAGCTTGGCAAGGTGTATCCATTCACGATCAAGCTTTTCGAGCCGAAGGAGCGTCGTATGACCCTCTCGTTTGGCGGGGCAACGAAATAATCCCATCTGACACGGACTCAAAGCGCGCCCCTTCGGGGCGCGCTTTGACATTTGTAGGGTTTCGTGTTAGTAAGCACTTCCTATGAAATACCTCAAAGACTGGGACCGCGAGACATCCATCCTCTTTGCGAGCATGGTACTTGGCTCATTGGTGTGGGTGGTCTTCGAGCGCGTCGCACTTGGCGCCCTTGCGGGAGTAGTTGCGCATTTCGCACTCACCGCACTCTACCAATCAGCAGCGCGTACGTTTGGACTTCCCCACCTCTCCTACGTTCAGAACTTCGAGAAAACCTACATGCCCTATATAGAGCGTCTTACACGTTCGTTACCGCGCCTCGCCCTTAGGCGCCGGGTGTGGTAGTTGCAGAATCGTCCCAATCGGCTGCGGTGTCGGTGTCGTTGGTAAGCTGAACGCGCCGCAGCGAGTGGCCGTCGGTGACTGTAGGAATGGCAACATTGGGGCTCACTGTTACATTCGTTCCGTATCCAACACTGTCTACTAATACCTCGGATGCATCGAGGAGGCGCGCGCCGTCACCACCATTCGCGAATCCATTAGAACCGATCGAACTAAAGAGCACGATGACAGGAACGCCACTCGGGATGCCCGCAGGCGTCGATGACGCGGCGACGACAACATAACCTCCTGCCGCAATCGAACTATTTTCGTCGATCATGTCAGTTGAGGATGCGTCTCCCACAAACCAGCCTTGCAGATTCACCGCGTCATTCGTCGGATTGTAAATCTCGATCCATTCATACAACGCATCGTTTCCCGCAACGGTCGATGAAGCAACATCATAGTGCACTTCACTGATGAGAAGGTTGTCGACGGATGGCGTTGACTCGGGAACGAAGGTAATCGTCACGCTGTCGGTCGACGTTCCCGCTTCATTTCCACACGATAACGAATAAGTGGTTGTCGCGCTTGGTTCGACGATCTCAGAGCCACCACTTCCCTTCGTGCCGCTCCAGCCATCGCCCGCACTACAGAAATCCGCGCCGGTTGTCGTCCACGAGAGTGTGGAGGTCGCACTTCCAGCACCTGGCGTAACACTTGTCGGGTTGGCGCTGAGATCGACTGCCGGCACATCTTGTTGAGTGAGCACCACATTCACGGTTACCGAATCCTGGGCAACGCCGCCCGCTCCGGTGCACTCAATCGCGTAGGTTGTGGTCGCCGTAGGCGAGACACTTTCTGTGCCATCGAGCGATTTCGCACCACTCCAGCCATTAGACGCGACGCAGGACGTCGCATTTTCAGAATTCCAAGTGAGCTGTGCACTTGCACCTTCGTTGATCGTGATTGGATTTGCAGAGATATCGACAGTCGGCTCTAGCGTGGGTGTCGGTGTCACATTCACTGTTACGCTTCGAGTTGATGTGCTTACACCATTACCACATGCGAGCGTGTACGTGGTGGTGGCGCTCACCGTTACCATTTGCACACCATCGAGATCCTTGGCGCCACTCCATCCGTCACTTGCGAGACACGATGTCGCGTTCGTTGAATCCCATATGAGTGTCGATGTGCCATTCACTACTACACTCGTCGGGTTTGCCATGAACGAAAGTGATGGCTCGGGAGTGCTGGACATCACGGTGACGGTTACCGATTTTGTCACGGTGCCGCCTGCACCCGTGCACGCGAGCGTGTAGGTGGACGTCTCCTCGGGCGAAACTTCTTCTTCTCCTGAAATACTCTTCGAACCACTCCATCCACCACTCGCTGTGCAGGAAGTTGCGTTTGTACTACTCCACGCAAGCACTGCATCGTCTCCTTCTTCTATACTTGCGGGCGTCGCTGTAAGGGTAAGCGTCGGTTCGGTCGACGGCGCACACAATGCAGGATTGATGAGCGGGCGCGGCAAACGTGCGGAAAGTGCAGCTTGTCGCTCACACAGCCGCGCAATCATGCGCTCGGTGATTGAGGCACGAAGTGATTCGTGCAATGAAGCCGCGTGCGTGAATAATGGAAATGCAAACGCGCTCACAAGGAGCGCGACGAGTCCGAAAGAAAGTGATGCGTGATACCTGTTTCCCATAGGTGATGTTGCTACGCACGCCCCCGTCGTGCAGCGAATAATGCGATTACTATACAGCGAAGCACTGCGCGTAGAGCAGTACTCCATGTGCATAACTGTACAATCTACGTCTCATCGTATCAGCGCCACGTGAATTTTACGTGAAGCGTGTATTTTTTATGCTTGATTGAACACATTCATCGCGACTTCGCGCCCGTCTTTCACAATCGCATGGATCGCTTCGCTGGTCCCCTTAAACACTTTTTTTAAGTGTGCCATATCATCTTTTGAAAACTCGCCGAGAATAAATTTTTCAACTTTATCTTCGCCGTGCGGTTTGCGTGTATCGCCGTTTACTCCCGTGGGAGAGATACCGATGCGCACGCGCACAAAGCGACGTGTTTTTAGCGTGCGCGCGATCGATTCAATCCCCTTGTGCCCGCCCGAACCACGATCAAACGAGATTTTAATGCTTCCTAACGGAAGATCGAGATCGTCATAGACTACGATGACCTTCTCAGCGGCCTTCACACTCTTTATATAGTACGCAGCGGCGAGTCCCGACTTGTTCATATACGTATTGGGCAAGAGGAGGAGTGCAATTGCGCTCCCTACACGACCTCGCGCGACGAAACTCTTTGCCTTTTTTTCGTCTTTCCACTCCGAAAAACCGTAGACCTCTGCAAATTTTTGCACCGCCATGCGCCCTGTATTGTGTCTGGTTCGCGCGTACTCTTCGTCAGGATTGCCAAGACCAATAATGACCCATGTCATAAATATAGTGATTAGAAAATAGTTTGTGTCTTGTAGAAAATCAGCATTCTTACAAATGAATAACAAAATAACTATAAACGACAGCTTAAATTCTACAAAGAGATAAATTTTC